>NZ_SMKT01000004.1 GCF_004348735.1 Actinomadura sp. KC06
CCTACTGCGACGTCCCCGCGCTGCTCATCACCCGCCTCACCGGCCACCCGCCGCGCCCGTCCCCCGACGATCTGCCCGAGTACCTCATCCAGCTGGCGGCCGCGCTGCTGTCGGTGCACACGCTGAACGGCGCGTCCACGATGCCGCCGTACGTCCCGCACAACCGGCTGGACGAGCGCTGCCCGCCCAAGCACGCGCACCGCCCCGACCTGTGGGAACGCGCCTACGAGATCGCGGCCCGGCCCGCTCCGGAGGCGCCCGCCCGGTTCATCCACCGCGACTACCACGCCGACAACACGCTGTGGTCCTACGGCAAGCTCACCGGCGTGGTCGACTGGTCGGACGCCTCGTCCGGGCCCATCGCCGTCGACATCGCCCACATGCGCCGCGGCCTCGCCCTCCGCTACGGGCCCGGCATCGCCGACCGCTTCCTCTGCGCGTTCGACCAGGTCTCCGGCGGCTACCCGCACGACCCCTACTGGGACGTCCGCAGCCTCCTCGACCTCCTCCCCGAAGACCACACGCGCGTCATAGACGAAGCCCAGGTCCCCCTCTACGAGGACTACCTCTCCAAGCTCCTGGCCGACTGCTGAGGCCAGGGCTTCAGAGCAGGACGGACTCGATCGGGAGGCTCGAATCGGCCGGGAGTTCGAGGGCGGACGGGGACGCCCCGGCGGCGAGGAGCTCGGAGCCCAGCGCGGCGACCATCGCGCCGTTGTCGGTGCAGAGCTTCGGGCGCGGGACGCGCAGCCGCACCCCCGCCCGCTCGCAGCGTTCCGCCGCGAGCGCCCGCAGCCGCGAGTTGGCCGCGACGCCGCCGCCGATCAGCAGGTCGTGGACGCCGTTGTCCTTGCAGACCTTCAGCGCCTTCTGCGTCAGGACGTCCACGACGGCCTCCTGGAAGGACGCCGCCACGTCCGCGACCGGGACCGGCTCGCCCGCGCGCTCCTTGGCCTCCACCCAGCGCGCCACCGCCGTCTTCAGGCCGGAGAACGAGAAGTCGTAGGTGCCGTCGTTGTACTTGCCGCGCGGGAACGCGATCGCGGCCGGGTCGCCGTCGCGGGCCATCCGGTCGATGACCGGGCCGCCCGGGAAGCCGAGGTCGAGGACGCGGGCGACCTTGTCGAACGCCTCACCGGCCGCGTCGTCCACCGTGGCGCCGAGGGAGCGGACGTCGCCCGTCACGTCCGGCACCAGCAGCAGCGACGAGTGCCCGCCCGACACCAGCAGCGCCACGCACGGCTTCGGCAGCGGGCCGTGTTCGAGCTGGTCGGCGCACACGTGCGCGGCCAGGTGGTTGACGCCGTACAGCGGCTTGCCGAGCGACAGCGCGTACGCCTTCGCGGCGGCGACGCCGACCATCAGCGCGCCCGGCAGGCCGGGCCCGGCCGTGACGGCGAACGCGTCGACGTCGGTGAACGCCACGCCCGCGTCGGCGAGGGCCCGCTCGATCGTCGGCGCCATCGCCTCCAGATGGGCGCGGGACGCGACCTCGGGCACCACGCCGCCGAACCGGGCGTGCTCGTCGACGCTGGACGCGATCGCGTCCGCGAGGAGGGTGTGGCCGCGCACGATCCCGACGCCGGTCTCGTCGCAGGACGTCTCGATGCCGAGCACCAGCGGCTCGTCCGAAATCACGTGTTCTCCCTGGTGAAGCCCATCGGCGGACGGTCGCGGAGCTTGCGGCACATGACGATCGCGTCCACGTCGGAGGGCTGGTAGTAGCGCTTGCGGATGCCGACCTCGTCGAAGCCGAACCGCTCGTACAGGCGGCGGGCCGCGGCGTTGTCGGCGCGGACCTCCAGGAACACCGCCTCGCTGCCCCGGCGGGCGGCCTCGTCCAGCAGCTCGGCGAGCAGCGCGGCGCCGACGCCCGACTTGCGCTGGTCGGCGCGGACGCCGATCGTCTGCACGTCGGCCTGCCCGCCGGCCGCGGCGAGGCCCGCGTAGCCGACGATCTCGCCGCCGGGCGCCTCCGCGACGACGTAGTGGCGCGTCCGCGGCTGGTCGGCGAGCTCGCCGGTGAGCATGTCCTCGCTCCACGCGTCCTCGGGGAACAGCGACTGCTCCAGCAGGTGGACGGTGGGGACGTCCGCGCCGGACATCGCCCGCAGGACGATGCGTCCCGTTTCGTGCGGGCTCACGCCCGTGTCACCTTCTTGCGCGGGCCCGGTTCCTTCGCGTCCGGACGGCGGAGGTAGAGCGGCTCGGGCGGCAGGAGGTCCGGGCCTTTCAGCCCGGCCAGGCGCGCGACGGCCAGCTCCGCGAGCGCGCCCGCGGTGGGCAGCAGCGGCTCGTGCCCCGGCTCGCCGAAGATCTCCGGGTACAGGGCGGCTCCCTCGCCGACGACGGGCAGGCCGTGCGGCGCCCCGTCCAGGACGTCGGCGGGCGGGCCCACGGCAGGCGCCGTGGCGCGCGCGCGGAACGAGTGGTACCGCGCCCAGTAGAGCTCTTTGCGGCGGGCGTCCGTGGCGACGGCGAACGGCTCGTCCCGTCCGGTGGCCCAGGCGATGATGTCGAGCGTGCAGATGCCGTGCACCGGGATGCTGAGCGCTTCGCCCATGGAACGGGCGGTGACCAGCCCGACGCGCAATCCCGTGTAGGGGCCCGGCCCGACGCCTACGGCGATGGCGCTGAGATCGTCCGGTGCGGCGCCCGCCTCCGCCATCACGTTCGCGATGGACGGGGTCAGCAGCTCCGTGTGCCTGCGCCGGTCGACCGCTTCGGCCGCGCCGCGCCGCACGGCGCCCTCACCGGGTGTCCATTCGTAAAGCGCCACGGTGATCGCGGCGGTCGCGGTGTCGAAAGCCAAGACCAGCACGGGTTGTAAGCCTACAGGTCCCGTCCGGTGTGACGCCTGTCAGGCGACGGGTCAGATGACACAGGGTCAGGACTGGTTGAGGCCCTGGATCACGGCCTTCGCCACGTCGACGGCGCCGTCTCTGGCGCGCTGCGACGGCAGGGGGTCGCCGTCGTCCGAGCCGGAGTAGTGGATGGTGATGAGGACGTTGCCCAGCCGGACGTTGCCGATCGCCTCGCCCGAGCCCTGCCCGTCGTCGACGCTGTAGACGACGTACCCGTCGTCACCGACATCGGTGAGGCGGACCTTGTCGGTGAGCTCCTGGCCCGCGAGGAGCCCCTTGCCGGACTCGTCGGCGGCCCGTTCCGAGGTGAACTTGGCGCGGGCGGCGTCGGTGGGTGTCTGGGCCCCGGCGGCGGGGATCGCGCGGAGCTCGATGGTCAGCTGGCGCTTGGCGTCGCCCGCGTAGGCGCCCCACACGCACTGGTTCTGCTGGTCGTCGCCCTGGTAGTTGTCGGCCTCGGTGCGCGCGGCGCCGGGCGCGAGCCTGTCGACGAGGTCCTGGCCGACGATCGTGCAGGAGTCGGGGACGGCGGTGCGCTCGCCCTTGGGCATCGGGGCGCTCTCGGTGGCGGCGCTGCCGACGGCCTGGCCGCCGCCGGGGTCGTCGCTCGCCCCGACACCCGTCAGGACGGCGAACACGGCGAGCACGCAGACGCCGATCCCGGCCCCGAGGGCGCCGAGGATGACCGCCCAGCGCCTGCCGTCGCGGCGGCGCTCGCGCACGACGCGGTGGCTGCCGGTGTTGCGGCTCCCGCCGCCGTAGCGGTGCGAGCCGCTGCCCGTCCGGTAGCCGCCGCTGTCGGAGCGGTAGCCCCCGCTGTCGGAGCGGTAGGCCCCGCTGCCCGTGCGGTAGCCGCCGCTGTCGGAGCTGTAGCCGCCGCTGTCTGTGCGGTACGGGTCGCTGCCGGTCTGGTACGGGCCGGTCTCGCTGCGGTACGTCCGGCCGCCGCCCGCGGCCGGCGAGCGGCGCGGGTCATGGGCCGGGTGGCGCGGGTACTCGCCCGCATCTCCCGTGCCGCGGTCACTGCCGCCGCGATGGCTCCCACTCACCGGATCCCAACTCCCGCTGCGAGAATCGATATGTCGCGAACGTGAGGTTCGTTCCGGCAAAGAATACGACATGTCGCCGTAAAGTTGCCCAGCCGGACTGTAAAGGCATCAAGGTTCCCCGAAGGAACCTCAGCCGGCCGCCAGTTCCAGCTCTGACCAGCGACGACCGACCCCGACGAGCCTTACTTCGCGTTCCTCTCCGGGGCCGTCCCCGCGCGAAATGATCAATTCCAGCCGGTCGTCGGCAAGGCCCTCCGCGAGCCCTTCTCCCCATTCCACGATCGTCACCGATTCCTCCACCGAGGCGTCGAGATCGAGATCGTCCAGCTCGGCGAAACCGCCCAGCCGGTAGGCGTCCACGTGCACCAGCGGCGGCCCGCCGGCCAGCGACGGATGC
Source organism: Actinomadura sp. KC06 (assembly GCF_004348735.1). Classification (GTDB taxonomy): domain Bacteria; phylum Actinomycetota; class Actinomycetes; order Streptosporangiales; family Streptosporangiaceae; genus Spirillospora. Next base: position 4,311 of record NZ_SMKT01000004.1, read on the forward strand.
ACCCGCGCGATGACGAACGTCGGCGAGGTGATCGGGCCGCGCACCTTCAGGCCCTCGCCGATCCCCTGCGTGAGCGTCGTCTTGCCCGCCCCGAGGTGGCCCGTCATGACGAGCAGGTCGCCGGGACGCAGCAGCCCCGCGAGGCGGACGCCCAGCTCGCGCATGTCCTCCGCCGTGGGCACCCTGATCGTGATCGCGTTCACGCGGTGCGTTCCTCCTCGTACTCCGGCCGGACGCGGTCGATCAGCCGGCGCAGGCCGCCGGTCACCACGCCCGGGTACTCGAGCGGCAGCACGTGCCCGGCCTCCTCCACCTCTACCAGCTCCGCGTCCGGCAGCGCATCGGCGATGCGGCGGGAGTGCCCGGCCGGGGTGAGCCGGTCCTGCCCGCCCGCCAGCACGAGCGTCGGGACGCGTCCGAGGACGTCCAGGCAGGCGATCTTGTCGTGCGCGATCAGCGCCGGATAGAACTCCGCGATCACGTCGATCGGCGTCGCCCTGATCATCTGCTCCAGGAAACCGACGACGGACGGGCTCACCTGCTTGTCCGCGAACGCCATCTTCCGCGTCACGACGAACGCCAGGTCGGCGCCCAGCCCGCGGGCCCGCTCCACCAGGTCGGCCTGGCGGCCGAGGCCGCGCAGCGTCCGCGGCGCCAGCGGCCGGACGACCTTCGCCAGCACCAGCGGCAGCCCCAGCGTCAGCTCCGCCATGTCGCCGCAGGACGTGTTGACCAGCGCCACCCCGACGACCTGCCGCTTGAACAGCTGGGGATGCCGGTCCGCCAGCGCCATGATCGACATGCCGCCCATGGAATGCCCGGCGAGGACGACGGGCTGCTTGCGCCGGACGGTCGCCCTCAGCACCGCGTACAGGTCGTCGCCCGTCTGCTCGATCGTCGCGTTGCGGGGGTCGCCGCGCCCGGACCGGCCGTGGCTGCGCTGGTCCCAGAACACCATCTGGAGCGATCCCTGCAGGTCGCGGCGCTGGTAGTGCCAGGAGTCCTGGTTGAGGGTGTAGCCGTGGCTGAACACGACGGTGAGGTCGGCGTCGTCCGGGCCGTCCACCTCGACGTGCAGCGGGAGGCCGTCGCTCGCCTCGACGGTCAGCTCCCGGCCGCGCAGCTCGCCGAACGGCTCGTCGGCGTCCGGGTCGGGGCGCAGCCGCACCCGGCCGACCGCGACCCGCCGCAGGCCGACGGCCGCCCCCACCCCGGCCGCGCCGACACCCGCGACGGTGCCGGCGATGCCGATCCTGCGCCTGCTGCTGCCCACGCGCGCCTCCTACAGCGCCCCTCCCGGGTACGCCCTCGGTACCCGGGACCCGATGCGGGTGACGATCTCATACGAGATCGTGCCCAGTGCGTCCGCCCACTCCTGCGCCGTCGGCTCGCCCCGGTCGCCCGGCCCGAACAGGACGATCTCGTCGCCCGCCGCGAGCGGGTCGTCGCCGAGGTCGATGACGAACTGGTCCATGCAGACGCGTCCGGCGATCGTCCGCCGGGCCCCGGCCGCGAGGACCTGCAGCAGGTTCGACCCGTGCCGGGGTATCCCGTCCCCGTACCCGACCGGGACAACGGCCAGGGTCGTCTCCCGCTCGGTGTGGTAGGTGTGGCCGTACGACACGCCGCTGCCTCCCGGGACCCGCTTGACCAGCGCCGCGTCCGCCACCAGCGTCATCGCGGGACGCAGCCCGAACGTGCCGAGCGCCGGTATGGGCGTCAGCCCGTACATCGCGATACCCGGACGGACCAGGTCGAACCTGGCCTCGGGCACCGTCAGCGCTCCCGCCGAGTTCGCCAGGTGCCGGACCTCGAACCGCGCCCCGGCCTCCTCGGCGTACGCCGTCATCTCGGTGAACGCGCCGATCTGCGCCGCGATGGACGGGTGGCCGGGCTCGTCCGCGCAGGCGAAGTGGGACATGACGCCCACCACGTGCACCCGTCCGGACGCCTCCGCCTTGAGGGCGGCGTCGACGAGCTCCTCCCAGTCGCGGCCGCGGACCCCGCCGCGCGACATGCCCGTGTCGGCCTTCAGGTGGATGCGCGCCGCGCGTCCGGCCTGCTCCGCCGCCTGGACGACCTCCTCAAGCAGCCACCCGGCGCCGACGGTCAGGTCGATGTCGCGGGCGACGGCCTCCTCGTAGGGCTCGCCGGGCACGCCGACGCACACCAGCGTCCGGACGGTGAAGCCCGCGTCCCGCAGCCGCAGCGCCTCGCCCAGCTTCGCGACCCCCAGCCAGGAGGCGCCGCCGGCGAGCGCGGCCCCGGCGGCCTCGGCCAGGCCGTGCCCGTACGCCTCGGCCTTGACCATGGCCATGACCTCGGCGCCCCCCGCGCGCTCGCGCAGCAGACCGACATTGCCGGCGATCGCGCCGAGATCGACACGCGCCTCCGCTGGAACGTTCATGCCCATCAGTCTGCCGCCCTCAATGCCATGCCCGGGGCATCACGGCCCAGGTCATGGCCAGTCCGGCCCGTCAGGGAGCGCTCCAACGGCACTCCCTGTCCAATAAGACGCCATTGCCTGTACCCAGGTTCAAGCCGGGCCGACGCCGTGGACGGCGCGAAATGCGGCGGGCAGGGAGCGGATCACGTCGTATGCGGTGATGGGCGCCTCGGGGCCTGGGGACGGGGCGGAGGCAAGGCGGGCGGCGAGGCCGTGGAGGTAGGCGCCGGCGGCGGCCGCGTCCATGGCGGGCAGGCCCCCGGCGAGGAGGGCGCCGATGAGGCCGGACAGGACGTCGCCCGTCCCGGCGGTGGCGAGGCGCGGCGTGCCGGTCGGGTTCACCCGGACGGGACGGTCCTGCTCGGCGACCAGCGTGGTGGAGCCCTTGAGCAGGACGGTCGCGGACAGCTCGGCGGCGGCGCGGCGGACGTGGTCGAGCCGGGCGGCCTCGACGGCGTCGCGGTCACCGCCGATGAGGCGGGCCAGCTCGCCCGCGTGGGGCGTGAGGACGGTCGGCGCGGCGCGGGCGAGGAGGTCGCGGCGGCGGGCCAGGACGGTGAGGCCGTCGGCGTCCACGAGCGCGGGCAGGTCGGTGGTGAGCACGGCCTCCAGCAGCGACTCGGCGGCGTCGCCGGTGCCGAGGCCGGGGCCGACGACCCACGCCTGGACGCGCCCGACGCGTTCGAGGACCTTCGGCTCGTGCGAGCCCGGGTCGATGACCGTGGTGACGGCCTCGGGCCACCGCTGCCGGACGAGCTCGACCGGCCGGGCGACGGACGCGAAGCGGACCATCCCCGCGCCGCCGTGCACCGCGCCGCCCGCGCTGAGCACGGCCGCGCCGGTGAACGCGTCGCCGCCCGCGAGGATGCCGACGACGCCGCGGCGGTACTTGTCGGACTCGGGGCCGGGCTCGGGCGGCCGGACGTCCGCCGGGCGGGGCGCGACGACGTCCGGGTCGGGCAGGTCGGGGCCGAGACCGATGTCGACCAGTTCGACCACGCCGCAGTAGGACGCGCCCGGATCGATCAAGAGGCCCGGCTTGTGCGTCCCGAAGGTGACGGTGACGTCGGCCTCGACCGCGGCGCCCGCGACCTGGCCGGTGCTCGCGTCGACACCGCTCGGGACGTCGCAGGCCACGACGAGGCCCGCGGACTCGGAGGCGAGCGCGGCGTAGCGGGCCTGGGGCTCGCGGAGGCCGCCCGTCCCGCCGATGCCGGTCAGCCCGTCGATGATCAGGTCGGCGCCGGCGATGGCGGCGGCGGCCTCGCCGTCCTGGAGGAGCCGCCCGCCCGCGAGGCGCAGCGACGCCAGCCCCTGCTCATGGATCTTGGAACCCGCCTGGACGACCCGGACGCGGGCGCCGCGCCGGGCGAGCCGCGCGCCCGCGTAGAGGGCGTCGCCGCCGTTGTCGCCGCCGCCGGCGAGCAGGACGACGCGCGACCCGTACACGGCGGGCAGGACGCGGGCGCACACCGCCGCCAGGCCGGCGGCGGCGCGCTGCATCAGGGCGCCGTCCGGAAGCCGGGCCATCAGCGCCCGCTCCGCCGCCCGCACCTTGCCGACCTCGTGCGCGTACCTCATCCGCGGCTCCCCACGTAGCTCACACACTCGTGATCGCACACATGTCGATCACATCCTCAGGGTGCCACGCGAACGCTTTCCGCAACCTCGCGCCCAGGGCATTAGTACCTTGCAGTGCAACTTTCGGTGTCATGTGCGGCCAAGAATGATCGGCCGTAGAATCTTCCACACCCGGTCCGATGTATTCGCATTGCCGCACGCGGGTGCGGCAGAATGCGCCCAGATCAGTCCGCAGGGACTGGAGAGGCCCGAGCAATGAGCACTTCCCGAGGTCCCTCCGTCCGGCAGCGGCGGCTGGCCGCGGAACTCCGCCGGCTCCGCGAGCGGCAGGGACTCACCGGGGACGACGTCGCCGACCGGCTGACCTGGTCCACCGCGAAAGTCTCGCGCATCGAGAACGCGCGGACCGGCGCGAAGATCGGCGATGTGCTGCGGCTCCTCGACCTGTACGAGATCGAGGGCTCGCGCCGCGACGACCTGATCGCGCTGGCGAACGACGCGGCACGGCGCGGATGGTGGGAGGAATACCGCGACCTCCCGAGCTCGCTGGCCGACTTCATCGCGCTGGAGTCCGAGGCCACGGCCGTGCGGGAATGGGGCAGCACCGTGTTCCCCGGCCTCCTCCAGACCGAGAGCTACGCGCGGAATGTGATCGGCGGCTGGAGCGACCTGGCCACCCTGCCCCCGCAGGAACTGGAACGCCGCCTGGACGTGCGAATGCGCCGCCGTGAGGTGCTGCACCGCGCGCATCCGCTGGAACTCTCGGCGGTTCTCGACGAGGCGGTTCTGCAGCGCCGGATCGGCGACCAGAAGGTCATGCGCGAGCAGCTCGAACATCTCTTCCGGATGACGGAGCTTCCGAACGTGACGGTGCAGATACTGCCTTTGAACACGGCACACTCGGTGTTGGCCGAGTCCTTTATCCTGCTGCAATTCTCACCGGTGCACGACATCGTATTCCCTGATATCGTGCACACCGAATCGCTCACGATCAGCCACTTTGCGGAAGAGGCTGTCACTTATATGTACAGGCTTGCCTATAAAAGCCTGGCCGACCAGGCTCTCGACGCCGCCGAGTCGCGGCGGCGCATCATCGAGGCCAGGGATGCCTGGTGAGGGCCCGCAGAGCGGCTCAACCCTTGTGAAAGGCACCGAGTGTCCCGTTTCGCCACTCCTGCTCCACAATGGAGGAGAAGCGCCCACTGCGGGGCGAGCAACACATGCGTCGAAGTCGCCTCATTGGTCGGTTCGTCCGATTTCATTGGTGCGCGCGACGCCAAGTACGGCACGCAGAGCCCGGTCCTGTCGTTCTCCCAGGGAGAGTGGCGGGTGTTCGTCGAACGAGCCAAGAAGGGCGAATTCGATTTGGGCCGATGACGTGTGAATGAGCCCCGCCCGGCGCCTCACGAGGGCGCGGTGGGGCAGCGCAGCGAGCGAGCCGGGTCCGCACGGGACTCGGCTCGTAGCCGTCACACCGGAAACTTTGCTCCTTCCTCACCCCGCCGGCCACAAGAGCACCGTCCTGACCCGGGTGTGATCAGCAGTTTTTTGTGATCTTGTTACCTTGTGCTTGGCACCGGCAGCGCGGCCGCGGGCAAATGCAACTTTCGAGGCAGGAGCCGGAATGAGTTTGGTCCATGGGACACCGCCCGCCCGATGGAGAAGGAGCTCCCGATGCGCCACCACCACATGCGTCGAGGTCGCACGCCTCGACGAGGGCGCGATATCCGTACGGGACACCGAGGACGCCGAGACTCGCCTCGCGTTCGACCTCGCTGAATGGCGGGTCTTCGTCCGGGGAGTACGGGACGGCCGTTTCGACCGTCCCTGAAAGCACCCCCGAAAGCGTCCCTGCAAATTTCACTTTACTGAGATTCTCTCAGGGTCGGAGAATTGCGCCCGACGGCGTGCGCATTCCCGATTCTCACGCCACGCGAACGCCGCGTGGCACACGGTGAAGAGGCGTTCGCAAACGGGCCCTGGTGAGGGCGACGGAACCGCCGGCGAGGGCGAGATGAAAGAGCAGTCCGTACTGCCAGACGGACTTCTGGTCGTCCCTCTCGGACCTGTTGTACCCGCCGTACGTGTGCGTTCCGGCGGAACTGTAGACAACGGCGTGCTCGTCCCCGTCGTCGCCCTCGCGGATGTCGCGCACCTCCCGGCTGAGATCGCCGAGCGGGTCGGACGCCGGCGTCCGCTCGTACACCCGGCCGTCGATGACGACCTCCCGCTCGGGCAGCCGCGGCGCGGCGTCCGCGAGCACCACGACCGGGTTCGGGGCGAGCAGCCACCAGACCCGTTCGGTGTGCTCGTTGGTGTGCACGTGGTCGCCGTGGTCCACCCGCTCGGCCGTGAGCGGGACGCCGATCATGTACAGCAGCGCCGTGCCCACGAGCAGCCCGAACACCGTCAGGTACGACATCAGGACGGAGGTGACGCTCCGCGCGAGCAGCGCCGACCACGCCTGCGACACCGCGCAGACCGCGCCGATCAGCAGCGCGATGACCAGCAGGACGACCGCGGCGCGTCCGATGCCGACCGCGCCCTCGACCACCGGCCAGAGCACGCACGGCAGCGTGAGCAGCAGCGTCAGCAGGCCCGTCCCCCAGGCGGCGGCGAGCTTGCCGAGCGCGATCTCGCCGGGCGTGAGCCGGGTGACCTGGAGGGTGGCGAGCGTCCCGCGCTCCCGGTCGCCGTTGATCGACTGGCCGCCGAGCGCCGGGGTGACCAGCAGCGTCAGCACCAGCACCCCGAGCAGGACGCCGCCGAACATCGGCACGCCCTCATGGCCGAACTCGGAGGTGCCGTCGGCCTCCAGCGCCAGCCGCAGCAGCAGCCCGAGCCCGTTCACGATCACGAACCAGACGGCCAGCAGCGTCTTCCAGCGGCCCGTCCGCAGCCGGGTCCTGATCTCCTGCCTGGCCATCAGGCCGACGCCGTGTGCGGTCATGGCCGCCTCACCTCCGGTTCTCGGTCATCGCCAGGTACGCCGATTCGAGCGCGCTGCCCGCGGGCGCGAGGCCGGTGACGGGGACGTCCGCGGCGACCAGTTCGGCCAGCAGCGCGGCGGCCTCGGCCTCGGTGAGCGGGCCGACCTCGGCGCCGCCCGGCAGGCCGGCGGCGGGTTCGAGGCCCGCCCGCCCGTCGAGGACGCGGGCGAGGGTCTCGGCCAGCAGGTCAGGGGTGAGCGACCGGATTCGCCACCGGACGCGGGCCTCCACACCGGTGAGGTCCGCCATCGCGTGGTCGCCGACCGTCCGGCCGTTGTCGACCAGGACGACCCGGTCCGCGATCTCTTCCAGCTCGCTGAGGATGTGGCTCGACACCAGCACCGCGACGCCGTCCGCCGCCAGCGACCGCAGCAGGTCGCGCAGCTCGATCCGGGAGCGGGGGTCGAGGCCGGACGCGGGCTCGTCCAGGAGGAGGACGCGGGGGCGGTGCACCAGCGCGCGGGCCAGCCCGAGCCGCTGTTTCTGCCCGCGCGACAGCGCGTGGACGGGCTGCCCCAGCCGGTCGTCCAGGTGGACGAGGCTGAGCAGCGCCCGGACCCGGCGCGGGCGCTCGTCCTTCGGCAGCCCGTAGGCGTCGGCGAAGAACGCCAGGTACTCGTCCACGGTGAGCTGGTCGTACACGCCGAACGTGTCCGGCATCCAGCCGAGCGCGTCGCGGGCCTCGGCCGGACGCCGCCGCACGTCGTGCCCCGCGATCCGCACCAGGCCGGCGTCGGGCGCCAGCAGCGTCGCGAGGATGAGCAGCAGCGTCGTCTTGCCCGCGCCGTTCGGCCCTACCAGCGCCGTGACCTGCCCGTACGGGACGGTGAGGTCGAGCCCGCCGAGGGCCTGCACGGAGCCGAAGCTCCGCGTCACGCCGCGCGCCTCGATCCCGAACCCGCCATGACCGTCGTGATCGTCATGCTCGTCGGGGTACCGGCGGTCTACTAGGTCGCCGTTCCCGAGGTCGCCGTGTCCTGCCACCCGTCATCCTCCCGACACCGGCCGGTCCCGATCTTCGTGGGACGCGACCCGGCGGCGAAAGGTTCCGGGCAATCCGCGCTATTCGCCCGCCACTCGCGCCTACTCGACCGTGACGGACTTGGCGAGGTTGCGCGGCTGGTCGACGTCGTGGCCCTTCGCCGTGGCTAGCTCGCACGCGAACACCTGCAGCGGGACGGTCGTGACCAGCGGCTGCAGGAGCGTCGGGACGGCCGGGACGCCGATCAGCGTGTCCGCGTACGGCACCACCGACTCGTCGCCTTCCTCGGCGATCACGAGCGTCCGGGCGCCGCGGGCCCGGATCTCCTGGATGTTCGACACGATCTTGTCGTGCAGGACGTCCCGCGCCCGCGGCGGCACGATCACCACGACGGGCAGACCCTCCTCGATCAGCGCGATCGGGCCGTGCTTCAGCTCGCCCGCCGCGAAGCCCTCCGCGTGCATGTACGCGAGCTCCTTGAGCTTGAGCGCGCCCTCCAGCGCGACCGGGAAGCCGACGTGGCGGCCGAGGAACAGCACGCACCGCTCCCCCGCCAGCGACCGGGCCAGTTCCCGGACGGGCTCCATCGTCTCCAGGACCTTCGCGACCTTCTCCGGCATCCGCTCCAGGAGCTGCACCATCGCGAACACCTCGTCCCCCCACTTGGTGCCGCGCACCTGCGCGATGTAGAGGGCGATGAGGTAGACGGCGACGAGCTGCGTGAGGAACGCCTTCGTGGACGCGACCGCGATCTCCGGCCCCGCGTGCGTGTACAGGACGCCGTCGCACTCGCGCGGCAGCGTAGAGCCGTTGACGTTGCAGATCCCGAGGAGCTTCGCCTTCTGCTCCCTGGCGTGCCGGACGGCCATCAGCGCGTCCATCGTCTCGCCCGACTGGGAGATCGCGATGACCAGCGTCGCCGGGGACAGGATCGGGTCGCGGTAGCGGAACTCGCTGGCCAGCTCCACCTCGCACGGCAGCCCCGCCCAGTGCTCGATCGCGTACTTGGCGATCAGCCCGGCGTGGTAGGACGTCCCGCACGCCACGATGATGATCTTGTCGACCTCGCGGAGCTCGCGGTCGGGGATGCGCATCTCGTCCAGGCGGAGGCGGCCGTCCGTGCCGATCCGGCCGAGCAGGGTGTCGGCGACCGCCCGCGGCTGCTCGGCGATCTCCTTGAGCATGAAGTAGTCGTAGCCGCCCTTTTCCGCGGCCGACACGTCCCAGTCGACGTGGTACTCCTGCACCTCGGCGGGACGTCCCTCGAAGTCGGTGATCTCCACCCCGCCGGCGCGCAGCTCGACGACCTGGTCCTGGCCGAGCTCGATCGCGTCGCGGGTGTGCGCGATGAACGCGGCGACGTCGCTGGCGAGGAAGTTCTCCCCGTCGCCGATCCCGACGACCAGCGGCGAGTTCCGGCGGGCGCCGACGACCAGGTCCGGGTCGCCGGTGTGCACCGCGACCAGCGTGAACGCGCCGTCCAGCCGGCGGCAGACGCGGCGCATCGCCTCGGCGAGCCCGCCGCCCGACCCGGCCGTCCCGGCGAGGCCGCCGACGGCCTTCAGCTCGTCCTCCAGCAGGTGCGCGACCGCCTCGGTGTCGGTGTCGGAGGCGAGCCCGTGGCCGCTCTCCTCCAGCTCGGCCCGCAGCTCGGCGAAGTTCTCGATGATCCCGTTGTGGATCACCGCGACGGAGCCGGTGCAGTCGACGTGCGGGTGCGCGTTCCGGTCGTTCGGCGGGCCGTGCGTCGCCCACCGCGTGTGCCCCATCCCGAGCGTCCCGGCGGGCGGCGGCTCCTCGGCCAGGGCGCCCCGGAGGTTCACGAGCTTGCCCGCGCGCTTCGCCGTCGCCAGCTTCCCGTCGGCCAGCACGGCCACCCCGGCCGAGTCGTAGCCGCGGTACTCCAGCCGCGCCAGGCCCTCCACGACCACGTCGAGCGCCGGACGGCCGCCTACGTACCCCACGATTCCGCACATGGCGGCAACTCTATTCGGTGCCCCGACCAGGGCCTACCGCAAGTGGCGTAGTCGGGTGACGCTAACGTGGACGACCGGTGAAAACGCCGTGACCGGCCGAGCCGCCCGGTTACTGTTCAGCCATGACGACCGGATGGGACAGCGTGCCGAGCCCCTACGTGCAACTCTCCCGGGACGCCTGGCGGGCTCTGCGCGAGAACACGCCGCTGCCCCTCACACCCGGCGAACTGGACGCTCTGCGCGGTCTCAAGGACCCGATCGACATCGCGGAGGTCGAGGATGTGTACCTGCCGCTGTCGCGGTTACTGAACCTGTTCTTCCTTTCGGACGGACGGCTCCGCGACACCGTCAGCGGCTTCCTCGGCGGCGAGGTCCAGCCCACCCCGTTCATCATCGGCATCGCGGGCAGCGTCGCCGTCGGCAAGTCCACGACGTCCCGGCTGCTGCGCACGCTGCTCGCCCGGTGGCCCGAGCACCCGACCGTGGAGCTGGTCACCACCGACAGCTTCCTCTACCCGAACGCCGTCCTGTCCGAGCGCGGGATCATGGACCGCAAGGGCTTCCCCGAGTCCTATGACCGGCGCGCCCTCGTCCGGTTCGTGTCGTCGATCAAGTCGGGCGCGGACGAGGCGTCGATCCCGGTGTACTCGCACCTGGAGTACGACATCGTCCCGGGCGCGGCGCAGACCGTCCGGCGCCCCGACATCCTGATCGTCGAGGGGCTGAACGTGCTGCAGGCCCCGCCGCCCGGCGCGCTCGGCGTGTCCGACTTCTTCGACTTCTCCATCTACGTCGACGCCCGGGTCGAGGACATCCGGCAGTGGTACGTCGACCGGCTGTTCGCGCTGCGCCGCACCGCGTTCACCGACCCGCGCTCCTACTTCCACAAGTACGCGATAGAGCTGGACGAGGACGAGACCGCCGCGTTCGCCCAGCGCGTCTGGCGGGACGTCAACGAGATCAACCTCGTCTCCAACATCCTCCCGACCCGCGCCCGCGCCACGCTCGTCCTCCACAAGGACCGCAAGCACGCCGTCCAGCGCGTGCGCCTGCGCCGCATCTGACCGAAGCCCTACCTCGCCTTTGCGCTATCGGCACGCCCACCGGGAAGCAACGCCTGCGTACGCGTGGTCACCCAAGGGAAGGCGCGGCATGGGAGGGCGAGGCGCGGACGAGGATCCGCGGGCCGAACTGGACGGCGAGAAGGCCAAGCACCTGGAGGCGGAGCTCACCGACGACCGGTACCGGGAAGAGCTGCGCCGCACGCACCGGCTCGGTCTCCCCCCGGCTGACTCGATCGAGGACAAGGAACTGGCGTCCACCTTCCAGCGCGGCGAGCTGCCGCACTTCTCCGGGATCAACACGTTCCTGAGGGCGCCGTTCCTGGAGGACGTCAACCGGGTCGGCGAGCACGAGGTCGCCGTGGTGGGCGCGCCGCTCGACACCGGCACCACCTACCGTCCCGGACCGCGGTTCGGGCCGGAGGGGATGCGGCGGATCTCGTCGCTGTACTCGCCGTACTACTTCGAGCAGGGCATCGACCTGCGCGAGCAGCTCGACATGGTGGACGTCGGCGACATCTTCATCACCCCGGCCAACATCGAGAAGGCGTTCGACCAGATCACCAAGGGCGTCGAGCACCTGGTGGCGCACGGGACGTTCCCGGTGGTGCTCGGCGGCGACCACTCGATCGGCTTCCCGACCGCCAGGGGCGTGATGAACGCCTTCGGCAAGAAGATCGGCGTCATCCACTTCGACCGGCACCTGGACACCCAGAAGCGCGACCTCGACGAGCGCATGCACACCACGCCCTTTTACTGGGCCGCGCACGAGCACCACTTCGACCTGGGCAACCTCGTCCAGATCGGGATCGGCGGCTGGCAGGTCCCGCGGCCCGGCGTCGGCACCGTCCGCGACGGCGGCTCGCTGGTGATGACCGCGGAGGACGTCGAGCGGCTCGGCGTGGACAGGACCGCCGACCTCGCCCTGGAGGTGGCCTGGAGCGGCGGCGCCGAGGGCGTGTACCTGTCGTTCGACATCGACGCCGTCGACCCCGGGTTCGCCCCCGGGACGGGCTGGCCGGAGCCCGGCGGCCTGTACCCGCGCGAGGTGCTGAAGCTCGTCCGCCGGTTCGCCGCCGAGGGGCTGCTCGGCATGGAGATGGTCGAGATCTCGCCGCCCTACGACCAGTCGGACGTGACGAGCCTCCTCGGCGTCCGGCTGATCTGCGAGGTCCTGGCGTCGTCGGTGGCGGCGGGCAGGCTCGGCCGGGACCGCGACGGCACGCCGCAGACCGCCCGCGCCCGCGAGATCGAGGAGCGGCGGGCCGCAGCGCGGCGCCGCGACGGCTGACGCCCGGGACGAGGGCTAGCGGCGGTCCCAGGGGCCGGTGATCGCGAAGGTCGTGCCGGGGTCGTAGACGTTCACGAACATCGTCGTCCGGCGGTCGCGGGAGAACGTGACGCCGGCGAACTCGCCCCATTCGGGCTTGCCGTCCGTGCCGATGTTCTGCCTGTTCCGGGCCATCGGATACACCTTGCGCCGGCGCGTCACGCCGTAGACGTGCTGCGCGCCGCCGCCGTCCTCGCAGACCATCAGGCCGCCGTGCGGGGCGAGGCAGATGTTGTCCGGCGACTCGCCCGGCGCCTCCACGTCGGTGTCCGGGCCGAACACGATCACCAGCGTGAGGCGGCCCGCGGACGGCTCGTACGACCACACCTGCCCGAAATGGTCGGCGCCCGACCCCTCCTTCTTGCGGGCGTAGCTCGACACGAAGTAGACGCGGTCGCCGCCCCAGTAGCAGCCCTCCAGCTTCTGCGCGTGCGTGACGCCGCCGGGCCCGAAGTCCTGGAACCGGATGGGCGTCTCCTTGGCGAGCGGGTCGGGCACCGGCAGCCACTCGACGCGGTCGAACACCGTGCCCGGCTTCCGCACGACGGACAGGTCGGGGACGTCGGGGACGCGCAGCGCCTCAAGCCGTCCGCCCGCCCGCAGGCTCCCGGCCCCGCCCTTCGGCTTCTTCGGCAGGAACCGGTAGAAGAGGCCGAACGGCTTCTCGAACGCGTCCTCGGTCTCGTACACGACGCCGTCACGCGGGTCGACGGCGACCGCCTCGTGCTGGAACCGTCCCATCGCGGCCAGCGGTTCCGGGACGGTCCTGTCCCGCCGGTACGGGTCGACCTCGAAGACGAACCCGTGGTCCTTGGCGTAGCCGCCGGTGCCCGCCTTGTCCTCGGTCTCCTCGCAGGTCAGCCAGGTGTGCCACGGCGTGGGGCCGCCCGCGCAGTTCACCGCCGTCCCGGCGATGGCGACGCGTTCGGTGTGCACCCGTCCGGCGCGGTCGACCTCCAGCGCGGTGCAGCCGCCGAGGCCCGCGGGGTCGTAGGTGACGCCCTTGACCGGCGGCACCCGGTGCTCGGCGTCCGGCCGGTTCTCATGGTTCCGGACGAGCCAGGTGCGGTCTCCTGATCCGGCGAACGCCGCCATCCCGTCGGCATGGCTCGGCACCGGCCCCTCCCCGGACCGGAGCGGCTCCCCCTCGCGCGACAGGATCGTGTACTGGAAGCCGCGCGGCAGGTCCAGCACGCCTTTCGGGTCGGGCACCAGCGGCCCGTACCCGTCGCGGCCGCCGACCGGCACGGCGTCGGCGTCCCCCGCGAACAGCTGCTCGACGGCGCCGCTGAAGGCGATCCCCGCCCCCACCGCGCCCGTCCCGGCCAGGAGCCGACGGCGCGAGACTGACATGAGCACACTCCCTGCTGGACGATCGGACCCTCCAGCCCGTTGTAACACGTGCCGTCCGGGCGGGTCTCCCGTCGTCCGCGCGGGTCTCCCGCGTCACGCGCCGTGGCGCGGACCGCCGCGCGGCCTGACGTAGACGGCGAGCCGCTGGGTTCGGGACGCCGCTCGATGCGGCGGCCGGGTCGCCCATGTCCCAGCCGCGCCCGGCGGCCCAGAGGGTGAACGACCGCAGGGCGGAGCGGTGCCGGTTCCTCGCGATCGACGGCGTCGCGGCGCTCGACCACGCCCGCCGGGAGGACGGGACGGACGTGATCCGCGTCCACGTCACGAGCGGGCCGGTGGAGCGGAGCGTCCCCCGGGAGCTGGACGGCCATCCCGTGATCATCGTCGTCACGGGACCCTACGAGGCGCAATGACCGTCCGGTCTTCCGTCCCCTAGTCGGCGCTGGCGACCGTGAGGGAGCGGAGGCGGAATGCCGCCAGGAAGGCGGCCACGGCCGTCACCACGATCAGCAGCGTGATCGCCACGGTCAGGTTGACGGACGACTCGACCGGCGAAGCGCTGGTGAGCGCGTCCGTGACCGACAGGGACCACTGCTGGATGGACGCCGACTTGGCGCCCGGCGCGAAGCTGCCGAGCAGCGACTCCCAGACCAGCGCGTACAGCAGGCCGATCGTGGCGGCGTTGCGGCTCGCGACGCCGAGCGCGACGAACACCGCGCTGTAGGCGACGCCGCCCACCAGGACGCCGACGGTGAACGCGGGCGTCACCTCCGCGGTCGTGCCTACCAGCACCAGCCCCGATAGCAGCGTCGGGACGACCGCGAACACCGTCACCAGGATGATCGCGACGACCAGCTTGGTCAGCACGATCACCTCGCGCGGGATCGGCTTGGTCAGCACGTACATGATCTGGCCGTCGTCGATCTCCGGCCCGATCACGCCCGTGCCGGCGATCAGCGCGAGCAGCGGCAGCAGGGTCGCGAGGCCGAACTGCTGCAGGACGCCCGAGGACACGTCCAGGTCGTTGTTGCCGGTCATCCGCAGGATGGCCGCCAGGACGAGCAGGATCAGCGGCAGTCCCAGCAGGAGCAGCGCACGCTTGCGGCCGAGCATCGACCGGAACGTGATCATCGCGATCGTGGAGTTCATCGGGCCACCAGGTAGGAGAAGACGCTTTCCAGGGACTCGTCCGACGGGGAGACCTCCCACAGCCGCACGTCCGCGTCCCGCGAGACCTGCGGCAGCAGCCAGGTGAAGCGCTGGAAGTCGACGGCCTCGATCTGCAGGCCCTTCTCGGTGAGCTGGACGCTGCGGGCCGAGCCGTCCGCGATGAGCGCGGCGGCGAGCCGCCGGTCGTCGGACGAGCGGACGAGGAAGATGTGCGGCCGGTCGGTCATCAGCCGCCGGATCTTGCGGAAGTCGCCGGACGCGGCGTGCCGCCCCGCGACGATCACCTCGATGTGGGTGGCGAGCCGCTCGACCTCCTCCAGGATGTGCGAGGAGAACAGGATCGTGCGGCCCTCGTCGGCCATCCGGCGGATGAGGTCCATGAGCTGGAGCCGCTGCCGCGGGTCCATGCCGTTGAACGGCTCGTCCAGCAGCAGGACGGGCGGGTCGTGCACCAGCGCGGACGCCATCTTGATGCGCTGCTTCATGCCCTTGGAGTAGTTGCCGATCTGCCGGCCGGCGGCGTAGTCCATCTCGACCAGGCCGATGGCGCGGCGCGCGGCGGCGGCCGGGTCGGGCAGCTTGTGCAGCTTCGCCATCGCGACGATGAACTGCTCGCCGGTGAGGAAGTCGTACGCCGACTCCCGCTCCGGGACGAGGCCGAGATGGCGGTAGACGCCGGGGTTCTGCCAGAGGGGCGTCCCGTCCAGCGTGACGGACCCGGACGACGCCTGCAGGAACCCGCCCATCATGTGGATGAGCGTCGACTTCCCGGCGCCGTTCGGCCCGAGCAGCCCGGTGACGCCCGGCCCGACCTTCATCGACACGCCGTTGACGGCGACGACGTTGCCGTACCAGCGCGAAACCTTGTCCAGAATCAACTCACTCATGCTGTGCTCCCTGTGGGGGGACGACCCCCCACACCCCCCGGTTCGCTTCGCTCATGACAGGCCCGCCTTCCGGAACCGGCGGTACAGAACCGCGATCGAGCCGAGGACGAGGACGGCGCACACCGCCAGGGCGACCACGCCGCCGGTGATGCCTGGCGCGATGCCGGGCGACGCCGAGTCGGCGCCGAGCAGCCGGACCTCGACGATGTCGACCAGGTTGAACGGCGCCAGCAGGCCGATCCAGCCCTGGAGGGTGAAGTTCGTCTCCGCCTCGGCGATGCCCTGGACGGCGCCCGCGACGGCGGTGGGGATCATGTAGGCGGCGATGACCGCGGCGACGCCGAAGCCGCGCCGCGGCGTGAACGCCGCGACCACCATCCCGATCGCGGCGAGGACCAGCGCGTACAGCACGCAGCCGACGAGCCCGCCGAGGTACTTCAGCAGCTGCTCCCCCGAGTCGGGCGCCTTGGTGACCAGCCCGCCGACGTACAGGACGGTGACGGGCACCGCCAGCAGCGCGAACAGCGCGGTCACCATCGCCCCGGCCTTGGCCACGACGAAGTCGAGATGGCCGACCGGACGGGAGAAGTACAGCGGGATGACGTGGAAGCGCACCTCCCGCGAGGCCAGCACCGGCGCCTGCGTGGCCAGGAAGATCGCCACGATGACCTGCATCAGATCCGCGTACTCGGAGTACGGGATCAGCGCGTCCTCCTCGTTGGTGAACGCGAACGCGGCGACCGACCCGGCGGCCGGCAGCAGCATGAGCGCGCCCAGCACGAACGGCATGATCTTCGCCCGCACGGGGCGGCCGAGGCCGAACGCGGCGCGCAGGTTGTGCACGTACAGGGACCGCAGCACGTAGGCGCGGCCGTTGCGGCGCCCGTCGTAGTGCCGGTACCCGATGTCGTGGATCGTGCTCGTGCTCACCGGGACACCTCCTGCGGGACGGTCCCGGCGGCCGGCGGCACGCCCGGCGGCGCCGGCGACTCGGGCCCGGTCTGGAAGACCTCCTCGATGTGGTGGCGGCGCTGCTCCATCCGGATCAGCCGCAGCCCGAGGTCGGCGACGCCGTCGCGGATCAGGTCGTAGGTCGTCTCGCCCGCGATGTCGACGATGAGGAACCGGCCCTCCGGATGGACGGCGGCGCCTCGGTCGTGCAGGTGCTGCCCGAGCTGGTCGCGTCCCTCGTCGACCTCGACGGTGAGGACGCCGCTCGCGGTCGTGTACGCCTCGACGGCCTGGGAGCGCAGCAGCTTCCCGCCGTCGATGATGACCACGTGGTCGCAGACCCGTTCCAGCTCGCCCAGCAGGTGGGACGTGACGAGGACGCTGATCCCGAACTCGGCGCCGATCCGGCGGATGAGGTCGAGCATCTCGTCGCGTCCGGCCGGGTCGAGGCCGTTGGTGGGCTCGTCCAGGAAGACGAGCTTCGGGTCGTGGACGAGGGCCTGGGCGAGCTTCACCCGCTGGCGCATCCCGGTGGAGTAGCCGCCGATGGGGCGGTAGCGCTCCTCGTACAGGCCGACGTGCCGGAGCGTGTCGGCGGCGCGTTCGCGGGCGGCGGTCGGCGGCAGCCCGCACATTCTGGCCATGTGGACGACGAACTCCGTCGCGGACACGTCCGGCGGGAGGCACTCGTACTCGGGCATGAACCCGACGCTCTCGCGGATCCGCAGACCTTCGCGGGCGATGTCGAGGCCGAGCACGGTCGCGGTCCCGGAGGTGGGCGGCATCAGCCCGAGCAGGATCTTGATGAGCGTCGACTTGCCGGCGCCGTTGGCGCCGACCAGCCCGACGACGCCCGGCTCGACGGCCACGGAGAGGTCGTCCAGGGCGGTCACCCGGGGGAACCTCATCGTCAGGCCCTGGGTGGCGATGATCGGCATGGATACGAACCTAGTGGCTGGCGCGTCACGTCACGTCAGCCTAAAGAGCGATGTGCCTCAGCCTTTCGGCCAGATTCCGGATCGACCTAAGTTCGCCTGCGGGCGACCCTTCTGTCCTGCCCGCGCAGGACGGCCGCCCACAGCACCCGCTGGACGAGCAGCGTCAGCGTGCCCGCGATGATCATGCCGGCGAAGTTGACGGCGAGCTGCTGCACCGACCCGGTGATCTCGCTGCCGTGCCGCAGCGCCATCGCGACCGCGAGGTTCCCGGCGGCGGGCACGGTGGTGACGGAGATGAACACCCCGACCAGCGCCGACGACTTGCCCGCCGTGAGCGACAGCACGCCGGCGGCCCCGGCGAGCAGCGCGACGATGAACGACCAGCGGTCCGGGCTGTAGATGAACGCGGTGAGCGGGCGCTCGTCGGGCAGCCGGTCCAGCTCGATCACGCCGATCCACCGGCTGACCAGCGCGCACAGATAGGTGATCACGATCGCGACGGCGAACCCGACGGCCAGCGCCCGGACCGCGTCCACGATCCGCCGGGGCTGGAGCCGGAGGAGCCCGTAGCAGATCGCCGCGACGGCGCCGAACTCCGGCCCGAGCACCATCGCGCCGACGACCAGGACCGGTGAGTCGATCAGCGCCGCGATCCCGGCCAGCTGCGTGGCGAGCGCGAGGAACGCGACGAACGACCAGGTGAGGGCCGTCCCCTCGCTGACTTGCTGGTCGAGCTCCTCCCAGACGACTGCGTCGTCGCCGTGGCCGGGGGCACGTTCCATCGCCTCGTCGGCCTTGTCGGAGAGCGTCAGGTCGACCTTGTCGAGCGCGATGGACCCGTCCCGGTCGACGTCGAGGCGGCGCAGCGCGTCCAGGATCTCGTTGGCGGACTCGCGGGCGATGTCGCTGGTCACCAGGTCGCCGCGCGGAGAGCGGGCGGCACCCGGGAGGACGACGACGTTGGTGGCTCCGGGGCAGTCCGCGAGCGCCTCGCAGACCGCGTCGGTCCGGTCGGACGGGACGATCGCTCTGAGATGAAGCACAGGCACATGCTGCCTTACTCGGCGCGCGGACGTGACCACGAGGCCGAGCCCTACGCTTTGATCGTCCGATATGGGTAAAAGCTAGGAAAAACCAGGACGGTGAGGCCATGACCCGGGCGGCCGGACGGACGGCGCTGGCATGCGTCGCGCTCACCGTCCCGCTGGCGACGGCGGCCTGCGACGCCGACGTCGGCCTCTCGGAGACCGGCTCGCCGCCGCCGAACGGCGAAGCGCCCGCGCCGGGCGACCAGGCGCGGGCCCGCCGGGACCTGTCCGGGCTGCGGATCGCGTCCGAGCGCGACGGCGGCGGCTACGAGCGCGACAGGTTCGGCACGCGCTGGAAGGACGTCGACCGCAACGGCTGCGACCAGCGCAACGACGTCCTCGCCCGCGACCTGACGGCGGTCGAGAAGAGGGGCCGGTGCGTGGTCCTGTCCGGCCGCCTCCGCGACCCCTACACCGGCAAGGAGATCGCCTTCGCCAAGCGGGACGCCGCCGAGGTGCAGATCGACCACGTCTACCCGCTCGCGCTCGCCTGGCGGATGGGCGCGTCCCGCTGGACCGAGGACCGGCGGGAGCGGTTCGCCAACGACCACGGCAACCTGCTGGCCGTGTGGGGCGTGCCCAACCAGCAGAAAAGCGACTCCGGCCCCGGCGAATGGAAGCCGCGGAAGGCGTTCCAGTGCACCTACGGCGTCAAATACATCGCCGTCGCGAAGAAGTACGCACTCCCCATAACCCGCGCCGACCACGACGCCCTCCAGACCTTCCTCGGAAGGTGCTAGCCCGGCGGCTCCTATGCTCGTCGCATGAGCAGCGAATCCCACGATGAGAAGGCACCCGCGGACGAGCGGCCCCGCGTCCGGACGGAACGCGGTGTGGGCGCGCGTGCGACGGGCGCGGAGGTCACCGGCGCCTCCCTGACCGGCCTCACGCTGCGCCCCGGCAACGGCCTCGGCGCGCTCGCGCTCGGGTCGATGGCGGTCGGCGCGCTGGCGGTCGGCGCGGTCGCGATCGGGAAACTCGTCGTCAAGCGCGCCGTCGTCGGCCACCTGGAGGCCGGGACCGTCGAGATCAAGCACCTGAAGGTCGGCCGGCTGGAGATCGACGAAGGCTAGCCCAGGGCGGTCTTCACGACGCCCGCCAGATGCTCGGCGACCGTCTGCGCCTGCGTCTCCGACGCCGCCTCGACCATCACGCGGACCATCGGCTCGGTGCCGCTCGGCCGGATCAGCACGCGTCCGGTGTCGCCGAGGTCGGCCTCGGCGGCGGACACGGCCGCGGCGAGCTCGGGCGACGTCTTCGCGCGGTTCTTGTCGACGTCCTTGACGTTGATGAGCACCTGCGGCAGCCGCGTCATCACCTTCGTCAGCTCGTCCAGCGGGCGGCCGCGGCGGATCATCGCGGCGAGCAGGTGCAGGCCGGTCAGGACCCCGTCGCCGGTCGTCGCGTGATCCAGCATGATCACATGGCCGGACTGCTCGCCGCCGAAGCCGAACCCGCCCTCCTTCATCGCCTCCAGGACGTACCGGTCGCCGACCGCCGTCTCCACCACGTTGATCCCGGCGTCGCGCATCGCGAGCTTGAACCCGAGGTTCGACATCACGGTCGCGACGACGGTGTCGGCGGCCAGCGCGCCCGCCTCCCGCAGGTCCAGCGCCAGGATCGCCATGATCTGGTCGCCGTCCACGATCTCGCCGGACGCGGTCACGGCCAGGCAGCGGTCGGCGTCGCCGTCGTTGGCGATGCCCGCGTCCGCGCCGTGCTCCCGGACGGCGTGCTGCAGCGCCTCCAGATGCGTGGAACCGCAGCCCGAGTTGATGTTCAGGCCGTCCGGCGCCGTCCCGATCGTGATCACCTCGGCGCCGGCGCGGCGCAGGGCCTCGGGCGCCACGTCGCTGGACGCGCCGTTCGCGCAGTCGACCACGACGCGCAGGCCGTCCAGCGACACCGGGACGGTCGACAGCAGGTGCGCGACGTACTGCTCGACCGCGCCGTGCGCCTCCCGGACGCGCCCGACCCCGGCGCCGGTCGGCGGGTCCCACACCTCGCCGAGCCGCGCCTCGATGCGGTCCTCGAGCTCGTCGGGAAGCTTGTGGCCGCTGCGGTCGAAGAACTTGATCCCGTTGTCGGGGGCCGGGTTGTGCGACGCCGACAGCATCACGCCGAGGTCGGCGTCGAGCTGGTGCGTCAGGTGCGCCACCGCGGGCGTCGGCAGGACGCCGAGGCGCAGCACGTCCACCCCGGAGCTCGCGAGGCCCGCCACCACGGCCGCCTCCAGGAACTCGCCGGACGCCCGCGGATCGCGCCCGACCACCGCCAGCGGCCGGTGCCCCTTGAACGCGCCCTGCTCGCCCAGCACCCGCGCCGCCGCGACGGACAGGTCCATGACGAGCGGCGCGGTCAGATCGCGGTTGGCGAGCCCACGCACACCATCAGTCCCGAACAAACGACCCACAGCTTCACTCCCGATAAAGACGAAAGACCGCGCGGACGGGATCTGGGGGTTCACACCCCTGCCCGCTCCGCGCGGTCAAATCTAGTGGCCACCGCCCCTACGAACCCCCAACAACCGGCGTAGACCGTCCACGACCTGGGCACCCCTTGGACGGACCTCAGCCGGGGCACGGGTCGTGCGGCCGTAGGCGCCCAGCGCCGGAGGTCGCACGACCCGCCGGTCGGGAGGCCGTTTCGCGAGACGCGCCAGCGGCTCGGGAAACGGCCTCCCGACCGTGACGGGGGTTCCAGGGGGTCGCCCCCCTGGGAATTAGCGCTTGCTGTACTGCGGGGCCTTGCGGGCCTTCTTGAGACCGGCCTTCTTGCGCTCCGGCACCCGCGCGTCGCGGGTGAGGAAGCCGGCCTTCTTCAGCGCCGGGCGGTGCTCGATGTTGCCGAACTGCAGCGCGCGGGAGATGCCGAGGCGCAGCGCGCCGGCCTGCCCGGTGGTGCCGCCGCCGTTCACGCGCGCGAGCACGTCGAACTGGCCCTCCAGGCCCAGCAGCACGAACGGCTCGTTCACGATCTGCTGGTGGACCTTGTTCGGGAAGTACTGGTCCAGGGTGCGGCCGTTGATCTTCCACTGGCCGCTGCCGGGGACGATGCGGACCCGCGCGATGGCCTGCTTGCGGCGGCCGGTGCCGGCCGCGGGGCCCGTCGCGATGGGCTGGCCGAGAAGGCCCTCGCCCGCGGTCTCGGGGGTCTCGGTGCTGTACTCGGACGGCGCGTCCTCGTACGACTCGGCCTCGACGGCCGGTTCGGTGGTCTCGTCCACGGTTCTCCTTGGGGTGTTCTAGCCAGGGCGGCTGGCCCGTCTCACGGGTGCCCCGGCGGCCGCTGTTCCGGGTGCGCACGCGCGTCGGCGTGCGCGGGCGTCACTTCTTGATCTGGCTGATCTGGGTGATCTCGAACGGCACCGGCTTCTGCGCCTGGTGCGGGTGGTCCGGCCCGGCGTAGACCTTCACCTTGCCGAACATCTTCCGGCCGAGGGAGTTCTTGGGCAGCATGCCCTTGATCGCCTTCTCGACGGCCCGCTCGGGGTGCTTGGCCAGCAGGTCGGCGTAGGTCACCGAGCGGAGGCCGCCCGGGTAGCCGGAGTGCCGGTAGGCGCGCTTCTGCTCCAGCTTGTTGCCGGACAGCGCCACCTTCTCGGCGTTCACGATGACGACGAAGTCACCGGTGTCGAGGTGCGGCGCGAAGATCGGCTTGTGCTTACCCCGGAGCAGCTGCGCGACCTGACTGGCGAGACGGCCAAGCACGACATCGGTCGCGTCGATGACGTACCACTGACGCTGGACGTCAGCGGGCTTAGGGGTGTACGTGCGCACGGTCGTAGGCCTTCGTTTCTCGTCGACTTACAGGCGGTTTCGATCCTCGCCCGCCCTCACGGGGCGGGCGCCGTCAGCGGAATCCTGCTCGCGCCGATCAGAGGATCGTCCGACCTGGCGCTCCGGGATGCCGGGGCCCGGACCGGCGCCCGCGTCGCCTGACGCGAACACTCCTGGGGCACACCGACACGTCGTCGCGTCGTCTACTGCCCGCCGTCGGCGGGCACGACGCACACAACAAACAGGCAGGATACTCGGCCGCGCGCCCAAGGGTCAAAACGGCCCGCGCCTGGGGCCCTCGTGGCCGTTCCGCGGTCCGCCCGATCGGCCCGGAATGGAACGGTCAGCGGCGGACGAGTTACACCTAGTAGTTGTATTGATCTTTTTTGGGCGATCTTCGTAACAGGGGGTGAATACCGGGATATTGTGCCGGGCGACCGGTCCACGCCGGCATACGCCGGCCCGCACCCGGGAGCCCCCGCTGTCCACTCCCCGCAGACCAGGTGATCCCGCCGGACGCCGCCAGCCCGGGTACATCGGGCAGCCCGGCGCCGCGTCCCCTGACGCCTCCCGCCGCCGCACCTCCCCTTACGGTGACGAACTCGTCGCCAGTGGCCCCCGGCGCGACGCGCCCCGGCCGAGCCCGCCGTCCGGACGCCGCGCGCCGCACGACGACCACCGGCGGCCGCAGGGCGGCCGGCACTCTCAGAACGCCGGACGTCCGCCCCAGGGCGACGGTCGTCGACCCCAAGTCAAGGGGCGCGGGCGGGCGCGGCGCAGCATCGTTGTGGCCGTCACCGCGTCCAGCCTCGCCATCGGCGTCGGCGTCGCGATCGACCGGCTCCTGCTGCCGGAGCTGCGCTCGGAGCCGACCACCTCGGCCGGGCCCGAGGCGCGGACGCCCGACATCGTCGAGCCCGGGCCGCAGAGCGACCCGTCGACCGGGTCCGGGCCAGGGACGGGCGCCGCGGGCGGCGGCAAGGCACCCGCGGGCGGCGGCGCTCCGGCGCCGAACGCGGACGTGCCGACGCCGCCGCTGAAGACGATGCGCGCGCCCGGCGGCGCGGCGGGCAAGCCGTCCGGGCCCGGCACGCCGCCCGAGACGGGCAGGGCACCGGGCGACGGCGCGCGCTCGCCCGGCGGATCGGGCGGGTCGTCCGGCGCGGAGGCGGCCGTGGTGTCGCTCACCAACGCCGAGCGCGCCAAGGCGGGCTGCGAGCCGCTGCACGTCGACCAGCGGCTCGTCACCGCGGCCCGCCGGCACTCCGCCGACATGGCGGCCAACGGCTACTTCGACCACACCTCGCGCAACGGCGACAGCCCGTGGAAGCGGATGGAGGACGCCGGCTACCCCAGCCCCGGCGCGGAGAACATCGCGAAGGGCTACTCGACCGCCGCGGCCGTGATGAAGGGATGGATGGACAGCCCGGGACACCGCGCCAACATCCTCAACTGCGACCTGCGCGCCATCGGCGTCGGCAAGGCCTCAGGACCCGGCGGCCCGCTGTGGACACAGGACTTCGGCTGGAAATGATCATGACCCTGACCTTCGCGAAATCACCGGCGTCCGGTTCGCCCCCATGTCATGGTGGGTGTCGCGAAGGTCCAGAGCCCTGAACGAGGAACGGTAAGGTCCAAGCCATGGGTTATCCGGGCGATCAAGGCAAGCCCGGCGGCTGGCCCCCTCATCAGCAGCCGCCGCACGCGCCGTACGGACCCGGAGCCGAAGCGCCGCCGTACGGCCACGACAACGACGAAGCCCCCTTCGCGCCACGCGAGGAGGGGCCAGGTGCGATGCCGTTCGGCAACGAGCCTTTCGGTAGCGAATCCTTCGGCAACCAGTCCTCCGGCAATGAGCCGTACGGGAACGAGCCGTTCGGCGGCGAGCCGTACGGCGGGGCGGCGGATCAGACCGTCGCGTGGGCCGACGAGCCCGCCGCCGGGAACGCGCCTCCCTCCTTCCCGCCGGACCAGTCCTACGGGGCCTACGAAGGCGTGCCGCCAGGGCCTCCAGGGCCGTCCGGCGGTGATCCCTCCCGTGGCGGGCCGAACCCGCCCGAGCGGCGCCGCGGCCTGCCGCTCGTCATCGGCGGCGCGGCGGTCGCCGGGCTCCTGCTGATCGGCGGCGGCGTCGCGCTGTCGTCGGCACTGAAGGACGACTCCGAGCCGGCGTCGCCGAAGGCCGCCGAGTCCAAGCAACCGCAGGGCACCCCGAGCCCGCCGCAGCCCGTCCTGGCGCCGGTGAAGCTGCAGAGCCGCACGACCGACCCGAAGCCGCTGACGCTCAAGGAGGTCTTCGGCAACGGGAAGTTCAAGGCGGGCAAGTACCGGTACGTCCGGACGGCCGTGGCCTCGACGAAGAACTGCACCGGCGTCGCGGGCGGCGCCAAGCTGGACAGGGTCCTCAAGAAGGGCGGCTGCACGCAGGCGCTACGGGCTACGTACGCGCTCACCACCGGCTCCCTCATCGGCACCGTCGGTGTGTTCAACCTCGAGAACCAGGCCGCGGCCGAGCAGGCCGTCAAGGCCGCCGCCGCCAAGGACGCCTTCCTGCTGGCGCTGCCCGGCAAGGGCGTCTCCAAGACCAACGGCAAGGGCGAGGCGCTCGGCACCTCCCAGGCGCGCGGACACTACCTGGTGATGACGTGGGTGCAGCGGCCGGACGGCAAGAAAATCGCGAGCAAGTACCATGCGGCCGTCCGTGTCTTCGGTACGCAGATGGTGAAGGGCAGCAACCTGGCCCTCGCCCTGCACTACAGAGAAACCGAAGGCAAACCCCTCCAAAAGTGACCCGTTTGAATACCCTCTCTGCCTATGTCTGGACCTAGAGACACCCGGGAGTCCGCCGAGCCGGCGGGGACGTCCGACGTCCTCGCCGACCCGGTGCCGCCCAGCTTCGGCGGCGCGGTGCCCCCGGCCGCCGGGCCGCCCCCCGCCGACGCGGCTCCCGCCGACGCGCCCTCCGCCGAAACGCCCTCCGCCGACGCCTCGATCGCGGAGGAGGCGCCGCACGCCTCCATCAGGCCGCCCGCGTTCGGCCTTGAGGCTCCCTGGTGGGCCGCCGAGTCCTCCGACGCGGCCCCGCCCGCCGAGGCCGAGGACACGCCTCCCGAAGACGCCCCCGCCGCAGAGGGCGGACGACCCGCACAAGAAGCACCGGCGGACGAGCCCGAGCCCGAGGAGATCGTCTTCGGCGCGGTGCCCGCCGCGCCCGCCGAGGACCGTCCGGCCGGGATTGAGACCACCGACCTCCCGCCCGGGAGGCTCGTCGCCGGAGTCGGCGTCCCCAGCGTCGACTCCCGCCGCGCCGTGCCCGCCGCGCCGATCGTGAAGCGTCCGCCCGCCGGCGGCGACACCGATCCCGACGGCTTCCCGCCCGTCCGTCCAGCGGACGATGCCGCACCGGAGGAGACCGCTGTGGACGCTCCCGTGGAACAGCGACCCGCCCAGGAAACCGTCACGGCGCCGCTCGCGCCGCCCGAGGCAGACCCCGCGTTCGAGAAGGCCAAGGAGGCCGAGAACGCGTCGTCCGCGTCGCTGGCGCCGGTTCTCGTGCCGGACGCGATCCTGCCGCCCGGCGTCGAGCCGCCCACCGGCAGCGGACCGTTCCCGCAGACCGAGGCCCCCGGGAACGCCGGGAACGCCGCGAACACCGGTAACGCCGCGGCGACCGCCGAGCAGCCACCGGTGATCACGCCGATCTACCACGCCGAGGGCGGCGCCCCGATCGACACACCGCCGCCGCCCGGACGTCCCCCGCATCGCGGCGCGGGCGGCGGCAGCAGGCGCAGGCCGCTGCTGATCGGCGGGGTCGCGGCGGCCGTCCTCGCCGCCACCGCCGCCCTGTTCGTCATCGGCGGGCCGGGCTCCAGCGGCGACGAGGGCAAGGGCGGCCAGGCCGTCGAGTCCCCCGCCGCGACGTCCACGCCGGCGGGCACCCCGCCGGGCACCGCCGTCCCGTCCACGCCCGTGGACATCACGAACGAGAAGAGCGACACCAAGGACCTGGCGTTCCGCGACGTGTTCCCCACCGAGGTCATCAAGCTCGGCGGACGGACCTTCACCCGCGAGCGCTGGTCCCTGAACCGCGAGCCGTCGTACGCGGCCAGGGGCGCGATGCTCAAGGCGCTGGAGCGCGAGCAGTGCCGCAAGATCGTCCGCGCGACGTACATCGACCGGAAGAGCTCGCTCGCCGTCACGTCCGGAATCGCGGTGATGCCGACGAAGGAGGCCGCGCTCGCGATCAGCAAGGCCGGGAACCCCGCCAAGTACGAGTGGTTCCGCGGCATGGGCGGCAAGAACGCCCCGGACCTGGACCGCGCCGGCGGATACGCCGCCACGACCGTCCGCGGCCGGTACGTCGCCTACGCCTACGTTCAGTGGGCGAACGGCAAGAAGGCCGAGCCCGGCGACCAGACGATCAGGCAGGCCGCCCAGCAGTTCCTGGACTACGACCTGCGCCCGATCATCGCCCGCGCCGGAAGCTGACCCACGCCATAGACGGCCGCCGCACCGTGCGCTAGGAGGTTTCCCTCTCGGACGAGGGGCCGGAGCCTTCTCCGGTCGCCGCGGCCTCCGCCGCTGCGGCTTCCGCGGCCGCGGCGGCGTTGAGCGTCCGGACGCGGCGCGTCTCCTGGGCGCGCTTGGCCATGCTGTCGTCCTCCGGGTAGCGGATCTCCTCCAGCGACAGCCCGTGCGCGGGTGCCACGTTCACACCGGAGTCGCGGACGCGTGCCGCGAGCACCTCGGCCGGCCATTCCACCTCGCGCCGCCCGTCCCCGACCATCAGCAGCGCCCCGACCAGCGCGCGGACCATCGAATGGCAGAACGCGTCGGCCTCCACGGTCGCGAGCGCCAGGTGCGGGTCGCGGTCGTCGCGGGCCCACTCGTAGCGCAGCAGCTCCCGGATGGTCGTCGCACCCTCCCGCCTTCGGCAGTAGGCGGCAAAGTCCTGCTCGCCCAGCAGCCGCCGCGCGGCATCATTCATGCGGGCCAGGTTCAGCGGACGCGGATGCCAGAGCACGTCGTGGCGGCGCAGCGGCTCCACCCCGACGGGGTTGTCGCACACCCGGTACACGTAGCGGCGGGACAGGGCGGAGAACCGCGCGTCGAACCCCTCCGGGGCGATGGACACGCGCCACACCCGCACGTCCGGCGGCAGCAGCCCGGCGAGCCGCCGCGGCATCGTCCCGTTGATCGCCGAGTACGCGGCGACCGGCACCACCAGGTGGGCCACCTGGCCCCGGGCGTGGACGCCGGCGTCCGTCCGGCCGGCGACGGTGAGCATGGGCGGCGGGTCCAGGCGCAGCATGCGGGCCAGCGCGTCCTCGATGACGCCCTGGACGGTCCGCTGGTTCGGCTGCCTCGCCCAGCCCGCGAAGTCCGACCCGTCATAGGAGATATCGAGCCGGAGTCGTACCAAAGCGGTCATGTCAGCTGAGCTGTCCTTCTCTGTCACTCCCCGTCCGTTCTCCCGATGAGCCGCCCCGCCCTACGGGAACCCCCCTGACACGCTCCCCTGCGAATGCTCGCCCGCCTGCCATGACCATGCGATCAAGTCTGGCAAAGAAGAGGGCCCGCCGTCCTGTACCGGACGGCGGACCCAAACCATCATGTCGGCCTAGACCATTAATGGATTAGCCAAGGGGTCAGATCACCCCCATATGCACGGGGTGCGAGACCGACGGTCTGCAGCCAGAGGCTACTCGTCCTTCTTCGCTTCGGCGTCGGCGCCGGTGTCGTCGCCCTCGGTCTCCTCGGCGTCGGTGTCCTCGGCCTTGGTGTCCTCGGCCTTGCTGAGGGTCACCTCGTCCTCGGCGGGAAGGTCGACGTCCTCGCTCGCCTTCGCGGGCGCGGCCTTGGTGGTGGACGCGGCCTTGGCGGTCGAGACCGACGGCATCTGCTCCTGCACCAGCTCGATCACGGCCATCGGCGCGTTGTCGCCCTTGCGGGGGCCGATCTTCGTGATGCGGGTGTAGCCGCCGGGGCGGTTCTCGAAGCGCGGCGCGATCTCGGTGAAGAGCTCGTGCACGACGCCCTTGTCGCGGATCGTCCGGGCCACCAGGCGCCTGTTGTGCAGGTCGCCCTTCTTGGCCTTGGTGATCAGCTTCTCGGCCAGCGGACGCACCCGCCGGGCCTTGGCCTCGGTGGTGGTGATGCGGCCGTGCTCGAACAGCGCCGTCGCCAGGTTCGCCAGGATGAGGCGCTGGTGAGCGGGGCTGCCGCCGAAGCGGGCGCCCTTGGTGGGCTTGGGCATTGTGCTTCCTTCCTGCACCGGCCGTGTCAGGTACCGGTGTCAGCTGGTCCCGGGACGGCCGGGGAACGCGCCCCCGGCCGTCCGGGATCTGGTTTCTAGTACTGCTCGGTCTCGGCGTAGCTCTGGTCGTCGTCGCTGTAGCTGTCGGCCGCCGCGCTCGGGTCGAACCCGGGCGGGGAGTCCTTCAGCGACAGGCCCATGTCGTTGAGCTTCTGCTTGACCTCTTCGATCGACTTGGCGCCGAAGTTCCTTATGTCGAGCAGGTCCTGCTCGGAGCGGGCGACGAGTTCGCCCACCGAGTGGATGCCCTCGCGCTTCAGGCAGTTGTAGGAGCGGACGGTGAGGTTCAGCTCCTCGATCGGCAGGGCCAGGTCGGCGGCGAGCGCCGCGTCCGTCGGGGACGGGCCCATGTCGATGCCCTCGGCCTCGACGTTGAGCTCCCGGGCCAGCCCGAACAGCTCGACGAGGGTCTTGCCGGCGGACGCGACCGCGTCGCGCGGCAGCATCGCCTGCTTGGTCTCCACGTCCAGGATGAGGCGGTCGAAGTCGGTGCGCTGCTCGACGCGGGTCGCCTCGACCTTGTAGGTGACCTTCAGCACGGGCGAGTAGATGGAGTCGATCGGGATCCGGCCGATCTCCTGGCCCGGCTGCTTGTTCTGCGCGGCGGAGACATAGCCGCGGCCGCGCTCGACCGTCAGCTCCATCTCCAGCTTGGCCTTGTTGTTCAGCGTGGCGATGTGCAGGTCGGGGTTGTGCACCTCGACGCCCGCGGGCGGCGCGATGTCGGCCGCGGTGACCTCGCCCGGGCCCTGCTTGCGCAGGTACATGACCACCGGCTCGTCGTGCTCGGACGAGACGACGAGCTCCTTGAGGTTCAGGATGATGTCGGTGACGTCCTCCTTCACCCCCGGAACGGTGGAGAACTCGTGGAGGACGCCCTCGATGCGGATGCTGGTGACGGCCGCACCGGGGATCGAGGAGAGCAGGGTGCGACGCAGCGAGTTGCCGATCGTGTAGCCGAAGCCCGGCTCCAGCGGCTCGATGGTGAACCGCGACCGGTACTCGTCGACCTGCTCTTCGGTGAGAGTCGGACGCTGAGCGATGAGCATGGTGGTGCCTTCTTTCCGCGGTGCCCGCTATTTGACTACCGCGACTGTGAGTGTTCCCCGATTCGCCGGGATCCCACGGATGACACCGCGGAATCCCGGCGGAGCCGAGTCTCTACTTCGAGTAGTACTCGACGATGAGCTGCTCCTGGATGGGAGCGTCGATCTGCTGCCGGACCGGCATCGAGTGCACGAGGACCCGCATCTTCTCGCCGTCCACCCCGAGCCACGCCGGGACGGGACGGTCGCCGACCTCGGCCTTGGCGACCTGGAACGGGACCATCTCCAGCGACTTCGGCTTGACGTCGACGATGTCGGCCTCGGTCACCAGCGCCGACGGGATGTTGACCTTCTTGCCGTTGACCCTGATGTGGCCGTGGCGGATGAGCTGGCGGGCCATGTCGCGGGACTTGGCGAAGCCCGCGCGGTAGACCACGTTGTCGAGGCGGCGCTCCAGGAGGGCGAGCATGTTCTCGCCCGTCTTGCCCTGCTGGCGGTTCGCCTCGACGTAGTAGTTGTGGAACTGCCGCTCCAGCACGCCGTAGATGCGCCGCGCCTTCTGCTTCTCGCGAAGCTGCAGCAGGTACTCGGTCTCCTTCGGCCGGCCGCGTCCGTGCTCACCCGGCGGGTAGGGACGGATCTCGATCGGGCACTTGGGGCCCTCGCACTTGCTGCCCTTGAGGAACAGCTTCATCTTCTCGCGGCGGCAGAGCTTGCAGTCCGCACCGGTGTAACGAGCCATTGTCTTAGATCTCCCCTGCCTCAGACCCGGCGACGCTTGGGCGGGCGGCAGCCGTTGTGCGGAACGGGCGTGACGTCCTGGATCGAGCCCACCTCGAGGCCGGTCGCCTGCAGCGACCGGATGGCGGTCTCGCGGCCCGAGCCCGGGCCCTTCACGAAGACGTCGACCTTGCGCATCCCGTGCTCCATCGCGCGCCGGGCGGCGGCCTCGGCGGCCTGCTGCGCGGCGAACGGCGTGGACTTGCGGGAGCCCTTGAAGCCGACGTGGCCGGACGAGGCCCAGGAGATCACGTTGCCGTTGGGGTCGGTGATCGAGACGATCGTGTTGTTGAACGTGCTCTTGATGTGGGCGTGCCCGTGAGCGACGTTCTTCTTTTCCTTGCGGCGCACCTTCTTCGCGCCGACACGGCTTTTAGGAGGCATCTGCTCTCTCTACTCTTGAGGTCATCGATCCGGAGGACCGACTCCGGACTACTTCTTGCCGGCCTTCTTCTTGCCGGCCACGGTCTTCTTCTTGCCCTTGCGGGTGCGCGCGTTGGTCTGCGTGCGCTGACCGTGCACGGGAAGCCCGCGGCGGTGCCGGACGCCCTGGTAGCACCCGATCTCGATCTTGCGGCGAATGTCCGCCTGGACCTCGCGGCGAAGATCACCCTCGATCTTGTAGTTCGCCTCGATCCAGTCGCGGAGCTTCACCATCTCGTCGTCGCCGAGCTGGTGCACCCGCATGTCGCCGCTGATCTCGGTGCCCGCGAGGGTTTCGAGCGCGCGCGTCCGGCCGATGCCGAAGATGTAGGTGAGAGCGACCTCCAGGCGCTTTTCGCGCGGGAGGTCGACGCCGAGGAGGCGTGCCATGTGGGCAGTTCCCTTTCGTTGCGCGGAGGTATGGACGCATCGCGTCCGCGAACACCCTGCCCGGGTGGCGGCCCCGGCCTCCGACGATCCGGGGGTGGTCCTCACACGGCGGTGCCGCACGAACCGATCTTTCGACGGTCGTACGGCTGCCCGTGTGAAGGTTGCGATGCGCTAGCTGTTGTGCCGCGCCCGGCCTGTGTCAGCCCTGGCGCTGCTTGTGGCGCGGGTCAGAGCAGATGACCATGACCCGGCCGTGCCGCCGGATGATCCGGCAGTTCTTGCAGATCTTCTTGACGCTCGGCTTGACCTTCACTGGGTCTCCTAGAGATCAGGGTCACCCCCGCGCCGCCACGCACGGGGAAGGCAACCCCAGTGGGATTCACTTGTAGCGGTAGACGATCCGACCGCGCGTGAGGTCGTAGGGGCTCAACTCCACAACGACGCGGTCGTCCGGCAGGATCCGGATGTAGTGCATCCGCATCTTGCCGCTGATGTGGGCGAGCACCTTGTGCCCGTTGTCGAGCTCCACCCGGAACATGGCGTTCGGGAGGGACTCGATGACGGTGCCCTCGATCTCGATGGCCCCTTCTTTCTTGGGCATGTCCTCCGCGCTTCACTGATCGGCTCATTGGACTCGGCCCGGCTCCCGGAGGAGAATCGACCGCAATCCACAATCCACACCGCGACGCGGGAGGCGTCAGGAAGGGGAATCAGACGGTCGGCGACGGACCGACTAAGGAGTCTACGTCAACCGGCCGTCCAATGCGAAATCAGCGCATGACACGGGTCCGGAGACTCCTCCCGACCCAAGCATACATCGCGTGCGCGTTGTACCTTTCAGGAGAGATACGTTCGAGGAGGATCAGCATGCCGAGCTATGACTTCGCGCTGATCCTGAGCCGTCCCCTCTACGAGGACGAGCTGGACCCGCTGTTCGGCCGCACCCACGGCGCCGTCACGGTGTCGATCATCAGCGAGCCGCAGCACGCCGACCGTCCGGGCAACGCGTCCTGCTCCTGGCCGGGCGCCACCCTCGCCGCGGCGATCATGGAGGTGGTGGAGCACGTCGAGGCCAGCGCGCCCGGCGTGCACGTCCTGCAGGTCGAGGCCGACCCGCTGCTGACGATCCGCGACATCGCCGAACGGGTCGGACGCTCCCTCGACTCGGTCCGGCACGCCATCACCGGCTCCCGCGGCGCGGCCGGCTTCCCCTCGTCGGAGATGTCGACGGCCGGGCACCGGCTGTGGCGCTGGTCCAAGGTGGCCGCCTACTACGGGCTGGACGACCCGCAGCTCGTGGAGGCGAAGCCGACCGTCCAGGCGATCAACGGCTGGCTCGCGCTCCGCGACGTCGTCCCCGACGTGGCGCCCGCCGCCGAAGAGGTCACCTCCGCCCTCTCCCTGGTGATCCCGCACGTCGCATAGGCCGCACTTCCGGGCATACGCCGCGTTTCCGAGCCCAACAAGCACGAAATGCCCGCGTCGCGTTCGCCCAGGGTCGGGGCCGCGTGCCTCTGCGTGACAGCGCCGGGAACCGGCCGGGCGGCAGGTGGCGCCCCGAGTCGACAGTGCGGGGCGGCGGGGGCGAAGATCGTCCCGGTGCCGTGCCGGTGGCGCCTGAACCGAAGGTCCGTGATGTGCTTGGGCAAGGGGGAGACGATCGATGGCGATCATCGCGCAGCTGAGCGATATCCACCTGGCGGCCGGACGGGACGGCGAGGTGGACGACGGCTCGGGACCGGTGCGCGCGCTGCGGGCGGCGGTGTCGAGCCTGCTCTCGCTGCCGGCCAGGCCGGACGCCGTCGTCATCACCGGCGACCTCGCCGACGGCGGTAAACACGCCGAGTACGCCCGGCTCCACGCGCTGCTGTCGCCGCTGCCGATGGCCGTCTACCCCATGTGCGGCAACCACGACGATCGCGACGAGATGCGGAAGGTGTTCGACGACCACCATGAGGTGACGGGCACGGGGACCGTCCCGCAGGCGCCCGTGCAGTACGCCGTGAACGTGGCCGGCGTGCGGCTCGTCTGCTGCGACACCACCGTGGACGGCCACGCCCACGGGCACATGAGCGAAGAGCGGCTCGCCTGGCTCGACGGCACGCTCGGCGCCGCGCCCGACACCCCGACGGTCATCGCCACGCACCATCCGCCGTTCCCGATCGGGATGCGGTTCATCGACGACCTGCGGTTCGTCGACCCGGCCGGGTTCGCGTCGGTGATCGCCCGGCACCCGCAGGTGGTGCGGGTGATCTCCGGGCACGTCCACCGCGCGTCGGTCGGGTCGCTGGCGGGGACCGTCAGCACCACGTGCCCGAGCACCTACCGGCAGCTGTTCCTGGACCTCACGTCGCAGGGCCGCGCGGCCGTCACCGGGGAGCCCGCCGGGTTCGCCATCCACCTCATCGGGACGGACGGCTCGGCGACCACCCACTTCGCGCCGACCGGGAACTACCGGCCGCTCATGGACGTGGAGTGACCGCTGGACGAGGGCGTCAGCCGTCGCGGTGGCGGCCGAGGACGGTGCGGAGGAACAGGAGCGCGCCCCACGGGCCCGCCACCCAGATCCACCACGGGTAGACCGCCCCAGATCCCTGCACCGTCAGGATCAGCCAGATGACGAAGTTGATCCCGCCGACGACCGCCCAGGCGCCCCACATCGCCCGTATGCGCTGGAGTTCCAGGTCGCTCGACGACCGGCGCACGGCCGGCGAGGCGGTGCTCTTCGGCTGCGCCGCCGGGACGGGGAGCTGGTAGAGATCCTCCTCCGGCAGGTCGGAGGTGACCTCCTGGAGCTGCCCGAGGGTCTTCGCCGCGTACACGGCCTCAAGCCGCTCCTGCAACTCGTCCACGGTGATCCGGCCTTCGGCGCAGTGCTCCCGCAGGCTCTCGGCCACCCGGTCGCGATCGGCGTCCGAGGCCCGGAGGTCTGGGTTCGGCGCCATGATTCCTCCGCTCGTCAGGACGAGGTCTCGGTTTCATTCTGGACGACGCCGAGCCTGCCGAGCCATTCCTCGCCCTCGTCCAGCGCCGTCAGGACGCGCGGGCCGTCCGGCGTGACCGCGAACGTGTGCTCGAAGTGCGCCGACGCGCGGCCGTCGACGGTGACGACCGTCCAGCCGTCGTCCAGCTCCACGGTGTCCTTGGCGCCGAGGTTCACCATCGGCTCGACCGCGAAGCACATCCCGGGCTCCAGGACGGGTCCGTGCCCGGGCGGCCCGTGGTTCGGGATGAGCGGGTCCATGTGCATCTCGGTGCCGATGCCGTGCCCGCCGTAGCCCTCGACGATGCCGTAGGCGCCCTGAGAGCGGATGTGAGACTCGATCGCGTGCGACATGTCGGTGAGCCTGGCCCCGGCCTTCCCGGCCGCGAGACCGTGCCACAGGGACGCCTCGGTCACCTCCAGGAGCCGCCGGCGCTCCGCGGTGATCTCCCCGACGGGGACGGTGATCGCCGCGTCGCCGTGCCAGCCGTCCACGATCGCGCCGCAGTCGATGGAGACGATGTCGCCGTCCGCGAGCACCTTCCCGGGCCGCGGGATGCCGTGCACGATCTCCTCGTTGACGGACGCGCAGATCGTCCCGGTGAAGCCGTGGTAGCCCTTGAACGACGGGACGCCGCCGTTGTCGCGGATGTGCCGCTCGGCGAGCTCGTCAAGGTCGAGGGTGGTGATCCCCGGCCGCACGGCGTCGCGGAGCAGCTCCAGCGTGCGGCCGACCAGGAGCCCGGCCGCGCGCATCAGCTCGATCTGCTCCGCGGTCTTCAGCTGGATCTCGAGCCTGCGCCGTTTGAACATCTCTCCCCCTGCAGGGCCCGCCACTTCTCATCGGCCCTGGCACCGCTCTGGCAGGCCCGTCACTTCTCCAAGGGGCGCAGCGCTGTCAGGGCGCGCTTGGTGACCTCTTCGACCGGGCCCGTCGCGTCGATGCCGACGAGGATGTTCTCGTCGGCGTAGAACTGCACGAGCGGGGCCGTGTCGTGCTTGTAGACCTCCAGGCGGTGCATGACCACCTGTTCCTTGTCGTCGTCGCGCTGGAAGAGGTGGCCGCCGCAGTCGTCGCAGATGTCGTCCTGCTTGTCGTCGAAGTCGACGTGCCAGATCCGCCCGCACCGGTCGCAGGTCCGGCGGCCCGAAAGCCGCCGGACGACCTCGTCCTCGTCGACGACCAGCTCGAGCACGATGTCGAGCCTGGCGTCCCACTCGGCGAGGATCTTCTTCAGCGTCTCCGCCTGCGGGACGTTGCGCGGGAACCCGTCCAGCAGGAACCCGTCGCGGGCGTCGTCCTCGGCGAGCCGGTCGCGCACCATCGCGATCGTGACCTCGTCGGGCACCAGGTCGCCGCGGTCCATGTACTGCTTGGCCTGCCGGCCGAGCTCCGTACCGCCGCTCACGTTGGCGCGGAAGATGTCACCTGTCGAGATCTTCG
The DNA here is from genome assembly GCF_004348735.1 of Actinomadura sp. KC06. Classification (GTDB taxonomy): domain Bacteria; phylum Actinomycetota; class Actinomycetes; order Streptosporangiales; family Streptosporangiaceae; genus Spirillospora. Next base: position 40,225 of record NZ_SMKT01000004.1, read on the forward strand.
GGATGGACAGATGCGATGCGATGAACTGGGCCTGCGTCCCCTTGCCCGCACCCGGGGGGCCCACCAGGACGATACGCATCTACCGAAGGAAGCCCTCGTAGTTGCGTTGCTGGAGCTGACTCTCGATCTGCTTCACGGTATCCAGTCCGACGCCGACGATGATGAGGATGCTCGCGCCGCCGAAGGGGAACTCCTGGGTCGCGTTCAGGAGTGCGAACGCCACCATGGGGATCAGTGACACGAGCCCCAGGTAAAGCGCACCGGGTGTGGTGATCCGGGTCAGCACGAAGTCGAGGTACTCGGCGGTCGGCCGACCAGGACGGATACCTGGGATGAATCCACCATACTTCTTCATGTTGTCGGCCACTTCAGTGGGGTTGAACGTGATCGCCACGTAGAAGTAGGTGAAGAAGATGATGAAGACGAAGAAGATCCCCATGTGCCATGGGTTGTCCTGCTGCAGGTAGGGCTGTACCTTCTGCAACCACTTCGTGTCGGGCCACAGCTGGGTCGCGAGGACCGGCAGGTAGAGCAGCGACGACGCGAAGATGATCGGGATGATGCCGGCCTGGTTCACCTTGAGCGGGATGTAGGTGGACGTCCCGCCGTACATGCGGCGGCCGACCATGCGCTTGGCGTACTGGACGGGGATGCGCCGCTGGGCCTGCTCGACGAACACCACGCCCGCCATGATCGCGAGGCCGACGAGCAGCACCACCGCGAAGACGAAGCCGTTCTTGGCCTTGTAGATGCTCCAGAACTGGGCCGGGAAGACCGCGACGACCTGGGTGAAGATCAGCAGTGACATGCCGTTGCCGACGCCGCGGTCGGTGATCAGCTCGCCCAGCCACATGATGACCGACGTGCCCGCGACCATGCAGATCACCATCGTGATGATCGGGAAGACGCCCGTCTCGTACAGGATGTCGCCGCTCCCGGAGATGCCCTGGAACAGCTGCCCGGTGCTCGCCATCGCGACGATTCCGGTGGCCTGCAGGATCGCCAGCCCGACCGTCAGGTAACGGGTGTACTGGGTGATCTTCGTCGTGCCGGCCTGGCCCTCCTTCTTGAGGGCCTCCAGCCGCGGGATCACCACCGTCAGCAACTGCAGGATGATGCTCGCCGTGATGTACGGCATGATGCCCAGCGCGAAGATCGACAACTTCAGCAGCGCGCCGCCGCTGAACAGGTCGACGAGGCCGTAGAGGTTGTTGCTCTCCTTGGCCGCGTCGGCGGTCTCCTTCAGCACCTTCACGTTCACGTTCGGCGTCGGGATGATCGACCCCAGCCGGAACACCAAGATGATGAACAACGTGAACAAAAGCTTTTTACGCAGGTCAGGCGTACGGAAAGCCCGAGCGAAAGCGGTCAGCACCATTCCTCCTGCGTGACTGGCGAATTCATGGCCGCCGAGGGGCCGGTTACAGGTCCATGACGTCGGGCGGAGAATACCGGGTGAGAGGCGGGAGTGTGCAATCTCACGCGGAACGCCGCCGGTGTGACTCTAACAGCAGAAGCGACCGGGGCCGTCCCACCAGTCCCGGCGGCCTTGCGGCCCCGGGCGCTTGGCGAGAGCGGCCCCGGCATCTGACGTGGTCCTTCTTACAGCTCGTCGGCGGTTCCACCGGCCGCGGCGATCTTTTCCTTCGCGGTGCCGGAGAAGGCGTGCGCCTTCACCTGAACCGCGACGGAGATCTCGCCGGTGCCGAGGACCTTGACCGGACGGCCGCGGCGCACCGCGCCCCTGGCCGCCAGATCGTCCGCCGTGACCTCGCCGCCCTCGGGGTAGAGCGCGGCGAGCTTGTCCAGGTTCACGACCTGGAACTCGACCCGGTTCGGGTTCTTGAAGCCCTTGAGCTTCGGCACCCGGCGGATCAGCGGCATCTGGCCGCCCTCGAAACCGACCGGCACGGTGCCGCGGGCCTTGGTGCCCTTGGTGCCGCGGCCCGCGGTCTTGCCCTTGGACGCCTCGCCGCGGCCCTTGCGGACCTTGCGGCGGTTCGAACCCGGGGCCGGACGCAGATCGTGCACCTGCAGCGGAGTGCCCGCGGCGGTGTCCTCGGCCTCGGGGGCGTCCTTGGAGAGATCAGCCATCTCAGTCGACCTCCTCGACGGTGACCAGGTGCGCCACCGTCCGGATCATGCCGAGCACCTCGGGGCGGTCCTCGCGGACCACGCTCTGCCCGATCTTCTTCAGGCCGAGGGTGCGCAGCGTCTCACGCTGGTTCTGCTTCTCGCTGATCACCGACTTGGTCTGCGTGATCTTCAACTGGGTCATGAGGTCGCGGCCTCCGCCCTGGGCTCGCTGCCCGCGGCGCGGGCCCGCAGCATCGCCGCGGGGGCGACGTCCTCGATCGGCAGGCCGCGCTTGGCCGCGATCTCCTCGGGACGCTTCAGTGCCTTCAGACCCGCGATCGTGGCGTGCACGATGTTGATCGCGTTGTCGCTGCCCAGCGACTTGCTCAGCACGTCGTGGATGCCGGCGCACTCCAGCACCGCGCGCACCGGGCCGCCCGCGATCACGCCGGTGCCGGGGCTCGCCGGACGCAGCAGGACCTCGCCCGCCGCGTCCCGCGCCTGCACCAGGTGCGGGATGGTGCCCTGGATCCGCGGGACCTTGAAGAAGTGCTTCTTGGCCTCCTCGACGCCCTTGGCGATCGCCGCGGGCACCTCCTTGGCCTTGCCGTAGCCGACGCCGACGGTGCCGTTGCCGTCACCGACGATCACCAGGGCGGTGAAGCTGAAGCGACGCCCGCCCTTGACGACCTTGGCGACGCGGTTGATCGCCACGACCTTCTCGATGTACGACTGGCCCTTGTCGGCGCCACCGCGGCGGTCGTCGCGGCGATCGCGACGGTCGCCACCCTGACCGCCGCCACGCCTCTGCGCTGCCATCAGTGGTTCCTCTCGTTCACAAGGGGTGCGAGCGAAGCTCGTCCTTTGTAGGTGGTGGGTGGGGGCTGGAGGACGGTCGTCACAGCTGGAGGCCCCCCTCGCGCGCACCGTCCGCGACTGCGGCGATGCGGCCGTGGTACTTGTTGCCGCCCCGGTCGAAGACGACCGCGGCGACGCCGGCCTGCTTGGCCCGCGCGGCGACGAGCTCGCCGACCTTGCGGGACTTGGCGGTCTTGTCGCCGGAGTCGGCGCGCAGGTCCGCCTCCATGGTGGACGCGCTGGCCAGCGTGTGGCCCTTGTCGTCGTCGATGACCTGGACGAACACGTGCCGGCTGGAGCGGGTCACGACCAGGCGAGGACGCTCGGCGGTGCCGAGGACCTTCTTGCGGACCCGGATGTGCCGGCGCCTGCGGGCCTTGGCCCGCGCCGACGTGGCCTTGCCGGCCAGGGTCTTGGTGCCTGCCATGACTACTTACCAGCCTTTCCGACCTTGCGGCGGATCTGCTCGCCCTCGTACCGCACGCCCTTGCCCTTGTACGGGTCGGGCTTGCGCAGCTTGCGGATGTTGGCGGCGACCTCGCCGACCTTCTGCTTGTCGATGCCCTCGACGACCAGCTGGGTCGGACGCTCCACCGTGAAGCTGATGCCCTCGGGCGGCTCGACGGTGATCGGGTGGCTGTATCCGAGCGAGAACTCCAGGTTCTTGCCCTTCGCCACCACGCGGTACCCGACGCCCTGGATGACCAGGGTCTTCTTGTAGCCGTCGGTCACCCCGACGACCATGTTGTTGATCAGCGTCCGGGTGAGCCCGTGCAGGCCGCGCACCTTGTTGACGTCGTTCGGCCGGGAGACGACGATCTTGCCGTCCTCCTGCTTGACCTCGATGGGCTCGGCGACCGTGTGCGACAGCGTGCCCTTCGGCCCCTTGACGGTGACCTCCCGGCCGTCGAGCTTGACCTCGACGTTGCCGGGCACGGCGATGGGGCTACGTCCGATTCGAGACATTGGTCAGAACCCCCCTCACCACACGTAGGCGAGGACTTCGCCGCCCACGCCGCGCTTGCCCGCCTGCCGGTCGGTCATCAGGCCGGAGGACGTCGAGATGATCGCGACGCCCAGCCCGCCGAGGACCTTGGGCAGGTTGTCCTTCTTCGCGTACACGCGCAGACCCGGCTTCGAGACGCGCTTGATGCCGGCGATCGAACGCTCCCGGGTCGGCCCGAACTTGAGCTCGATGTTGAGCTTCTTGCCGACCTCGGCGTCCTCCACGCTCCAGCCCGAGATGTAGCCCTCCTGCTGGAGGATCTCGGCGATGTGCGCCTTGATCTTCGAGTACGGCATCGCCACCTGGTCGTGGTACGCCGAATTCGCGTTCCGCAGACGCGTCAGCATGTCTGCGATCGGGTCGGTCATCGTCATGGCCTACTGGCCCTCCCTCGCCACGGTTTCCTTGGACTGATGCGCCCGTGGACCTTTGGCGCGGTCGTGGGCGTCCTCGCGGACGCCCGGTCGGTCATTATCAGGCCGGTTTCCCGCCCGTCCCGGGGCGCGCCCCGGGACGCGGTCACCAGCTGGACTTCGTGATGCCGGGCAGCTCGCCGCGGTGGGCCATCTCCCGGAAGCAGACGCGGCACAGGCCGAACTTCCGGTAGACGGAGCGCGGACGCCCGCAGCGCGAGCATCGAGTGTACGCGCGGACGCCGAACTTCGGCTTCCGCGCCGCCTTGGCGATCATCGACTTCTTCGCCATGTGCTCAGTTCTCCTTGAACGGGAAACCGAGGAGCCTCAGCAGCGCCCGGCCCTCGTCGTCGGTCTTCGCGGTCGTCACGACCGTGATGTCCATGCCGCGCTGCCGGTCGACCTTGTCGGGGTCGACCTCGTGGAACATGACCTGCTCGGTCAGCCCGAACGTGTAGTTGCCGTTGCCGTCGAACTGCCTCGGCGACAGGCCGCGGAAGTCGCGGATGCGGGGCAGCGCCGTCGCGAGCAGCCGGTCCAGGAACTCCCACATGCGGTCGCCGCGCAGCGTGGCGTGCGCGCCGATCGGCATGCCCTCGCGCAGCTTGAACTGCGCGATGGACTTGCGGGCCCGGTTCACGGCCGGCTTCTGGCCGGTGATCAGCGCCAGGTCGCGGATCGCGCCCTCGATCAGCTTGGCGTCCTTGGCCGCGTCGCCGACCCCCATGTTCACCACGATCTTGGTGAGGGTGGGGATCTGCATGACGTTCTCGTAGCCGAACTGCTCCCGCATCTGCCCCGCGATCTCCTCGCGGTAGCGGACCTTGAGCCGCGGCGGCGGGACGGGACGCGCGTCGGTCTGCGTCTCGGTGACGGTGTCGGTCATCGGTCTCAGATCTCCTTACCGCTGCGCCGCGAGACCCGGACCTTGGTCGTGGTGCCGTCCTCGTTCTCGTCGATGCGGTATCCGACCCGGACCGGCTTGCCGTCCTCCACGATCGCGACGTTGCTGACGTGCAGCGGCGCCTCGACCGTGACGCGGCCGCTCTCCTTGCCGGCCCGCTGCGCGTCGGCCTTGATGTTCTTGGTGATGAGGTTGACGCCCTCGACGACCACCCGCTCCTCGCGGGGGATGGTGCGCAGGACCTTGCCCGTCGCGCCCTTGTCCTTGCCGGCGAGGACAATCACCTCGTCGCCCTTGCGGATCTTCATCAGAGCACCTCCGGCGCGAGCGAGATGATGCGCATGAACTTCTTCTCGCGCAGTTCGCGGCCCACCGGGCCGAAGATTCGGGTGCCGCGGGGGTCGCCGCCGTCCCTAATGAGCACTGCGGCGTTCTCGTCGAAGCGGATGTAGGAGCCGTCCGGGCGCCGGCGCTCCTTGCGGGTGCGCACGACGACCGCCTTGACGACGTCACCCTTCTTCACGCCCGCGCCGGGAAGGGCGTCCTTCACCGTCGCGACGATGATGTCGCCGACTCCCGCGTAGCGCCGACCCGAGCCGCCGAGAACCCGGATGCAAAGGATCTCCTTCGCACCCGTGTTGTCGGCGACCTTGAGTCGCGACTCCTGCTGGATCACGTCAACTCCTGTTCGTCACACCGGTTCTGCCGCCGTCTCGGCGGCAGCCTGGTGGAACCAGTAATTACTTGGCCTTCTCGAGGATCTCCACCACGCGCCACCGCTTGGTGGCCGACAGCGGGCGGGTCTCCATGAGCCGGACGCGGTCGCCGACGCCACACTCGTTGGCCTCGTCGTGCGCCTTGTAGTTCTTCGTGCGGCGGATCACCTTGTGGTACTTGGCGTGCTTCACGCGGTCCTCGACGGACACGACGACGGTCTTGTCCATCTTGTCGCTGACCACGAGACCCTCAAGGATCTTGCGGCTGTTCCGCTGCGCGGCGGTCTGCTCTGTCTGCTGCTCGGTCATTCGCTCTCCTCCGCGTCCTCGACCGTGACGATGCCGAGCTCGCGCTCCCTCATCACGGTGTAGATGCGGGCGATCTCGCGCTTGACCTCGCGGAGCCGCCCGTGGCTCTCAAGCTGACCGGTCGCGGCCTGGAAGCGGAGGTTGAACAGCTCCTCCTTGGCCTCCTTGAGCTTGGTGACCAGGACGTCCTCGGGCTCGGTCCGCAGGTCGTCGGCGGTAAGACCCTTGGCCATCAGGACTCACCCACCTCTCGCTTAACGATCTTGCACTTCATGGGAAGCTTGTGGATCGCGCGCGTGAGGGCTTCCCTGGCGATCTGCTCGTTCGGGTAGGAGATCTCGAACAGCACGCGGCCCGGCTTCACGTTGGCGACCCACCACTCCACGGAGCCCTTGCCGGAGCCCATGCGGGTCTCGGCGGGCTTCTTGGTCAGCGGACGGTCCGGGAAGATGTTGATCCAGACCTTGCCGCCGCGCTTGATGTGCCGGGTCATCGCGATACGCGCGGCCTCGATCTGCCGGTTCGTCACGTACGCGGGCTCGACGGCCTGGATGCCGTACTCGCCGAACGCCACCCTCGTGCCGCCCTTGGCCATGCCGCGACGCTTCGGGTGGTGCTGCTTGCGGTGCCTGACCTTGCGAGGGATCAGCATGGGTTACTCAGCTCCCCTCACCCTGCGGAGCAGCCTCGGCGGCCGGCGCCTGCTGCTCGGAACTCTGCTGCTGCTTGGGCGCGCCACCGCGGTCGCCGCCACCGGCACCGCCGCGCTCGCCGCCACCGGCGCCGCCGCGTCCGCCACGGCCGCCGCGGCCACCGCCGCGACGCTCGCCGCGACGCTCACGGCCACCGCCGCCACCCGCGGCGCGCTGCTGCGCGGCCTGCTGCTCGCGCTCGGCGCGCGTCGATGCGGCCTCGCCCTTGTAGATCCACACCTTGACGCCGATGCGGCCGAACGTCGTCCGGGCCTCGTAGAAGCCGTAGTCGATGTCGGCGCGCAGCGTGTGCAGCGGGACCTGGCCCTCGCGGTAGAACTCCGACCGCGACATCTCGGCGCCGCCGAGACGGCCGCCGCACTGCACCTTGATGCCCTTGGCGCCCGACTTCATCGCGGACTGGATCGCCTTGCGCATGGCGCGGCGGAACGCGACCCGGCTGGACAGCTGCTCGGCCACGCCCTGCGCGACGAGCTGCGCGTCGATCTCGGGGTTCTTGACCTCGAGGATGTTCAGCCGGACCTGCTTGCCGGTCAGCTTCTCCAGGTCGCCGCGCAGGCGCTCGGCCTCCGCGCCGCGGCGGCCGATGACGATGCCCGGCCGGGCGGTGTGGATGTTGACCTCGACACGGTCACGGGTCCGCTCGATCTCCACCTTGGAGATGCCCGCCCGGTCCATGCCCTTCTGCAGCATGCGCCGGATCTGGACGTCTTCCTTGACGTAGTCCTTGTAGAGCTTGTCGGCGAACCACACGCTCTTGTGATCGGTGGTGATACCGAGCCGGAACCCGTGCGGGTTGATCTTCTGACCCACTACCGGGCCCTCCTCGTCTTCTTACCGCCGCCGGACGCGGACGACGCTTCGTCCCGCGACTCCACGACCACGGTGATGTGGCTCGTGCGCTTGTTGATGCGGTAAGCCCGGCCCTGGGCGCGGGGACGGAAACGCTTCAGCGTCGGCCCCTCGTCCACGTACGCCCGGCTGACGACGAGCGTGTCGGTGTCGAGCTTGAAGTTGTGCTCGGCGTTGGCGATGGCGCTCGCCAGCACCTTGCCCACCGGCTCACTCGCAGCCTGGGGGGCGAACCGCAGCACCGCCTGAGCCTCCGCGGCCGGGAGGCCGCGGATGAGGTCCACCACGCGGCGGGCCTTCCTGGGCGTGACGCGGATGAACCGCGCCTGGGCCCTGGCTTCCATCGCTTTCCCTCTCTCTGCTGGCCTGCTCAGCCGCGACGGCTGCGGCGGTCTTCCTTGACATGGCTGCGGAACGTGCGCGTCGGCGCGAACTCGCCGAGCTTGTGCCCCACCATGGAGTCGGTGATGAACACCGGGACGTGCTTGCGGCCGTCGTGCACGGCGATCGTGTGACCGATCATGTCCGGCACGATCATGGAGCGCCGCGACCACGTCTTGATGACGTTCTTGGTGCCCTTCTCGTTCTGGTCGTCCACCTTCTTCATGAGGTGGTCGTCCACGAAGGGGCCCTTCTTAAGGCTACGTGGCATGACGAGCGACTCCTACCGCTTCTTCTTGCTGCGACGACGGACGATCAGCCGGTCGCTCGACTTGTTCGCCTGGCGAGTGCGGCCTTCCTTCTTGCCGGCCGGGTTGACCGGGTGCCGGCCACCGGAGGTCTTGCCCTCACCACCACCGTGCGGGTGGTCGATCGGGTTCATGGCCACGCCGCGGACGGTCGGGCGCTTGCCCTTCCACCGCATGCGGCCAGCCTTGCCCCAGTTGATGTTCGACTGCTCGGCGTTGCCGACCTCGCCGACCGTCGCGCGGCAGCGCACGTCCACCATCCGCATCTCGCCGGACGGCATGCGCAGCGTGGCGTACTTGCCCTCCTTGGCCAGCAGCTGGACGCCGGCGCCCGCGCTGCGGGCGATCTTGGCGCCGCCGCCGGGCCGGAGCTCGATGGCGTGGATGACGGTACCGGTCGGGATGTTGCGCAGCGGGAGGCAGTTGCCCGGCTTGATGTCGGCGCTCGGCCCGTTCTCGACGCGGTCGCCCTGCTTCAGGCCGCGCGGGGCGAGGATGTAGCGCTTCTCGCCGTCCACGTAGTGCAGCAGCGCGATCCGGGCGGTGCGGTTCGGGTCGTACTCGATGTGCGCGACCTTCGCCGGGACGCCGTCCTTGTCGTGCCGCCGGAAGTCGATGATCCGGTAGGCGCGCTTGTGCCCGCCGCCCTGGTGCCGGGTCGTGATGCGGCCGTGGTTGTTGCGGCCGCCCTTCTTGGGGAGCGGACGCAGCAGCGACTTCTCGGGCTCGGTGCGCGTGATCTCGACGAAGTCGGCCACGCTGGAGCCGCGACGACCGGGAGTCGTCGGCTTGTAGTTACGGATGCCCATCTTATTCGTTCATCCCTTGTCTGCTTCGGGCCCCGGCCGGTTAGGCCGGGCCGCCGAAGATGTCGATCCGCTCGCCCTCGGCCAGGCTGACGATGGCGCGCTTGGTGTCCTTGCGCTTGCCGTAGCCGAACCGGGTGCGCTTGCGCTTGCCCTGCCGGTTGAGCGTGTTCACGCTCGTCACCTTGACGCCGAACACCGCCTCGACCGCCTGCTTGATCTGGGTCTTGTTGGCGTCCGGGCGGACGACGAACGTGTACTTGTTCTCGTCCAGCAGCCCGTAGCTCTTCTCCGAGACGACCGGCGCGATGATGATGTCGCGGGGGTCGGCGATCTTGTTCATGTGCGACCCTCCTTACTTCTTCGCCGCACGCGAGATGAACTCGTCGTACGCCGCCTTCGTGAAGACGACATCGTGGTTCACCAGCACGTCGTAGGTGTTGAGCTGGTCGGAGACGAGCACGTGCACGGCGGGCTCGTTGCGCAGGCTCCGCCAGGTCAGCTCGTCCTCGCGGTCGACGACCACGAGAACGCGCTTGGCCTCGGTGACCTCGCGCAGCGCCTTCAGCGCCGTCTTCGTCTTCGGGGTGTCGCCCTCGATGAGGTGGTCGACCACGTGCACCCGGCCGTACCGGGCGCGGTCGGACAGGGCGCCGCGAAGCGCCGCCGCCTTCATCTTCTTGGGCGTCTTCTGCGAGTAGTCGCGCGGCTGGGGGCCGTGCACGATGCCGCCGCCGGCGAACTGCGGAGCGCGGGTCGAGCCCTGGCGGGCGCGTCCGGTGCCCTTCTGCCGGTACGGCTTACGACCGCCGCCGCGGACGTCGCCGCGCGTCTTGGTCGAGTGCGTGCCCTGCCGCGCCGCCGCCTCCTGAGCCACCACGACCTGGTGGATCAGCGGGATGTTGGTCTTCGCGTCGAAGACCTCGGCGGGCAGATCGATGTCGAGCTTGGAGGTCACTTGCCCGCTCCCTTCGTCGCGTCGCGGACCAGCACCACGCCGCCGTTGGGACCGGGAACCGCGCCCTTGATCAGCAGCAGGTTCTTCTCCGCGTCGATGGCGTGGACGGTCAGGTTCTGCACGGTGGTACGGGCGTTGCCGTGCCGTCCCGCCATGCGGAGGCCCTTGAAGACGCGACCGGGGGTCGCGCAGCCGCCGATCGAACCCGGCGAGCGGTGCTTGCGCTGGGTGCCGTGCGAAGCGCCGAGGCCCTTGAACCCATGGCGCTTCATGACACCGGCGGTGCCCTTGCCCTTGCTCGTGCCGGTCACGTCGATCTTCTGGCCGGCCTCGAAGACGTCGGCGGTGATCTCCTGGCCGAGTTCGTACCCGGTGGTGTCGTCAGCGCGCAGTTCGACGATGTAGCGGCGCGGTGTGACGCCGGCCTTCTCGAAGTGACCCGTGCGCGGCTTGTTCACCTTGCGCGGGTCGATCTGCCCGAACCCGATCTGGACGGCGGTGTACCCGTCGTTCTCCTGGGTCTTGAGCTGCGTGACGACACACGGCCCGGCCTGGACGACGGTCACCGGAACGATCCGGCCCTCATCGTCGAAGACCTGGGTCATGCCGAGCTTCTCGCCCAGGACGCCCTTCCTCTGCGTACTCATGTCGGTGCGTCCCTCAGAGCTTGATCTCGATGTCGACGCCGGCCGGAAGGTCGAGCCGCATCAGCGAGTCCACCGTCTTGGGCGTCGGGTCGATGATGTCGATCAACCGCTTGTGCGTGCGCATCTCGAAGTGCTCGCGGCTGTCCTTGTACTTGTGCGGCGAGCGGATGACGCAGTACACGTTCTTCTCGGTCGGCAGCGGCACCGGGCCCGCGACCTTGGCGCCCGTCCGCGTCACCGTCTCAACGATCTTCTTCGCGGAGGTGTCGATGACCTCGTGGTCGTAGGCCTTGAGCCGGATGCGGATCTTCTGTCCCGCCATGGTGGCCTCGGTGTCCTTTGCTGTAGTGCCGCTGGATACTTCGGTGGCGTAGGAGCGGCGGCCCGGCCCAAAGGCCCTTCCGGGGGGTCTGGGGGGGTCGTCCCCCCAGACCGACACGGCTGGGCCGCCGCTCTACGACGGTGCTACTTGATGACCTTGGTGACGCGACCGGAGCCGACCGTCCGGCCACCCTCGCGGATGGCGAACTTCAGGCCCTCCTCCATGGCGACGGGCTGGATCAGCTCGACGCGCATCTCGGTGTTGTCGCTCGGCATGACCATCTCGGTGCCCTCGGGGAGGTTCACCACGCCGGTCACGTCCGTGGTCCGGAAGTAGAACTGCGGACGGTAGTTGTTGAAGAACGGTGTGTGGCGGCCGCCCTCGTCCTTGGACAGGATGTAGACCTGCGCCTCGAACTCGGTGTGCGGGGTGGTGGTGCCCGGCTTGATGACGCACTGGCCGCGCTCCACCTCCTCGCGCTTGACACCGCGCAGGAGCAGGCCGACGTTGTCGCCCGCCTGGCCCTGGTCGAGGAGCTTGCGGAACATCTCGACGCCGGTGACGGTCGTCGTGGTCTTCTCGTTCTTGATGCCGATGATGTCGACGGTCTCGTTGACGTTCACGACACCGCGCTCGACGCGACCGGTCACGACGGTGCCGCGGCCGGTGATCGAGAAGACGTCCTCGATCGGCATCAGGAACGGCTTGTCGACGTCGCGGACCGGCTCGGGCACGTTCTCGTCGACGGCGTCCATGAGCTCGCCGATCGACTTGGACCACTTCTCGTCGCCCTGCAGGGCCTGGAAGGCGGAGACGCGGATGACCGGCAGGTCGTCGCCCGGGAACTCGTACTCGGTGAGCAGCTCGCGGACCTCGAGCTCGACGAGCTCCAGGATCTCCTCGTCGTCCACCATGTCGCACTTGTTCAGCGCGACGACGATGTAGGGGACGCCGACCTGGCGGGCCAGGAGCACGTGCTCCTTGGTCTGCGGCATCGGGCCGTCGGTGGCGGCGACCACCAGGATGGCGCCGTCCATCTGCGCCGCACCGGTGATCATGTTCTTGATGTAGTCCGCGTGACCCGGGCAGTCCACGTGCGCGTAGTGCCGGGCCTCGGTCTGGTACTCGACGTGCGCGATGGAGATGGTGATGCCGCGCTCGCGCTCCTCCGGCGCCTTGTCGATGTCCTCGAACGGCGTGAAGGGGTTGAGGTCCGGGTACTTGTCGTGGAGCACCTTGGTGATCGCCGCGGTAAGCGTGGTCTTACCGTGGTCGATGTGTCCAATGGTGCCGATGTTCACGTGCGGCTTCGTCCGCTCGAACTTGGCCTTCGCCACTGGTTGCTCCTTGCTTGCGATCCTCGGCCGTCCTCGACGACCGTTTCGATGTGCGTTCTGGTGATCTGGTGGGCAGGCCGGCGCTCTATTGCTGATGAAAAACCTGCTCGCCTGCCCGCCGCATGCCACCGCACAGGGTGCTGTGGTCGGCGGCGGGCCGGCTTCGCAGCTTTTTCATCATTCGCCCCGTGCCTTGGCGATGATCTCCTGCGCGACGTTCCCCGGAACCTCGGCATAGGAGTCGAACTGCATCGTGAAGACAGCCCGGCCCTGGGTCTTGCTGCGCAGATCACCCACGTAGCCGAACATCTCGGACAGCGGCACGAGCGCCTTGATGACGCGCATGCCGTGCCGCTCGTCCATGGACTGGACCTGACCTCGGCGGCTGTTGAGGTCGCCGATCACGTCGCCCATGTTGTCCTCGGGCGTGGTGACCTCGACCGCCATCATCGGCTCCAGCAGCGTGGGGGACGCCTTGCGGGCGGCCTCCTTGAACGCCATGGAACCGGCGACCTTGAACGCCATCTCCGAGGAGTCGACCTCGTGGTAGGCGCCGTCCTGCAAAGTGACCTTGACGCCGACCATCGGGTAGCCGGCGAGGACACCGAACTCGGCGGCCTCCTGGCAGCCCGCGTCGACCGACGGGATGTACTCCCGCGGGATGCGGCCGCCGGTGACCTTGTTCTCGAACTCGTAGCCGTCGGACCCGCCGCCGAGCGGCTCCAGGTCGATGATCACGCGGCCGAACTGGCCCGAGCCGCCCGTCTGCTTCTTGTGGGTGTACTCGACCTTCTCGACCTTGCGGCTGATCGTCTCGCGGTAGGCGACCTGCGGCTTGCCGACGTTGGCGTCGACCTTGAACTCGCGCTTCATCCGGTCGACGAGGATCTCCAGGTGGAGCTCGCCCATCCCGGAGATGACGGTCTGGCCGGTGTCCTCGTCGGTGCGGACCTGGAAGGACGGGTCCTCCTCGGCGAGCCGCTGGATGGCGGTGCCGAGCTTCTGCTGGTCGGCCTTGGTCTTCGGCTCGATCGCGACGTGGATGACCGGCGCCGGGAAGTTCATCGACTCCAGCACGATCGGGTTCTTGTCGTCCGACAGCGTCTCGCCGGTGGTGGTCTGCTTGAGGCCCATCACCGCGACGATGTCGCCCGCGCCCGCGCGCTCGATCTCGGTGCGCTTGTTGGCGTGCATCCGGTAGATCTTGCCGATGCGCTCCTTGCGCTCCTTGACGGAGTTCATCACGTTCGAGCCGGACTCCATGACGCCGGAGTAGACGCGCACGAAGGTGAGCTTGCCGAGGTGCGGGTCGCTCGCGATCTTGAACGCGAGCGCGGAGAACGGCTCCTCCTCGCTCGGCTTGCGCGACAGCGTCTTCTCCTCGTCGCGGACGGCGTGGCCCTCGATGGCCTCGACGTCCAGCGGCGACGGCAGGTAGCGGACGATCGCGTCCAGCAGCGGCTGCACGCCCTTGTTCTTGAACGCCGTGCCGCACGTCACCGGGGTGAGCTTCGCGGCGATCGTCGCGCGGCGGATGCCGTCGTGGAGCTGCTCGACGGTGGGCTCGTTGCCCTCCAGGTACAGCTCCATGATCTCGTCGTCGTTCTCGGCGAGGGTCTCGACCAGCTTGTCGTGCCACTCGCGCGCCGTCTCGACGTGCGTCTCGGGGATGTCGAGCGTGTCGTACATCTCGCCGAGCTTGGCCTCCTCGTTCCACACGAGGGCCTTCATGCGGACGAGGTCGATCACGCCCTTGAAGTCGGCCTCGGCGCCGATCGGAAGCTGCAGCACCAGCGGGGTCGCGCTGAGACGGCTCTCGATCATGTCGACGCAGCGGTGGAACTCCGCGCCGACCCGGTCGAGCTTGTTGACGAAGCACATGCGGGGGACGCCGTAACGGTCGGCCTGGCGCCACACCGTCTCGGACTGGGGCTCGACTCCGGCGACGCCGTCGAACACCGCGACCGCACCGTCGAGCACCCGCAGGTTGCGCTCCACCTCGATGGTGAAGTCGACGTGCCCCGGGGTGTCGATGATGTTGATGGTGTGCTTGACGTCGTCGACGGGCCACTCGCAGGTGGTGGCGGCGGAGGTGATGGTGATCCCCCGCTCCTGCTCCTGCTCCATCCAGTCCATGGTGGCGGCGCCGTCGTGGACCTCGCCGATCTTGTAGCTCATCCCCGTGTAGTAGAGGATGCGCTCGGTCGTCGTGGTCTTGCCCGCGTCGATATGGGCCATGATCCCGATGTTGCGGACCTTGGCCAGGTCTACACCGGTTTTGGTAGCCACTGTCGTCCTTCGCGTCGTCTCGTCGTTGCTGTTCGCCGGGTTACCAGCGGTAGTGGGCGAAGGCCTTGTTCGACTCCGCCATCTTGTGCGTGTCCTCACGCTTCTTGACGGAAGCGCCGAGGCCGTTGCTCGCGTCGAGCAGCTCGTTCATGAGCCGCTCGGTCATGGTCTTCTCGCGGCGCTGCCGGGCGTACACGACCAGCCAGCGCAGGGCCAGCGTGGTGCTGCGGGCCGGCCGCACCTCGACGGGGACCTGGTAGGTCGCGCCGCCGACGCGGCGGCTGCGGACCTCCAGGGTCGGCTTGACGTTGTCGAGGGCGCGCTTCAGCGTGACGACCGGGTCGTTGCCGGTCTTCTCGCGGGCGCCTTCGAGGGCGTCGTAGACGATGTTCTGCGCGATCGAGCGCTTGCCGTCCAGGAGAATCTTGTTGATGAGCGCGGTGACCAGCGGCGAGTTGTAAACCGGGTCAGCGATGAGCTGGCGCTTGCCAGCGGGGCCCTTGCGCGGCATCAGCTCTTCTCCTTCTTCGCGCCGTAGTGGCTGCGGCCTTGCTTGCGGTTCCGGACGCCCTGGGTGTCCAGCGTGCCGCGAATGATCTTGTACCGAACGCCCGGGAGGTCCTTCACACGGCCGCCGCGCACGAGCACGATCGAGTGCTCCTGCAGGTTGTGGCCGACGCCGGGGATGTAGGCCGTGACCTCGATCCCGCTGGACAGCCGGACACGGGCGACCTTGCGGAGCGCCGAGTTCGGCTTCTTGGGCGTCGTCGTGTAGACGCGCGTGCAGACACCCCGGCGCTGGGGGCTGCCCTTGAGCGCGGGCGTCTTGTTCTTGGTCACCTTGTCCTGGCGGCCCTTGCGGACCAGCTGCTGGATCGTGGGCACCGCGTCTCCGTCTTCCTCGTACCGAGCCGGTAAGTCCTATTGCTGCAATCACCACCTCAGGCGAGGCTGTGACCTGCCGGTTTCCCGACCTCTCCGACCCACGCGGTCGGGCGTGTCGCCGCCACACGGAAATACAGCCGCGCGAAACCGACACAGACCGCCCGGCCCGTATTTGGGGCCGAATCAAGCCGGGGAGCGAGTCCCTTCCATCCGGCGTGCCCGGGCGGCCCTAGACCACCAAACCCACCGAGGATGAGAGAGCCTCATGTGATGCGGCGCTGGGGCTGGCCTGGGGGCCTCTCCGACGCGCACGCACAGCGGCCCGCAGTGCGGGCACAAGTGAAGAGGTTACCGAGCCCCGCGCGAAAGTGCAAAGTGGCGGCGCACTACCGTGCGCCGCCCTCTGGCGCAAGCCCGGGAGGCTCGTTCGGGTCTCGGGGAGCCTACTCCCCGTAGGTATGAACGGCGGACCGCCGACGGGTGTTCCCGGCTCCGAGACCGACCGTTTGGTCCGCCGTGTGATCGGCCGTTTGGTCGCCTCGGAGAAAGGTGAACCCGTCGGCATTGTGTCCCAGGTGACGGCCGTTGGGGAAGACGTGGACGAGGTTTTACCTTCGTCCTGATCGTCCGTCTTGGGGGTGGACCGTCCTAGCGGAGGAAGGCGAGGTAGACGACGGCGATGACCACCACGAGGGCGACGATGCCGCCGACGATGAGCAGGAGCGTGTTCTTGCTGCCCTTGCCCTCACCGGTTCCGGTGCCGCTGCCGTAGCCGGGCTGCTGGCCGTACTGCCCCTGCCCCTGCTGGCCATAGGGCTGCTGTTGGCCGTACTGGCCTGGCTGGCCGTACTGCTGGCCCTGGCCTGGCGCCTGTCCTGGGGCTCCGGGGGCCTGGGCCATCTGCTCGCCCGGCTGGCCGTACTGCTGGCCGTAGCCCTGCTGCTGCCCATAAGGCTGCTGCTGACCGTAGCCCTGCTGCGGCTGCTGCTGTTCGCCGTACTGCTGCTGGCCGTAGGGCTGCTGTTGCTGGGGCTGCTGCTGCGGTGCCTGCTGGCCCCACTGCTGCTGGCCGATGTCCATCCTGGTGTGGTCGGCCAGGCCCTGCGGCTCGGCGGGCTGGGCGCCCTGGGCGCCCGGGTTGAACACCTCGGTCGCGGGCGCGTCCTCCGGACCGCTCTCGCTGTGCGGACGGTACGGGTCCTCCTGCGGGGCGGACGGCTGCGCACCGGCGCCGAAGCCGGACTCGGGCGGCGGGACCATCATCGTCCGCTCGGCGTCCAGGCCCTGCTGACCGGGCTGGCCCTGCTGACCGGGCTGGCTCTGCTGGGCGCCGCCGGGCTGGGACGTCTCCGGCGACCACGGCTCAGGCGTGGACGGCGGCGTCGGCGTCTGCCACGGCTCGGACGGAGGCTCCTGCTTGCGCTCCGGACCGGTGGCGACCGGGATGTCGGTGCCGGGCGACCAGTGCAGTGTCGCCTGGTCGTCGATGACGGGCCGCTGCGGCTCGGGCTCCGGCGCGTCGGACGGCCCGGGGACGATCATCGTCCGGTCCGTCAGGGAGTCCTGCGGCTGCTCGCCCTGCGACGGCTGCGGGGGCTGCTGCTCACCGGCGGGCTGCGTCGCGCCGGGATCGCCCGGAGGAGGGAACGCTCCGCCGCCCTGGCCACCGAACGGCTGCTGACCGTACTGCGGAAGCGGCTCCTGGGCCGTTTCCTGGGGCGAGCCGTGCATGGGCTGCTGCGGATACGCGGGCGGCTGCTGACCGTAGGGCTGCTCTGGCGGCTGCTGACCGTACGGCGGCTGCTCCGGCTGCTGCCCGTAGCCGGGCTGGGGCTGGCCGTACTGCTGCTGCTCTCCGGGAGGCGCGTACTGCTGCTGCTCCTGCGGCGGCGGGAATCCGCCGGGCCCGGGAGGCGTGCCGTAGGGCATCTGCCCGGCGGGCGGCTGCCCGTACGGGGCCTGCTGCTCCTGCGGTCCGCCGAACGGAGACGGGGGCGGCGGCGGAGGCTGCTCGCCGAACTGCTGCACGGGCTGCTCGACCATCGTGGGCGGAGGCGGCGCCGGCCGCTCTTCGTCGCGGGGCTCCTGCGCCGGCCGTTCCGGCTGCGCGGGCGGTTCGGGCTGGGCCGCTCCGGTGCCGCCGAGCTGCGGCGCACCGAACACCACGGTGCGGTCGCCGAGCGGCCGGGCGGGAGGCTCCTGCGCCTCCGGCGGCGTGGGCTGCGCCTCGTCCTCCGGCAACGGCCGCTGCGGCCCCTGCGTGCCGTCATTCTCGGTCATCGTCGGGCTCCTTCAGCGGTCTTGCCATCCGTGGGCGTTCTGGCCCCCAGCCTGCCCCGATCGCCCGTGGTATCGCAAATCACCACCCTGGTTGGACGAAGGACGTCCCCCAACCGTTCCGGCCAGGGCACGGTCGGGGGACGTCCAGCGGCGAGATATGTCAGGAATGCCCGAGGATCGGGTGCGGCCGGTACGGCGCCTCCAGCCGCGTGACCTCCTTTTCGTCCAGTTCCAGGCGTTCGGCGGCGATCGCGTCCTCCAGGTGAGTGAGTTTCGTCGCTCCGAAGATGGGCGCGGTCACCCCGGGACGTCCGAGCAGCCACGCGAGCGCGACCTGGGCGGCCGGGACGCCCCGCTCCCCCGCGACCTCCCGGACCACGTCGACGACATCGAAGTCGTCCTCCGTGTACAGGCTGTCGCCGTAGGCGTCGTTCCGGGACCGGACGGTCTTGCGCTCGCCGCCGCGCTCCCGGTTCCCGGCCAGCATCCCGCGGGCCAGCGGGCTCCACGGGATGAGGCCCACCCCCTGGTCGAGGCACAGCGGGATCATCTCCCGCTCCTCTTCGCGGTAGATGAGGTTGTAGTGGTTCTGCATGGTGACGAACTTCGTCCAGCCGTGCGTCTCCGCGACGTGTTGCGCCTTGGCGAACTGCCACGCGAACATGCTGGACGCGCCGATGTGCCGGACCTTGCCCGATTTCACGACGTCGTGCAGGGCCTCCATCGTCTCCTCAATAGGCGTCCCGTAGTCCCATCGGTGGATCTGGTAGAGGTCGACATGGTCGACGCCGAGCCGCCGTAGCGAATCGTCGATGCTCGCCATGATGTGCTTGCGCGACAGCCCTCGGTCGTTCGGTCCCGGCCCCATGGGGAGACAGACCTTGGTGGCCAGGACGTAGTCGTCCCGGCGGGCGAAGAACTTCGGGAGCAGATGCCCTGTCAGTTCTTCGCTCGTGCCTTCCGCGTACACGTCCGCGGTGTCGAAGAACGTCACGCCCGCTTCCACGGCCCGCCGGATTATCGGCTCCGCGGCGTCCTCGTCCAGGATCCACGCCCGCTTCGACGGGTCGCCGTAGCTCATCATCCCGAGGCAGATGCGGGAGACCTTCGTTCCCGTCGTGCCGAGACGTACCTGTTCCATGACGGCTCCTTTCAACGTTCTCCACGGTGCAACGACACACCGGCGATCACCAACCCGATTCCGGCGAGTTCCGCGGGCACGGGTACCTGTTGCAGGACGACCAGCCCTACCACGGTCGCGGTGGCGGGCAGTAGGGCGACCATCAGCGCATAGGTGGCGCGGCTCAGGCGCGCCATGGCCAACTGATCGCACACGTAGGGGATGACGGACGACGAGATGCCCACCCCGATGCCCGCGGCCAACGCGACCGGGTCCGTCAGGACGGGCACGGCCTGGACGCCTCCGATCGGCAGGACGAACACCGTCGCGACCACCATCGCCATGGCCAATCCGTCGATTCCTCCGGCGTCCGACTGCGCGGCCCTATGCGCGACCACTACATACAGCGCAAACAGCGCAGCGTTCGCGAACGCGAAGACGAATCCGAGCGGCTCTCCTTCTAGGCGTACGTCCGTCAGCAGGTAGACGCCGACGACAGCGGCGGCGAGGGCGGTGAGGTTACGGCGCGTCCGCATCCCCACTGCCGCGAGCCCGATGACGGGCAGGAACTCGATCGCCGCAACGGTCGCCAGCGGGAGCCGCTCGATCGCCATGTAGAAGGACGAGTTCATGAGCGCGAGCACGGCGCCCCAGAGCACGATCGTCCGCCAGGTGTCGCGGTTGAGCGTGCGCCAGGGGCGGCGCCACAGCAGGAACACCAGGACGGCGCTCCAGATGCGCAACCCGGCGACGCCCAGCGGCCCGACCCGGGAGAAAAGCAGGACGGCGAACGACGGGCCCAGATAGTGGAAAACCGCGCTGCCGACGAAGTACGACCAGGGCGGAAAGGACATGGCCGTATCGTCGGCGGGTTCGTAAGTTGGAGGAATGGCGAACCGAAGGGGCCGGCCGGGCCGCGCCTACGAACCGAAGCCGCTCGACGCGATCGACCTAAGGATCCTCACCGAGCTGCAGCGGGACGGCCGCGCCACGCTCGCCGACCTCGGCCGCCGTGTCGCGCTCTCCGCGCCCGCCGTCGCCGAACGCGTGCAGCGGCTGGAGGACACGGGCGTGATCACGGGGTACCACGCGTCCGTCGACCCGGTCGCGCTCGGTTTCCCGATCACGATCCTCGTCCGGGTGAACCCGAGCCCGCGCGAGCTGAGCCGCATCCCGAAGATCGCCGACGAGATCCCAGCGATCGTCGAATGCCACCGCATCACGGGCGACGACTGCTTCTACTTCATCGCGCACCTGCGGACGGTCGAGGAGCTGGAGCCGATCCTCGACCGCTTCACCCCGTACGCGCGGACGACGACGTCGATCCTGCAGTCGGCTCCCGTCCCCCGGCGTCCGCTCCCCCTCGATTGACCCGCGCGGCGCGTACGCTTTTCGGCGTGGTCGCCTACGACGTGTTCCTCACCGACTGCCCCGCCCGGACGACCCTCGATCTGATCTCCGACACGTGGTCCGTGGTCGTCATCGTGGCGCTCGGGCGCGGCCCGGCCAGGTACAGCGACCTGCGCGACAAGGTCGGCGGCATCAGCAACAAGATGCTGACGCAGACGCTGCGCCGGCTGGGCGAGAACGGCCTCGTCGAGCGGCGCGCCCTGCGGACCGCCCCGCCCGGCACCGAGTACAGCCTCACCGACCTGGGCCGCAGTCTCCTGATCCCGGTGACGGCACTGACCCGATGGGCCGAGGACAACACGGGCGCGCTCCTGGACGCCCGCGAAGCCGCCCCGTAGAGAACCGCGGGGTTCCTCACGGTTCTCTAGCGTCCTTGGCGTCCTGCGGCAGGACCTCGAACCATTGGGAGGACGCAATGAAGATCGGTGTGCTCGGAGCCGGGAGGATGACCGAGGCGCTGGCGTCCGGCTGGGTACACGCCGGGCATGACGTGCTCGTCGGCGGTCGCACGCCGGGCAAGACCTCCGACATGGCCAAGCGGATCGGCGCCCGCGCCGGGACGCTGCGCGAGGCCGCCGAGTTCGGCGACGCCGTCCTGGTCGCGGTCCTCCTCGCCGGGCTGGACGAGACGCTCCGCGCGGCGGGCGCGCCCGAGGGGACCTTGGCGGGCAAAGCGGTGATCGACTGCGGCAACGCCGTCGATGTGACCGACTACTCGCAGGTGAGATACGAGGGCGGCAGCTCCATGGCGGAGGAGATCGCCCGCCTGTCCCCCGGCGCCCACGTCGTCAAAGCGTTCAACCAGGCCCACGCCGACGTGTGGCGGATGCGGCCCCCGGTCTTCGGCGGCCGTCCGCTGGCCGTCCCCATCGCCGGGGCGGACGAGGGCAAGCCGGCCGCCCGCACCCTGATCACGGACCTCGGCGCCGAGCCGCTGGACGCGGGCGACCTCACCCAGGCCCGCCACCTGGAGGCAATGGCGATCATCGTCATCCGCCTGCTGTCCTCCGGCGCCGCCCCGCTGTCCGTCTTCGCCTGGTCAGCGTCTGAGAAACGGTGAGCCCCGCCTACAGTTGCGCCTCTAGGCCGTCGAGGATGTAGGTCAGCCCCGCGCTGTAGCTCCCATCCCAGTCGTCGTCGTAGAGATAGCCGTTGGCGGCCAGGGTCGGATACCGGTCACGGGCGGCTCGCAGCTGCTCCTGCCCTAGGCGGCGCTCCTCGTCGGTGATGTGCAGAGCGATCTGCGACGAGGCGGACCCCATGACGTGGTTGTAGAGCGCCCAGGTCGCCGCCGACAGGCTCTGGCCGGTGAACCCGGCGCGGGCGAGCGTCGCCTGGAGCACCTCCATCCCGGCGAGGAAGTTCGGGCCGATGGTGGGTCGCCGCCGCGCCGGGACCGCGGCGGCCCAGGGGTGGCGCAGCAGCGCGGCCCGCCAGCCGGCCAGGACCGCCGTGACGTCGTCGCGCCACTCCTCCGCGCGTCCGGCACCCGGCTCCGGCGGGGCCGCCCCGAAGATCGCGTCGACCGCGAGGTCGATCACGTCGTCCTTGGTGTCGACGTGCCAGTACAGCGACGGCGCGACGACGTCGAGCCGCTCCGCGAGCCGCCGCATGGTGAGCCGGTCGATGCCCTCCTCGTCCAGCAGGGCCACCGCCGCCGCGACGATGCGGGAGTGCGTCAGCGGCGGCTCCCCGCGCTGCTCGCGCCGGGGCCGCAGCCAGACGCTGCGCACATCACTCGACTTGCCCATCGCACCCCTTCCACACCCGACGGTCGCGTCGCCAGGCTACAGTGTTCGATGAACCAAACAGCGTTAGGCAGTCCCAAACGACGTTAGGGAGACACGGTGGAAGACAATCGAAGGCGCTGGGCGACGCTCCTCGCGGTCAGCGCGGCCCAGCTCCTGGTCGTGCTGGACGGGACGATCATCAACATCGCGCTGCCGTCCGCGCAGCACGCGCTCGGGATGTCCGACACCGCCAGGCAGTGGGCCATCACCGCGTACGCGCTGGCCTTCGGCGGCCTCCTGCTGATCGGCGGCCGGATCAGCAGCGCGCTGGGGCACCGCCGGACGTTCATCGTCTGCCTGCTGGGCTTCGCGGGCTCGTCCGCACTGGGCGGCGCCGCCACGAGCCCCGAGCTGCTGTTCGGGGCACGGGCCCTGCAGGGGGTGTTCGCCGCCGCGCTGGCCCCCGCCGGCCTCTCACTCCTGACGATCACCTTCACAGGGGGACGCGAACGCGGCCGCGCCTTCGGCGTGTTCGCGGCGGTGGGCGCCGCGGGGTCGGCCATCGGCCTGATCGCAGGCGGACTGCTGACGGAGTACGCGAGCTGGCGCTGGTGCCTCTACATCAACGTCCCCGTCGCGCTGCTCGCCGTCCTCGGCACGACGCTCGTGCCCCGCGACCAGCCGAACCGCCGCGGCCAGGGCCTGGACGTGCCGGGCGCACTCCTGAGCGCGGCGGGCTTCGCGGCGGTGGTCTACGCGTTCGCCGAAGCCGAGTCCGACAAACGGAACGCCGCCCTGGCCCTCCTCGCCGGAGGCGTCCTGCTGACGACGTTCGTCATGGTCGAACTGCGCACACGCCGCCCCCTGCTCCCCATGCGGATCCTGCTGCACCGCGCACGGGCCGGCGCCTTCCTCTCGATCACCCTGATGTTCGTCGCGATGTTCGGCTTCTACCTCTTCATGAGCTACTACACGCAGACCGTCCTCGGCTACTCGCCCGTCGAGGCGGGCCTCACCCTGATCATCAACGCCCTGGCAGCCCTGCTCGCCTCGACGCTCATCGCCGGACGCCTGCACGGCCGCGTCCCCCCGGCCGCGCTCATCCTCCCCGGCCTGCTCGCCGCGGCCGCGGGGATGCTGCTCCTGACGCGGCTGACCGCGTCCACCACGGACGTCTTCGCCCTGTACCTCGTCCCCGCCCTGATCCTCACCGGCCTGGGGATCGGCCTCGTCATGCCTCCCACCGCCGGCCTGGCCACCACCGCGATAGACCATCAGGACATCGGGTCGGCATCGGCGGCGTACAACGCGTCCCAGCAACTAGGCGCCGCCCTGGGCACCGCCCTGCTCAACACGGTCGCCGCCAGCACCGCCGCGTCCTACCTCACCGCACACCCCAAGGCCGGCCCCACGGCGGCGGTGGTCCACGGCTACACCACAGCCCTCACGATCGCCTTCGCCATCCTCCTCATCGCCGCCCTCCTCACCGCCCTCCTCCTCACCCGCCGGTCGCGCCGCCGCCCCATCGAGGAGATCCCCACCGACGAGGCCGAAAAGAGCGTGCAAATCGGCCATTCCACATGATCAATAATCGAAGTTCGCCTGGTCAGCGTTGGAATTCGGCGCGGACACCTAGGAGGCGGACGGGGCGGCGTCCAGTGAACGCGTCAAGGGCGGCTAGGGCGGCCTCCTCGATCAGATGCGGCTCGACGGACGGGGCCTGCAGCGTCCGGCCATGAGTCTGGGTGATGAACGGCGCGTACCGGACTTTGACGATGACGCGGACGACCTCCCTCCCCTCCTCGGCGACGTCCTCGGCGACCCGCCGCGCCAGTTTGCGCACTTCGCGCCGCACGTCCTCCCAGTCCGGCAGGTCGTCCTGGAACGTGGTCTCCCGTCCGCGTGACCTCGGGACGTGCGGCGCGTCGCTCACCGGCGAGTTGTCGAGCCCTCGGGCGAGGAGCACCAGCCATGGGCCGTTCGTGGGGCCGAACTCGCCGGCGAGGACGTCGGGATCGGCGGCGGCCAGTTCGCGGACCGTGGCGATGTCCAGCTTCTTCAGCCGTTTGGCGGTCTTGGACCCGACGCCCCAGAGCGCGTCCGCCGGGAGGTGGCCGAGCACGTCGAACCAGGTGTCGCCGGTGAGCCGGAAGATCCCGGCGGGCTTGCCGAAGCCGGTCGCCAGCTTCGCCTGGAGCTTGTTCTCTCCGATGCCGACCGTGCATTCGAGGCCCGTCGCCGCGCGCACCCGGTCGCGGATCTCGTGCGCCATCGCTTCCGGGTCGCCGTCGACGGCAAGGAACGCCTCGTCCCAGCCGAGCACCTCGACCACGGCGCCGAGGCTCCGCAATGTCGCCATGACCTGGTCCGACACGGATTCGTAGAGCTCTCTGTCCACGGGCAGGAACACCGCGTCGGGGCAGCGCCGGGCCGCCGTCCGCAGCGGCAGCCCAGAGTGCACGCCGTGGGCACGGGCCTCGTACGAGGCCGTGCTCACCACGCCGCGCTTCGTCGGATCGCCATCACCGCCGACGACGACCGGCCGCCCGCTCAGTTCCGGGTGGCGGAGCACCTCGACGGCGGCGATGAACTGGTCCAGGTCGACGTGCAGGACCCATCGAGCCACCCCACCATTGTCCCTCTACCAGCGCAAACGCCGTACAGCCGGGGGCGGTGCGCCATCGTCCGTCACTTGCCGTACCGGAAAGTTGTGTGTTGACAAGATGGAAACTAAGCACCATAGTTTCCGTCATGGAAACACACGAGAACGAAGGTGTGGCGGGCGCCCGGCCGACTCCCGGCGAAGCCGCGGCGGCACTGGACGACGTCGAGCAGACCCGCGCCGCGCTGTCCGGCATCCGGACGCCGCTGTGGTACTTCGTCGCCCTCGGGATCTGGACGGCGCCGATCGGCCCCCTGGTGTCGATCACCCCGGACCCTCCGGCGGGAGTGGTGATCCTCCTGGCCGGGGTGGCGGTCTGGGCGGCGGGGCTCGGGCTGCTCATGCACGTGGTCGTCAAGCGGATGCGGGTCCTGATGTGGCTGAACGACCGGCAGATGCGGCCGTTCGCCGTGATCATGCTTCCGCTGCTCGGCCTGTACGCCCTGGTGCAGAGCGCCGCCGACCCGCCGTGGGGCCCCGAGGCCATCACCGTGGTGGTCGCGGCGGGGATCGTCGCCTTCGGGGTGCATCACCGGCTGACGGGCGGACGGTCGTCATGACCCGGCAGGCCCCGGCGGACGGCGCCGAGGCCCCCGAAGCCTTCGACACCGTCATCCACGCTCCCCAACGGCTGCGCATCTGCGCGATGCTCGACGCGGTGACCCAGATCGAGTTCGGGCTGGTCCAGGAGCGGCTGGGGGTCAGCGCCTCGGTGCTCAGCAAGCATGTGAGCGTCCTGATGGACGCCGGTTACGTCGAGCAGCGCAAGGCGGTCCGCGACACCCGGCAGCGGGTGTGGCTCGAACTCACCGCCACGGGCCGCACCGCCTACCGCGGCCACGTCGCCGCCCTCCGCAAAATCGTCGACCAGTCCGACGAGTGAGCGCCCGCCGACGACGTGCTGCGCCGACGGTCAGTCGATGAGTCCGCCGATGCCCTTGCCGAGCAGGACGAAGCCGATGACCAGCAGGAGGACGAACATCACCGTGGTGCTGTTGCGTTCCAGCCAGGCTTTCAAGTCGTCCAGCGGGGCGCGCATGCGTTCGGCGTCGAAGACGTACACCAGCACCGGGACCGCCACGCTGCACGCCGCGATCACGTTGAAGACGGCGACCGCCACGACCTCGCTACCGACGCCCAACTCGCCCTGCGCGATGGCGATCCCTGCGGCGACGCACATGATCAGGTTCTTGGGGTTCACCGCCGACAGCAGCAGCCCCAGCGTCGCCGCTCTGGCCGGGGTGACCTCGTCGATCGCCCTCATCCACGAAGGAGTCTCGGCCCGCGTGCCCGCGCCGGGACGGGACGTCCACTGCCTGACGGCCAAGGTCAGGACGAGCACGCCCAGCAGCAGCTCGATCCACGAGACCGGCGTCTTGGGCTCGCCGGAGGCGCTGTTCATCCCGATGGCGTTCGCGATCACCACCAGCACGGTCGTGGCGATCACGATGCCGCCCGCCCACCCGGCCAGGAACCCCGGCCCGGTGGTGCGGGCGCGCGGCGACAGCAGCATGAGGATCATCGCGATGATCGGGATCGGGCTGATCGCCACCCCGACCGCCAGCGGCAGCAGATCCCCGATGACCTCGCCCATTGCAGCCCCCTGTCCGATGCCCACGGCGGTCAGGGCGTGACGATGGGAAAGTCGGGTTCGGCGCCGTCCATGACGGCGAGCAGCCGGTGCAACGCCGCCGCGTCACCGGTGCTGGTGATGCCGTCGGTATCGCCTCCCGCGATGAGCGCGAACAATTGCGGACGGCTGAGCGTGAGTGTCAGGGCGGCGCCTTCGTCCGCGCGTTCGGTGCGCCTGTGTATGAGGACGCCGTTCGACAGCGTCATGCGGTAACGGTCGCCGGTGTCGGTGAAATCCCAGTCGATGGTCAGATGCTCGTCCCGCGCCTTGGGGCCGTTCACCCGGATCGCCATCGAGTCGAAGACCTGCTCGACCGTCAGCCCCGCCGCCATTCCGCCGGCGATGCTCGTCGGGAGGGGTTTGGGGCCTGACCGGAGTTCCTCGGCGCCGGTGAGGTAGAAATTGCGCCACGTGCCGTTCTCCGCGCCATGGCCGAGTCGCTCGTAGACGTCCGCGAGAGCGTCCTTGGCGTCGGAATTGCCGGGATCGGCGAACACCACGTGGTTCAGCAGCGTCGCGGCGAACCGCAGATCGCCGTGGCTCGTGTAGTCGCGGGCCAAGGCCATGACCCTGGACGCGCCGCCCATGCACTCCACGTACCGCTCCGCCGCCTCGACCGGCGGATGCTCCCACAGATGGGCCGGATTCCCGTCGAACCAGCCCATGTAGCGCTGGTAGATCGCCTTGACGTTGTGGCTGACCGAGCCGTAGTAGCCGCGGGCGTGCCAGGCGCCGGCCAGCGCGGGCGGCAGGTCGATCATCTCGGCGATCTCGATGCCGGTGTGCCCCTGGTTGAGCAGGCGCAGCGTCTGATCGTGCAGGTAGGCGTACAGGTCCCGCTGCTGCGACAGGTACGCCACGATGTTGTCGCGTCCCCATGTCGGCCAGTGGTGGGACGCGAACGCCACGTCGGTGCCGTCGGCGAACAGCGTGATCGCCTCGTCCAGGTACCGCGTCCAGACCCGCGCGTCGCGGACGAGCGCCCCCCGCAACGTCAATATGTTGTGGAGATTGTGCGTGGCGTTCTCGGCCAGGCACAGCGCCCGCCGCTCCGGGAAATGGAAGTTCATTTCGGCCGGGGCCTCGGTGCCGGGCGTCAGCTGGAAAACGATCCGGACACCGTCCACCACCTCGTCCTGCCCGGTGCGCTTGATGTCCTTGTTCGGCGGGACGAGCGAAACCCGTCCCGAGGACGCGGTCTGCCCGAGCCCGGTCCCGACCATTCCTTCCGGGCTCCGCTCCAGATTGACGCCGGTGTGGTAAACGCCGCGGCGGGCCATCGCGGTCCCGGCGTACACGTTCTCCGAGACGGCGTTCTCCAGGAATCCGGCCGGGGCCAGAATCGGCACCCGGTCGGGATTTCCGGGCTCGATGACACCCTCAGCGCCGCCGAAATGGTCGACGTGCGAATGGGTGTAGATCAGGCCGGTGACCGGCCAGTCACCGCGCTGCTCCCGGTACAGCGCGAGCGCGGCGGCCGCGGTCTCCACCGACACCAGCGGGTCGATGACGATCACCCCGCGGTCGCCCTCGACCAGCGTCATGTTCGACAGGTCCAGGCCGCGGACCTGGTAGACGCCGTCCGTCACTTCGAACAGGCCCTGCTTGGCGCATAGCTGCGACTGGCGCCACAGCGACGGGTTCACCGTCTCCGGGCATGGGCCGTCGAGGAATTCGAACACGTCGTTGTCCCAGACGACCCGTCCGCCGGCGTCCCGCACCACCCCCGGCGACAGCGACGCCACCAGCCCCCGCTCGGCGTTCTCGAAATCCGTCCGGTCCCCGAACGCAAGATCCCCCATGCCGTGGATGTATCCGGCCCACACCAACCCAAAGCCGCCGAACCGCAAAGACTCCGCGCACGGCGGATCTCTCAGGATCGTCCGGGTGTCGGCGACGGGGCCGTGGCCTGGGCGACGATGCCGGGCCGGACCAACGCGCTCAGCCGCGAGAACGGCACCTTGATCCTTTTCCCGCGGGAGCCTCCGGTGCAGCCGAGTTCGGAGATCCCGGTGATGACGAAGGTCAGGCCGTCCCTGGTCGGCAGCACCATCAGCCTCCGCGGGACGAGATCGGCCGCGGTGATGGGGCGTCCCGCGTAGCACACCGCACCGGCCGGGGTCTGCGCGGCGCTTTCCGGGTCGCCCTCGCTTTGGACGATCGTGCGGGCCAAGTCGCGCATCCCTGTCGTGGTCAGGGCTGCCGACTTGAACAGATCCTGCGCGCCGAGCCGCCGTCCGTCCGACAGGTCCACGACCACGCCGGACCCACCGGAATATCCGGCGGCCGATTGGCTGTCGACCAGGTCGTAGAAGACGGAAAGGAGCCTCGGTCCTCGCACGCCGAAATTCGCGACGGCTGTGGCCCGCCAGCGCTCCTCGCCAGGTCTTGGCCCATAGCGCCTGACCCCGTCCACCCACGGACGAGTGAGCGCGTCCGCTGTCTCCCGCAGCACGGTGTTGATCCTGGATTCCACGTCGGGATCACGGACGCCGTCCACCTTGACGTACTGCGTCGTCAGGTCCGACGAGGCGTCCCGCCGGACCGACGACACCAGCGAGACGCGCACCTGCTGCACCGCGGCCCGCGCGGGCGTCTCGGCCGTGTCCCGGGTGGCGAGGTAGGTGCCCGCCCCTCCGGCGGCGACGGCCACGCTCGCCCCCGTGATCGCCGCGGCGATCTTGCCGCCGAGCCCGGTGACCGCGCCCGCACCGGCCGCGGCGCCTCCGGCGGCCGTCCCGGCGGCGGCCGCCCCACCGCCGATCCCTGATGCCACCAGGGGAAACAGCGCCGCCAGCCCCACGGCGGCACCGGCCAACGTGCGCAGCCCACGCTGTTCCCATGCCGAGCCGTAGGCCGAGACGGCGATCCGGTCGAGCTCGGCCACCAGCGTCATCGCGTCGCGCGGACGCTCCGCCGGTTCCTTGGCCATGCCCTGCTCCAGCAGCGGCCGCAACACCTCCGGAAGCTCGGACACGGGGACCGGCGCGGCCAGATGCCGACTCATCAGCTCAGCCCGGACGGAGGACGCGTATGGACGGCGTCCGGTCACGCATTCAAAGAACACGCAGGTGGCGGCGTACACGTCAGTGGCAGGGACGGCCGGTTCCCCGCGCCATTGTTCGGGCGCCATATAGGCGGGCGTACCGCCGACGGCCCGATCACCGGCCAGCGCAGCCACCCCGAAGTCGATGAGCTTGCTAAGGCCGTCCGCCTGGACGACCACGTTCGCGGGCTTGAAGTCGCGGTGGACCACCCCGGCCTCGTGCGCGGCGGCCAGCCCTAACAGCGAGCCCTTGAGCATCAGCAAGGACGCCTCCGGCCCGAGCGCCCCATGCTCGGCCAGCACCCTCTTCAACGAGACCCCGTCGACCGCCTCCATGACGATCGCCGCACCGTGCTCGCTCTCCACCATGCGGTACAACCGGGCCACGTACGGATCGGACACCTGCCCCAGCAACACCGCCTCGGCGCGCAGCCGCTCCAGCGCCTCGTCATCACCGGGGCGGCGGGTCAGATATTTGATCGCCACCGGGGTGCCCGCCGTGCGGTGCCGCGCGAGCACGACCCGTCCCTGGGCCCCTGCGCCCAACTCGCGCACTTCGACGAAATCGGCAACCCGCCAATCACCCATCACCACGCGCCGATCTCCTGGGGCAGAGGTTTGTGGTCGTCCGGATCCTTACTGTCACGTAAAGCCCCGGAATCAGCAACGCCGCGCACGCCGGGCTGGACGGGCTACTTCGCGTCCTGCGGGCGAGGGTGCGGAGGGCGGTGGTACTCGTTCAGGACGGTGAGCAGGCGGGTGAGTTCGTCCTTCTGGCTGGCGGAGAGGGGGGCGAGGAGTTCGCGTTGGGCGTCGGTAACGAGCGCGTCGAGGCACTCCAGGCGGTGATGGCCCTCGGAGGTGAGGGTGATGACGTTGCGGCGGCGGTCGGCGGGGTCGGGATCGCGGCGGATGTATTCGGTGTCGGCGAGCTCGTTGAGGACGGCGACCATGTCGCTGCGGTAGATGCCGGTGCGGCGGCTGAGCTCCGCCTGGCTGGCGGCACCGGCCTCGGCGAGCGCGGCCAGCACCGCGAAGTGCCATTTGCGAGCGCCTTCGGCGGCCAGGCGCTCGCTGACGAGCCGATCCGCGGCGATCGCGGCCCCAGCGAGCAGGCGGCTGGGGATGGCGCGCAGCCGGGCCGGAGCGGGTTCGGGAGCCGGGCTCATGGTTTCCTCTCCACCTCTTGCATTAGTGACACTAACAGTCTAACTTCGTTAGTAACACAAACGTTAGACCCACAAACGAACCCTCCGGAGCAAGACCATGATCGGGCCGTCCCACATGCCGGACCTGCTCGCCGAGGACGTCCGGGACTTCTTCCTCGCCCACACCAACTGACAGGAGCCATCATGACCAGCACCGAAACCGTGATCCGCGCACTCGCCGACCGCGCCGAGCTCGCCGACCTGGTCGCCCGCCACAGCCTGTGGATCGACGAGGGCCGCTACGACGAGACCGACCGCCTCTTCACCGAGGACGTCGCCGTCAAGTCCCCGCGCGGGGAGGCCCACGGGATCGAGGCGCTCATCGAACTGGTGCGCTCGGGCCACGACACGTACGCCCGCACCCTGCACAACAAGTCCAATGTCATCATCGAGCTCGACGGCGAGACCGCCACTGTGCGAGCCCACGACGTCGCCGTGTTCGTCATCGACGACAAGACCGAGGCCATCGCGGCCGGGGTCCACCACTACAGTGCGCGCCGCACCGAGCACGGCTGGCGCTTCGACCGCCTCCTGGTCACCCCGGTCGCACTGACCGAAGCCCTCGACCGAGCCCTCTAGAAAACGCCGAAGCGGACATCTCTGACGCGAAACCGCGCTTGCTCACGGTCTGGCCCGCCCGTGCGGGGGCGCGGAGGCGGCGGGGCCGTGGTGGACGGCCTGTTCAGGCGCCGGGTGTGCGCCGCGGACGGTAGCGCGTCGAGATGATCCCCGACGGGTAGAGCTTGCCTTCGATGAGCTCCAGGTCCAGGCGGCCCAGGTCGTCGGGGAACAGTTTCTCGCCGCTGCCGATGGCGACCGGGACGACGCGGAGCTGGAGCTCGTCCAGCAGGCCCGCCCTGGTCAGGGAGCGTGCCAGCGACAGGCTGCCCCAGAGCATGAGGTCCTTGCCTGGCTGCCGCTTGAGGTCGGCGACCTTCGCGGCCGCATCGCCCTTGACGACTTCTGCCGGCTGCCAGGTTCCCCACGGTGCTTCGTTCAGAGTCGAGGAGAAGACCAGCTTGGGCATGGTGTTCACCGTGTTGGCGACCGGCTCGTCGGCGGTGGGCCAGTACTGCACGAACATCCGGTAGGTGTCCGCTCCCAGGAGGACGGTGTCCACGTCTTCCAGAATCTGGAGGTTGTCGCGGTCCACGTGGCTGTAGTCGGAGACGGAGTCGAAGAAATCGAGCTCTCCATCCGGCCCGGCAACGTAGCCGTCGACCGTGATGAGTTCCTGGACGATGAGTCTGCGCATACCACTGTGACCATACGAGTCGGCCGAACTCATCGGTCTCTCAGGTTCGCGGCATCACGGACAGGTCTTCCAGAGAAGGTCGTAGGTGGCGGAGTCGTCGGGGGTGTCCAGGGCCATGATGCTGGTCCTGGACGGGTCCGAGTCGCCCGCGGAAACGCCCATCTCGGTGTCGAGGTAGAGGAGGCGTTCCTCGCCGCAAGGCTTGAACGCCACTTGGTCGAGGGGGATCTGCTGGTCGAACGTCCAGGGCGCGGCGTGGGGCCCGGGGACCTTGTGGGTCCACTCTTGGGACGGCGGCGTGCCCTGGAAATTGTGCTGCGTCTTCAGCTCGCCGGTCGCCCCTGCAGCCACTTCGGCGGAGCCGGCGAACCGGAGCCGGCTGATCGCGTAGGTGAAGCCCACCGCATTGTCCACCCGCAGGACGACCTGGCATTTCTGCCGGCTTTCGGCCGGGGTGGAGTCGCCGCCCGCGAGGGCATGGAGGCCCCAGTAGCGGACCGTGAAGCTGGTCGCGGTGACGGGCATCGACACCTCACCGCCCCAGCAGTCCTGGCTGAAGCTCACCACGGTGATGGTCACCCCGGGCGGCGGGTCCGCCGGGGCGGCCGACGCGGCGGGCGCCATCATGGCGGACGGGACGAGAACGGCGCCGAGTATCGCGATCGCCTTGCGCCTGACATGCGTCATGGCATGACTCCAAAAATCAGGCAGTGGATTCGATCGCGAGAGTAAATGCGCCCCAGAAAGGCGTCAACGCTAACGCCTTTCGATTTCTTATTCACATTTCACTTCATCGGGTGGCGGCGGGCCCGTTCAGCCGAAGGCGCGGCACTCCACCTCGGCGCGGCGCTCGGTCATGCCCTGCTGGACGGCCGAGGTCACGCACGCGCGCTGCTTCTCGTCCAGGCGCGGCTCGCCGCACTGGCCGACGCTCGAATAGGTGCGGCAGTCCTGGCGCGAGGTCTGGTCGCCGGACGACCAGGCGGCGGTGGCGCCGCCGACGCCCCCGATCCCCAGAACGCCGACGATCAATGCCCCGGTCATGACCCTCTTCATCTGCGTCTCTCCCCCGTCGCGTACATCGTCAACGACGAGGTACCTCCCCGTCCGTACCACCACAAAACACAGCAAAAGGTCAAGAAATTCAGCATACCTCCAGGTCAAGCCCGTCAGCCCGCGTCGCGTGCGCCGTCAGGCCCACGTCACGCGCGTCCGAGGCGGGGCGCGAGAACACTAAGGGCGCACGTCAGGATCAGGAGCACGACCATGGTGACGCGCAGCCCGGCCGCCTCCGCGACGCCGCCGACGATCGGCGGTCCGGCGAGGAAGCCCACGTAGCCGACCGTGGACACGGCGGCGATCGAGGGACCCGGGCCCCGCGGAGTGTGCGACGCGGCATGGCTGAACGCCACCGGGACGACCGGTGCCAGGCCCAGGCCAATCAGGGCGTAAGCCACCAGGCCCGTCCCCGGGGACGGCGCGACGAGGGCGAGTACGGCGCCGGCCCCGGCGAGGAGCGAGCAGCACTGGACGAACCGGTCGGTGGCCGCGCGGGAGCGCATCCGGTCGGCGGCCAGCCTCCCGGCGACCATGCCCGCCGAGAAGACCGCGAAGCCGGTGGCCGCGGCGCCGGCCGACGAACCGGCGACGTCCCGCAGATAGACGGCGCCCCAGTCGTTCATCAGGCCTTCGCCCATCAGCGCCGAGAGCGCGATGAGCGCGGGGGCCCACAAGCCCCGGGGTGGAAACGCGAACGCCGGCCCCGCGACGCCGGTGTCCGGTGCGTCGGGCAGCAGGAAGATCGTCGCGGCGCAGCAGACGGAGAAGAGGACGACCGCGGTCAGCAGGAAATGCGTTCCGGCTCCCACGTCCCCGGCGGCCGCCAGGCCGCCGACCGCCGCACCCGAGATCCCGCCCAGGCTGAACATGGCGTGGAAGCCGCCCATGACGGGACGGGAGCATGCGCGTTCCACCAGCACGCCCTGGGTGTTCATGGCGACGTCGACGGCGCTGTTGCCGACCGCGAACATCGCCGCCGCGACGGTCAGCGGCACGAGACCCGGCGCGGACGGGATCAGCGGGAGCGTCCCGAAGAAGAGGACCGCGCCGCCGATCAGCGTCCGGCGGCTGCCCCACCGGGCCACCACGACGCCCGCCAGCGGCAGCCCCGCGAGCGCGCCGGCCGCCAGGCCGGCGAGCGCCACGGCCAGCCCGCCCGCGGAAAGGCCCAGGCCGTCCCGGACGTCCGGCACCCGCGCGGCCCAGGAGGCGAACGCGGCGCCGTTGGCGAAGAAGACGCCGCGGACGGCGGTGCGCGCCGCCCGGCTCCGGGCGGCCGGCAACGCGGCACGCACCGGAGCCGATACCCGCGCGGGTACGGAACGGGCCGAGTCCTTGATCTCACTCACGGTCTGCTGCCTTGGCCTTCCGGGCCGCCACTCAGGGCTGTGGGACGCGCTCGCGGCGGAAGATCGCCGTCGTCGACGGAAGCTCGGGGAATGGGCCGAGCACGTCGGCGAGCGACGCGAGGCCGCTCTCCAGCGTCACGCCGGGCCGGAAGCCCAAGGACCGGAGCTTGGAGATGTCGGCCACCAGCCGGAAGCTGTCCTCCAGGCTGGAGGCGTCCGGCTGCAGGCGGGCCGGACGGCCCGTGGCCTTCGCCACCGCGTCGGCGAGGTCGCGCATGGACACCTCCCGCCCGCTGCCGATGTTGTAGACCTCCCCGGCGGCACCGGCGTCCGCGAGAGTGATCAGGGCCGCGCACACATCGGAGACGTGGACGAAGTCGCGGGTCTTGCGGTCGACGTCCCCGACCAGCGGAATCGGCATCTCGTTGAGCTGCCAGCGCAGGAACTGCGAGACCTCGCCGCCGGCGGAGCGCGGGTCCTCGCCCGGCCCGTAAACGACGAACGAGCGGCCGATCACGACCGGCAGGCCGATGGCGTCGTACAGGCTTCGCAGCGCGAGCTCACCCGACAGCTTGGACGCGCCGTAAGGCAGGAACGGCCGCGTGGGATGCTCCTCGGTCATGGGAACCCGCTGCGGGACGCCGTACACGATCGCCGAGGAGAGGCAGACCAGTCGCCGGACGCCGAGCTCGACGCACGCGTTGCCCACATTGCAGGCGCCGAGCCCGTTGATCTGGAAATCGAATCTCGGGAACTCCACCGAGCGGGAGCCGCTCGCGTTTCCCGCCAGATGGAAGACCGTGTCGGCGCCGCGCAGCGCCAGCAGTGTCTCGCCGTAGTCGCGCACGTCCGCGCGCACATGCCGGACGCCGGGAAGGGCGGCCAGTTCCGGCGACGGATCGGCGAGGTCGACGATGGTCACGCTCCTGCCCGCCCCGCTCAGCGCGGTGACGAGGTGACCGCCGACGAAACCCGAGCCTCCGGTGACGGCGACGTCGGGGGTCTCGGAGCCAGTGGATTCCTGCAACGTTCCAGCCATGGGGAAACTCCAGTTCTCACGCATGCGAAGGGAGCACGTGATGGTGCGGAAGTCGGGAAAGGCCAGAGGTCCGCCCCGGGGCTCGGGGCGCGTCGGTCACCGGTTCTCGGCGAGCCTGGCGACCCCTCGGGACACGGCGCCGATCATGTGCTCCACCTGGTCGTCGGTGAGGTGGTCGTAGATCGGCAACTGGATCTGATGCTCGAAGTAGGTCTTCTCCGCGACCGGGCACTCGCCGTAGCGGTGCCCCAGCGCCCGGAACTCCGGCAGCAGGTGAATGGGGAAGTACCGGACGACGATCTCGATCCCCTCCCGCTCCTGCAGGTGCCGGATGAAGTCGTCCTTGGGGGCGCCGACGGTTTCGGGATCGTAGAAGAGGGTGTAAAGGTGGTGGACGTGGCGGGCGTAGGGCTTCTCGTTCTGGACGCCGATGCCGGGCACCCGCCGCAGCCCTTCGTCGAGGCGGTGCGCGATGTCACGGCGCCGCCCGTTGAGGCGGTCCAGCTTGCCGAGTTGGACGATGCCGAGTGCCGCGCTCAACTCGCTCATCCGGTAGTTGTTGCCGACGAGGTAACGCCCGTCGACGTAGTCGTGGGTGTAGGACTTGCGGACGTGCGCGTCCCGGTAATACGCCGGTTGCCGGTACGGGCCGATGCGAGGGTCATCGCGCTCGCTCATCTCGCCCCACACGTGAATGGTCCCCAGCGCCCGGGCCATTTCGGCGTACCGATCGTTGCCGGTGACGAATGCCCCGCCCTCTCCGGTGGTCATGTTCTTCAGGGAATGGAAGCTGAAACATCCGATATCACCGATGGAGCCCAGCGGCCGGCCCTTGTAGGTGCCGCCGGCGACATGGGCGCAGTCCTCGACCACGCTCAACCCGTGGCGCCGGGCGATGGTCATGACCGGGTCCATGTCCACGGCCTGTCCGCCGTAATGGACGACCCATATCGATCTGGTCCGTTCGGTGATGAGAGGCTCGATCGTGGCCGGATCGAGATTGAGGCTGTCGGGATCGATGTCGGCGAACTTGATGACACAGCCGCGGGCCTGCAAGGGCCATGTGGTGACCCAGAACGTCTGGGGCGTCGTGATGACCTCGTCGCCCGGGCCCAGCCCGAGCACCTGCGCGGCCAGGAACAGGGCGGTGGTGCAGGAGCTGGTCGCCTGGACGTGGCGGCCGTCCAGCATTTCCGCGAAGCGCCGCTCGAACTCGGCGCCCGCGGGGCCCATCGCCAGGGTGTCCTGCGCCAGCACGTCGGTGACGGCCTTGATCTCTTCCGCGCCCAGCCGGTTGGAGATGCCGCTGTACGGCACCATGTACGTCATGCACCCGCTCCTCTCCATAGGCCTCGGCATTCTCCGGGTGAAACCTTGTTCTCGCCGGTAAGGGCGACCATCGCGCGATGCCGGTTAATAGGAGGTGAAATTGCGTCGACTTTTGCCTGCGACCGGATCGGCAACCGATTCAAGGTGTATGCGTCATGATCTCTGTCATGAATGTATCGACCTCGTCCTGCCGACGGCAAGCCCTCAATTCACCGCTCGGCACTGAAGGGGAACGCCGAAGGGCGGCACCAGCAGCTCGTTTTGCGTTATTTTTACCGCCGCCCGCGCCGCCGACGTGACACGGCTCACGGTCGCCGGCACGCGAGTACACCCATATGCCCGAGCAGATTAAGTGCGAGACTCCGGAGTTGTTTTCCGATGGACCAGGACCAAGACCAGGACGGGGCCGGGCGGAGAGTGGCCTTGGTGACCGGCGCGTCCAGGGGGCTGGGCGCCGCGATCTCGGCCGCCCTGGCCCGCGACGGCGCCGCCGTGGCGATCAACTACATGCGCGACCGGTCCGCGGCCGAGGACCTGCGGGACGAGATCGCCGCGACGGGCGGCCGCGCCGAAGTCTTCCGCGCCGACGTCACCGACGAGGACGAGGTCGACGAGCTTTACCACCGGGTGCTCGCCGCCTTCGGCAGGATCGACATCCTCGTCCTCAACGCGACCGGGCCCCAGCCCGACATTCCGATCGAGGACCTGAGCTGGCAGGACGTCCTCGACCAGCTCGCCTTCTTCGTCAAGAGCCCGCTGCTGCTCACCCAGAAGGCGATCACCGGCATGAAGCGGCGCGGGCACGGCCGCATCGTCCACATCGGATCGGACGTCGTGGAGCTGGGGCCGCCCGCGTCCAGCGCCTACGTCGCGGCCAAGGCCGCCCAGCTCGGCCTCACCCGCTCCTGGGCACGCGAGCTCGGCCCCCACGGGATCACCGTGAACCTCGTCGCCCCGGGCTGGATCCCCACCGACCGGCACGCGGACATACCCGACGGGGCCAGGGGCGAGTACGCCGGACGCCTGCCGCTGGGGCACCTGGGCGTCCCCGACGACGTCGCGGAAGCCGTCGCGTTCCTCGCCTCGGACCGGGCCCGTTTCATCACCGGGCAGAGGATCACCGTCAACGGCGGCGCCACCCTGACGTGACGCCCGGAGAACGCCGGAGGACGCCCGGAGAACCGCGGAGGACAGCCGTGGAACGGCGGAGGGCCGCCGCCCGCGCGATGCGGGTGGCGGCCCTCTGCGTGCCGTGCGTTACCGGGCGTACCGGCGTTACCGGTTGTACTGGCCGAAGTCGTACTCCTCCAGCGGGACGGCTTCGCCGGATCCCTGACCGAAGGCGTACTCGGCGCCGTCGTCGTAGGAGCCGACGGAGTAGACCGCCGCCTTCGCCTCCTCGGTCGGCTCGACCCGGACGTTGCGGTACTGCGGCATGCCGGTACCGGCCGGGATGAGCTTACCGATGATGACGTTCTCCTTGAGGCCGAGCAGCGGGTCGCTCTTGGCGTGCATCGCGGCCTCGGTGAGAACCCGGGTCGTCTCCTGGAAGGACGCCGCCGACAGCCACGACTCGGTCGCGAGCGAGGCCTTGGTGATGCCCATCAGGACCGGACGGCCGGCGGCGGGGACCCCGCCCTCGGCGACGACGTTCCGGTTCGTCTCCTCGAAGATCGGACGCTCCACCAGGTCGCCCGGGAGCAGGTCGGTGTCGCCCGACTCGAGGATGTTCACCCGCTTCAGCATCTGGCGGACGATGATCTCGATGTGCTTGTCGTGGATCGACACGCCCTGCGACCGGTACACCTCCTGGACCTCCTGCACGAGATGCAGCTGCACCGCGCGCGGGCCGAGGATGCGCAGCACCTCGTGCGGGTTGATCGCACCCGCGATGAGCTGCTGGCCGACGCCCACGGACTCGCCCTCCTTGACCAGGAGGCGGGACCGCATCGGCACCGGGTAGGCGATCTCGTCGGAGCCGTCGTCCGGGACGATGACGACCTTGCGGGCCTTCTCCGTCTCGTCGATCTTGACGCGGCCGGCGACCTCGCTGATCGGCGCGACGCCCTTCGGGATGCGGGCCTCGAACAGCTCCTGCACGCGCGGCAGGCCGTGCGTGATGTCGCCGCCCGCCACACCGCCGGTGTGGAAGGTCCGCATGGTGAGCTGCGTGCCGGGCTCGCCGATGGACTGCGCGGCGATGATGCCGACGGCCTCGCCGACGTCCACCCGCTTGCCGGTGGCCAGCGAACGGCCGTAGCACGCGGCGCAGACGCCGATCTTGGCCTCGCAGACCAGGGCGCTGCGGGTCCGGACCTTCTCGACCCCGGCCTCGAACAGCCGCGACACGACCGCGTCGGACAGGTCGGTGTCGGCCGGGTAGATGACCGTCCCGTCGACGACGACGTCCTCGGCGATCGTGCGGCCCGCCAGGCTGGTCTCCGTGGTGGAGAGCTTGGCGAGGCTGCCGTCCGACTGCCGCTCGACGATCTCGAACGGGATCGTGCGGTCGGTGCCGCAGTCCTCCTCGCGGACGATCACGTCCTGCGCGACGTCCACCAGGCGCCGGGTCAGGTAACCCGAGTCGGCGGTGCGCAGCGCGGTGTCGGCGAGGCCCTTCCGGGCGCCGTGCGTCGAGATGAAGTACTCGACGACCGACAGCCCCTCACGGAACGACGACTTGATCGGACGCGGGATCGTCTCGCCCTTCGGGTTGGAGACCAGCCCGCGCATCCCGGCGATCTGGCGGAGCTGCAGCGGGTTGCCTCGGGCGCCCGACTGGATCATCATCCAGATCGGGTTGGCCTTCGGGAACGCCTGCTCCATGTCCACCGCGACGTCCGCGGTGGCCTTGTTCCAGATCTCGATGAGCTCCTGCTTGCGCTCGTCGTCGGTGATCAGGCCGCGGTTGAACTCCCGCTGCACCTTCTCCGCGCGCTGCTCGTAGCCGCCGAGGATCTCCTGCTTGTTCGGCGGCGTGATGACGTCGTCGATCGCGATCGTGACGCCGGACCTGGTCGCCCAGTGGAACCCGGTGCTCTTCAGCGCGTCCAGCGCGTTGGCGACGGCGACCTTCGGGTACGTCTCCGCCAGCTCGTTGACGATCGCCGAGAGCTGCTTCTTGCCGATCTCGTCGTCGACGAACGGGAAGTCGTCCGGCAGCGTCTCGTTGAAGATGGCGCGGCCGAGCGTCGTCTCCAGCCGGTACGGCTGGCCGGGGTCGTAGCCCTCAGGCGCGATCCACTCGCGCGGCGGCGGGACGTCCTTGAGCCGGATCTGGATCTTGGCCTGGAGGTCAAGCTCGCCCCGGTCGTAGGCCATGATCGCCTCGGCGACCGAGCCGAACGCGCGGCCCTCGCCCTCCGCGCCGTCCTTCTGCGTCGTCAGCCAGTACAGGCCGATGACCATGTCCTGGGTGGGCATGGTGACGGGCTTGCCGTCGGACGGCTTCAGGATGTTGTTCGTCGACAGCATCAGGATCCGCGCCTCGGCCTGCGCCTCGGCGGACAGCGGCAGGTGCACGGCCATCTGGTCGCCGTCGAAGTCCGCGTTGAACGCGGTGCAGACGAGTGGGTGGATCTGGATGGCCTTGCCCTCGACCAGCTGCGGCTCGAACGCCTGGATGCCGAGACGGTGCAGGGTCGGCGCCCGGTTCAGCAGCACCGGGTGCTCGGTGATGACCTCTTCGAGGACGTCCCACACCACCGGGCGGGCACGCTCGACCATGCGCTTCGCGGACTTGATGTTCTGCGCGTGGTTGAGGTCGACCAGCCGCTTCATCACGAACGGCTTGAACAGCTCCAGCGCCATCTGCTTGGGCAGGCCGCACTCGTGCAGCTTCAGCTGCGGGCCGACGACGATGACCGAACGGCCCGAGTAGTCGACGCGCTTGCCCAGCAGGTTCTGGCGGAAGCGGCCCTGCTTGCCCTTGAGCATGTCGGACAGCGACTTGAGCGGACGGTTGCCCGGCCCGGTGACCGGACGGCCGCGGCGGCCGTTGTCGAACAGCGCGTCGACGGCCTCCTGCAGCATCCGCTTCTCGTTGTTCACGATGATCTCGGGCGCGCCGAGGTCGAGCAGCCGCTTGAGCCGGTTGTTCCGGTTGATGACCCGGCGGTACAGGTCGTTCAGGTCGGACGTCGCGAAACGGCCGCCGTCCAGCTGCACCATCGGACGCAGGTCCGGCGGGATCACCGGGATGCAGTCCAGCACCATGCCGAGCGGGCTGTTGCGGGTGTTGAGGAACGCCGAGACGACCTTCAGCCGCTTCAGCGCGCGGGCCTTCTTCTGGCCCTTGCCGGTGCGGATCGTGTCGCGGAGCTTCTCCGCCTCGGCGTCGAGGTCGAAGTTCTGGAGCCGCGCCTGGATGGCCGCGGCGCCCATGCCGCCCTCGAAGTACTTGCCGAACCGGTCGCGCATCTCGCGGTAGAGCAGCTCGTCGCCCTCAAGGTCTTGGACCTTGAGGTTCTTGAAGCGGCTCCACACCTCGTCGAGGCGGTCGAGCTCGCGCTGCGCGCGGTCGCGCAGCTGCTTCATCTCCCGCTCGGCGCCGTCGCGCACCTTGCGCTTCTGGTCGGCCTTCGCGCCGGCCTCCTCCAGCTCGCCCAGGTCGCCCTCCAGCTTCTGCTGGCGGGCCTCGACCTGCGCGTCGCGGGCCTGCTCGATCTGCTGGCGCTCCACGGAGATGTGGGCCTCCAGCGTCGGCAGGTCGCGGTCGCGCCGCTCGGCGTCCACGCTGGTGATCATGTAGGCCGCGAAGTAGATGATCTTTTCGAGATCCTTCGGGGCCAGGTCCAGCAGGTAGCCGAGCCGGGACGGGACGCCCTTGAAGTACCAGATGTGCGTGACCGGCGCGGCCAGCTCGATGTGGCCCATCCGCTCACGGCGCACCTTGGCCCGGGTCACCTCGACGCCGCAGCGCTCGCAGATGATGCCCTTGAACCGGACGCGCTTGTACTTGCCGCAGTAGCACTCCCAGTCGCGGGTCGGACCGAAGATCTTCTCGCAGAAGAGCCCGTCCTTCTCCGGCTTGAGGGTGCGGTAGTTGATCGTCTCCGGCTTCTTGACCTCGCCATGCGACCACTGGCGGATGTCGTCAGCGGTCGCCAGGCCGATGCGTAGCTCGTCGAAGAAGTTGACGTCAAGCAACAGAATTCCCCTTGAGTTGATCAGACCTCTTCGACACTGCTCGGCTCACGCCGGGACAGGTCGATGCCGAGCTCCTCCGCAGCGCGGAAGACGTCCTCGTCGGTGTCGCGCATCTCGATGGACATGCCGTCGCTGGAGAGCACCTCGACGTTGAGGCACAGCGACTGCATCTCCTTGATGAGCACCTTGAAGGACTCGGGGATGCCGGGCTCGGGAATGTTCTCGCCCTTGACGATGGCCTCGTACACCTTCACGCGGCCGAGGACGTCGTCGGACTTGATGGTCAGAAGCTCCTGCAGGGCGTAGGCGGCGCCGTACGCCTCCAGCGCCCACACCTCCATCTCACCGAAGCGCTGGCCGCCGAACTGCGCCTTACCGCCGAGCGGCTGCTGGGTGATCATGGAGTACGGACCGGTCGAGCGCGCGTGGATCTTGTCGTCGACCAGGTGCAGCAGCTTGAGGATGTAGATGTAGCCGACCGAGATCGGGTCCTTGTAGGGCTCGCCGGTGCGGCCGTCGAACAGCCGCGCCTTGCCCCCCGGGCCCACCATGCGCTTCCCGTCGCGGTTCGGCAGGGTGCTCTCGATCAGGCCGGTGACGTCGTCCTCGCGGGCGCCGTCGAACACCGGCGTGGCGGTGTTCGTCCACGGCGGCGCCTCGGACGCGCCGATGGCGTTGAGCGCCTTCTTCCAGTCG
Source organism: Actinomadura sp. KC06 (assembly GCF_004348735.1). Taxonomy (GTDB): domain Bacteria; phylum Actinomycetota; class Actinomycetes; order Streptosporangiales; family Streptosporangiaceae; genus Spirillospora. Next base: position 82,970 of record NZ_SMKT01000004.1, read on the forward strand.
GCGTCGTCGCCCTCGACCTTCCAGCCGCGGGACGCGACCCAGCCGAGGTGGGTCTCCAGGACCTGGCCCACGTTCATGCGTCCGGGGACGCCGAGCGGGTTCAGGACGATGTCGACCGGGGTGCCGTCCTCAAGGAACGGCATGTCCTCGACGGGGAGCACCTTGGAGATGACGCCCTTGTTGCCATGCCGTCCGGCCAGCTTGTCGCCGTCGGTGATCTTGCGCTTCTGCGCGACGTACACCCGGACCAGCTCGTTCACGCCGGGCGGGAGCTCGTCGCCCTCGTCGCGGGAGAACACCCGGACGCCGATGACCTTGCCCTGCTCGCCGTGCGGCACCTTCAGCGACGTGTCCCGCACCTCGCGGGCCTTCTCGCCGAAGATCGCGCGCAGCAGCCGCTCCTCCGGGGTCAGCTCCGTCTCGCCCTTCGGCGTGACCTTGCCGACCAGGATGTCGCCGGGGACGACATCCGCGCCGATGCGGATGATGCCGCGCTCGTCGAGGTCGGCGAGGACCTCCTCGGAGACGTTCGGGATGTCCCGGGTGATCTCCTCGGGGCCGAGCTTGGTGTCGCGGGCGTCGACCTCGTGCTCCTCGATGTGGATCGAGGAGAGGACGTCGTCCTGCACCAGGCGCTGGCTGAGGATGATGGCGTCCTCGTAGTTGTGGCCCTCCCACGGCATGAACGCCACGAGGAGGTTCTTGCCGAGCGCCATCTCGCCGTTGTCGGTGCAGGGGCCGTCGGCGATGACCTGGCCCAGCTCGACGCGGGCGCCCTCTTCGACGATCGGCTTCTGGTTGAAGCAGGTGCCCTGGTTCGACCGCTTGAACTTGGAGACGCGGTAGGTCGTCCTGGTGCCGTCGTCGTTCATGACGGTCACGTAGTCGGCGGACACCTCCTCGACGACGCCGGCCTTCTCGGCCGTGATGACGTCGCCGGCGTCGGTCGCCGCGCGGTACTCCATGCCGGTGCCGACCAGCGGCGCCTCGCTGCGCAGCAGCGGGACGGACTGGCGCTGCATGTTGGAGCCCATCAGCGCGCGGTTCGCGTCGTCGTGCTCCAGGAACGGGATCATCGCGGTGGCGACCGAGGTCATCTGCCGGGCCGAGACGTCCATGTACTGGACCTCGCGGGCCGGGACGAGCTCGACCTCGCCGCCCTTGCGGCGGATCAGGACCCGGTCGTCGACGAAGGTGCCGTCGTCGTTGAGCAGGGAGTTGGCCTGCGCGATGACGAAGCGGTCCTCCTCGTCGGCGGTCAGGTAGTCGATCTCCTCGGTGACGATGCCGTCGGTGACGCGCCGGTACGGGGTCTCGACGAACCCGAACGGGTTGACCCGGCCGAACGCGGCGAGCGAGCCGATCAGCCCGATGTTCGGGCCTTCCGGCGTCTCGATCGGGCACATGCGGCCGTAGTGGGACGGGTGGACGTCGCGGACCTCCATGCCGGCCCGCTCACGGGACAGACCGCCGGGGCCGAGCGCGTTCAGGCGACGCTTGTGCGTCAGGCCGGCCAGCGGGTTGGTCTGGTCCATGAACTGGGACAGCTGGCTGGTGCCGAAGAACTCCTTGATGGAGGCGACGACCGGCCGGATGTTGATCAGCGTCTGCGGCGTGATCGCCTCGACGTCCTGGGTGGTCATCCGCTCGCGGACGACGCGCTCCATCCGGGCCAGGCCGAGCCTGACCTGGTTCTGGATGAGCTCGCCGACCGTGCGCAGCCGCCGGTTGCCGAAGTGGTCGATGTCGTCGACCTCGATCGGCACGGCGACGGCGCCGAGGGTCGCCTCCTCCTCACCGGCGTGCAGCCGGACGAGGTACTCGATCGTCGCGACGATGTCGTCCTCGGTGAGGGTGCCCTGGTTCATGTCCAGGTCGAGGCCGAGCTTCTTGTTGATCTTGTAGCGGCCGACCTTGGCGACGTCGTAGCGCTTCGGGTTGAAGTACAGGTTCTCCAGGAGCGTCTGCGCCGACTCGCGCGTGGGCGGCTCGCCCGGGCGCAGCTTGCGGTAGATGTCGAGGAGCGCGTCGTCCTGGCCGGAGGTGTGGTCCTTCTCCAGGGTCACGTTGATCGACTCGTAGGAGCCGAAGCGCTCGCGGATGCGGGCCTCGTCCCAGCCGAGCGCCTTGAGCAGCACCGTGACGGGCTGCTTGCGCTTGCGGTCGATGCGCACGCCGACGTTGTCGCGCTTGTCGATCTCGAACTCGAGCCACGCGCCGCGGCTCGGGATGACCCGGCAGCCGTAGATGTCCTTGTCGGACGCCTTGTCGAGCGCGCGGTCGAAGTACACGCCCGGAGACCGGACGAGCTGGGAGACGACGACCCGCTCGGTGCCGTTGATGATGAACGTGCCCTTCGGGCTCATGAGCGGGAAATCGCCCATGAACACCGTCTGGCTCTTGATCTCGCCCGTGGTGTTGTTGATGAACTCCGCCGTGACGAACATCGGGGCGGAGTAGGTCATGTCCTTGTCCTTGCACTCCTCGACGGAGTACTTGGGCGGCTCGAACCGGTGGTCGCGGAACGACAGCGACATGGTTCCGGAGAAGTCCTCGATCGGGCTGATCTCTTCGAAGATCTCCTCCAGCCCCGACTGCGTCGGGACGCTCTTACTTCCGGCCTTCTGGGCCGCCTCGACCCGGGCCTTCCACCTCTCGTTGCCCAGCAGCCAGTCAAACGAGTTGGTCTGCAGAGCAAGGAGGTCCGGGACTTCGAGCGGCTCCTTGATGCGCGCGAAGGAGACGCGGTTCGGACCGGTTGCGGTATTCGAGGCGTTGCGCGAGGCTGCCAAGAGTGGTCCTTCCGAGGGCTCGCGGCGTAACTGGTGACACGCACGCCAGACGATCCACGTCCGAGACCTGCACAGACAGGTCCTCAATGGACCAGGGCAGGGGTTCTCTCACACGCGGATAGTCAGAGGGCAGCGCAAAGGGGCAGTGTAGCCGACATGCCACACCGCTCGCAACTCTAGCGCCGCAGTATGCATCACGTTGCCATGGAGCATCGCCCCTCAGCGCCTTTCAGTCAAGAGCGGACTTGGACTTTTCGGGCTCTGACCTGCAGTGAGGAAGGCCATAGTTTAAGCCCCCGCGCAGGCCGGACGCCGCCCTCCCGAAACACGTGTCGCGAACTGATACGCGCTGGTCAGGAGATGACCGTGAGTTCGGACGCGAGCCACTTCCCGTCCTGCTTCACCATCGTCATCCGGATCCGGAGCGGCTCGGGGAGGCGCTGCTGCTTGTCGGCCTTGGTGGCGGACGACCGGTTCGCGTAGACGAGCGCCACGACCTTGTCAGGGGTCGCGCTCACGACGCCGACCTTCATGACCGTGGTGGTGGAGACGGCCTGCTGCTGGGCGGCGACCGAGCGGAGCTGCTGGGCGAGCTTGTCGTAGTCGGTGCGCAGCTTGCCGGTCGTCGTGGCGGACGCGGCCTTCAGATCGGCGTCGAGCGTCTGGTAGTCGTACGACGACAGCTTCTGCGCCGCGCGGGACGCGGCGAAGGAGGCCTCCTTGCTCGCCGTCTCGGTCGCGTTCTGCTCGCGGACCTCCAGGGCGAGCGCCGTGGTGCCGGCGCCGAACGCGATCATGAGGACGACCAGGACGGCGACGACCGCCGCCGGGCTCCCCGACCGGAACCGGCGCCGGGACTTGCCGCCCTCCGTCCTGGCGGCCTTCTTGACCTTGACCGGCTTCGATGCGGATTTGCCGGTTTCAGGGTCTTCGTCGGCTTTGGTGAGGTCGACGGGGGCGGAGGCGTCCTCCGGGGACTCTGAGTCGTCTTCTGACGCGCCGTCACCGTCGGACGCGTCTTCGGAGTCCTCCTGGTCGTCTTGTGGCTTCTGGAGGGATTTGGTGGCCTTCTCGGGCTCCTCGGCCTCGTCCGATTCGTCCTCGGCGGCGGCCTCGTCCGCGGCGATCTTCGCCAGGCGGGCCGCCTCGCGGGCCTTGGCGGCGGCCTCCTCGGCGAGCCGGGCGGCCTCGGCCGCCTCCTCCGCCCTGGCGGCCTTCTCCGCGGCCCTGTCCTTCGGCTTGATCGTCACGGGACGACCTCCAGTCCGGAGACGAGCCACCGGTCATCGACCCGCGTGAGGTCCATCTGGTACCGGTAGCCCTGGGGCGTGCCGTTCTTCACCTTGTCATTCGTGACGGTGCCGTTCAGGGAGACCATCACCTCGGCGGAGTCGTCGTCGATGGAGACCAGCGCGGCGTCGACGTCGCTGACCGTCGACTTCGCCTTGTGCTTGGTGACCTGGTCCATGAAGGCCTTCGACTGGGAGGCCAGCTTGTTCTTCAGGTCGCCGGTGGTGCCGTCCACGATCCGGTCCAGGTCGCGCTGGGCGGTGGACGCGTCGAGCGACATCAGGTTGACGCCCATCTGCCGCGCCGACTGGATCGCCTGGGCCTTCTGGTCGGCGTCGTCCCGGTTCTGGAGGGTGACCACGCCGAGCCAGCCGGACGCGACGGCGAGGCCGATCACGACGACGCTCAGGGCGATCACGATCGCCGGAGACAGGCCGCGCCTCATTGGCTCAGCGGTCCGAGAAGGAGCCACTTCCACGAGGATTCCTCTCCCAACTGACGGGTACCGGCGCTGCGGGGCATGACGTATCGCTTGCCGTCGGGGCCGTAGACCGCACCGGTCGTTGGATCGTATCCAGCGAATTCGACTGAATCGGCCGGATACGACAGGTAGAGCCGTCCATCGGACAACTGGCCGGTCGGGGCCGCCGCGGTCTTGCCGCCGCCGTCGCCTCCGCCCGAGTTCTTGGCCTCGGTCTTGCCGTCGGTCTTGCCGTCGCCGTCGTCCCCGGTCGCGCCGCCCTCCGGGAATCCGGCGCCGGCGGTCGCGCCCGGCGGGACCTGCGGGTAGGGCGCGATGGCGTCGCGCGGGAAGTTGCGAGGGCCGCGCACGCCCGTGGGCGCGTCGTGCGGGGCCTTGCAGCCGGCGTCCAGGCGCGGCTTCTTCTTGGACGTGTCCTGCGGCCAGCGGTGCTTGGTCTTCTCGTAGCCCTCGGTGCACGCGGGCGGTGAGTCGATGTTCAGCGCGAGGCCCAGGTGCTGGGTTCCGTCGCCCGGGTTGACGGTGGACGCGCCCGCGACCGTCACGGGATAAAGGATGAACAGCGACCGCAGGCCCGCCTTGCGCGACGAGATGATCTGGCCGGTGGTGGTGAGGTTCGCCAGGAAGACGGGCAGCGTGGGCGCCAGCTGGTTGATGGCCTTGTGGGTCTCGTCCACCGCGCCCGGTACGCCCTGGATGGTCTTGCGCAGGGCCGGGTCGTCGTTGCGCAGGGACGTGGTCAGCTCGTTCAGGTTGCTGGCGAAGCCGCGGATGTTGGCGGCCTGGCCGCGCTGGGTGTCCAGGACGGTCACGCTGTTGTCCAGGAGCCGCTTGGTGTCCGGGTAGGCCGCCTCGGCGGTCTTCAGGAGGCGGTCGGTGTCGTCCAGGATCGACTGGAGGTCCTCGGCGGAGCCGGAGAACGCCTTGTCGAGCTCGTCCACGATGACGCCGATGTCCTTGGTGTTCACCGAGCCGACCAGCGAGTCGACGTTGCGGAGCAGTTCGGCGGTCGACACGGGCAGCGTGGTGCGGTTCCGCGGGATCGTGTACGGGTCGCCTTCGTCCAGGTAGGGGCCGGTCTTCTTGGTGGGCTCCAGGTCGACGTACTGCTCGCCGACCGCCGACCGGTTGGCGATGACCGCCTTCGTCCCGTCGCGCGGGATCCGCTCGCCGCGCTCCATGAGGAGCTTCACGCGGATGCCGTCCTCGGTGAGCTCGATCGGGCCGACCCGTCCGACCGGGACGCCCCGGTAGGTGACCTCGGCGTTGGTGAACACGCCGCCGGAGTCGGTGAGGTCGACGTAGGCGACGTACTCGCGGCCGAGCAGGTCGCGGCCGATGCCGATGTAGTTCACCGACACGATCGTCACGCCGACGACCGTGATGACCGCGAACGCGATCAGCTGGAGGATGACGCCGCGCTTGAGGATCACGGGTTGCCCCCCGTCTTCGTGCCGGACGGCGCCTTCGTCGGCGCCGGGGTGGTCGCCCCCGGAACCCCCGGCAGGCCGGGAAGGCCCGGCAGCAGGCCGCCGGAGCCGCCCGAGCCGCCGCCGGCGCCGGTGTCGCCGGGCATCTGCGGCAGCACGCCCAGCGGGGTGTCGGGCAGCGTGACGTTCGGCACCTGGAGCATGTTGCGCATCTCCTTGCCGCTGCCGAGCAGGACCTCGAGATCGGTGCCGCCGAGCAGGTTCTGCGCGATGGACTCGAAGTCCAGGTCGAGGGTCAGCCGGACGTTGCCGTAGTCGCCCTCGATCGTGTTCCCGAACGTCGCGGGGAACGGGAACGTGATCAGCGACTCCAGCGACTTCGGCAGGTCGGAGCCCGCCTTGTTGAGGTTCCGCAGGATCTTGTCGAGGTCCTGGAGGTTGGCGAGCAGGTCGGCCTTCGACTGGTTGATCACGTAGGTGGTGGTGCGGCTGAGCTTGTTCAGCGCGACCAGCATCCTGGTCAGGTCGGCGCGGTTGCGGTCGAGGACGGAGATCGCCGGGCCCGTCTCGTCGATGGTGTCCTGGATCGTCTTGCGCTCGGCCGACAGCTTGCCGGTCAGCCGGTCGATGCTGTCGAGCGCGCGGGTGATCGCGGCGCGGTTGCGGTCGAGCGTCCCGGCGAACGTGTTGACGCGGTGCAGCACCGACCTGATCGTGGGCTCGCGGCCGCGCATCGCGGCCTGCAGCTCGTGGCTGATCGTGGAGACCTGCTCCAGCCCGCCGCCGTTCAGCAGCAGCGACATCGCCGACAGCACCTCTTCGATCTCGGTGCCCTGGGTCGTGCGGTTCAGCGGGATCAGGTCGCCGGAGGCCAGCTCCCCGGCCGGGGCCTCGCCCTTCGGCGGCTCGATCTGCACGAACTTCTCACCGAGGAGGCTGGTCTGGCCGATCGTGGCGACGGCGTTGTCGGGCAGCCTGACGTCCCCGCGCACCTTGACGGTGACGACGGCGTGCCAGCCGCTCTGCCCGCCCGTCGCGGCCCCGCCGGCGAGGTCGATCTTGTCGACCTTGCCGACCGAGACGTCGTTGACCTTGACCGCCGACTGCGGGACGAGGTCCAGCACGTTCGCGAACTCGATCTTCACGGTTTTCGGGTTCGAGCCGAGGTCGGGCCCGCCGGGCAGCGGGATCGACTCGACGCCGTTGAACGAGCAGCCCGACAGTGCCACCGCGCCCGCGACCGCCGCGGCCGCGCCTGCCAGCCATGTCCGCCGTGTCGTGGTCATCGGCCACCTCCGGGCAGGAGCGCGGTGACGTCGGTCGGCCTGCTCGCGTTGTTGGGGGTGCCCGACTTGGGCGGGCCTTGCGGGCCGTAGGCGTCCGGCGGGATCGGGACGGGGTCGTAGTGCGTGGTCAGCGCCGTGATCCAGGACAGGTCAAGGCTGAAGCCCGTCAGCGCCTTGCCGATGCCGTTGTACGGGCGGACGAAGTCCAGGCACTGCTTCGCCGGCGTCCCCACCGAGTAGGCCAGGGAGCAGATCCAGTCGGCGAGGTCGTGGAACTGGCGGAAGTTGTCGCGGGTGTGGATGGTCCCGCTGATCGGGTCGTACGCGCGGGCCAGGTTGTTGATCGCGAGCGGGCCGGCGGTGAGGATCTCGGCGAGCGAGTCCTTCTCCTTCACCAGCACGCCGGTGATCTGCGCTAGCTGCCGGACGTTCGCGGCCAGCTCGGTCCGGTTGTCCTTCACGAACCGCTGCACGTTCCGCAGCGTCGGCGCGAGGGTGTTGAGGGCCGCGCTGAGCTCCTCCTTCTCCCCCGCGAGCTGCCCCGACACCCCGTTGAGGTGCCCGGTGAACGACTTGATCTGCTGGTCGTTGGCCTTCATCGCGTCCGTGATGACCCGCAGGTTCTTGATCGTCTCGGCGACGTCGCCGCGGTCGGTGCTGAGCGTGCTCAGCGCCTTGGACGCGTCCTCGATCGTCTGCCGGATGTCGTCGCCCTGCCCGTTCAGGTTCGCCGCGCCGACCTGCAGCAGCCGCGACAGCGAGCCCTCCTGCCCGTTCGGGCCGGGGGCGTTCGCGCCCTGCGGCCCGAGCGCCTTGGACAGGTCGTTCAGGCTGCCGCCGACCTCGTCCACCTCGACCGGGACGGCGGTGCGGCTCGTCGTCAGCGTCGCCCCGTCGGCCAGGACGCCGCCGCCCTTGTAGACGGGCGTGAGCTGGATGTAGCGGTCCGCGACCAGGGTCTGGTTGATGATGACGGCCTGCGCGTTCGCGGGCACCTTGTACTTGGCGTCGTACCTCAGCTCGACCTTCACCGAGTCGCCGACCGGTTCGACGCTCGTGACCTCGCCGACCGGGATGCCGAGGATGCGGACGTCCGCGCCCTTGTACAGGCCGACGGTCTTGGTGAAGTACGCCGTCAGGTGACGCTGCCTGGGCTCCTGGAACACCAGCACGAGCACGGCCGCCAGCACTGCGACGGCGAGGACCGCGCCGCCGAGGCGAAGGATGGTCGCCGAGTTACGCACTACGAACCTGCCTGGTCACGGGATTCACGGGAGTCATGGGAGGAAGGGGAGGGGGTTGTCGGTGTTGCCGGTCTGGCCGCCCGGCTTCCGGGTCGTCGTGCCGTTGCCGCCGTTCTTCGGGGCCTGGATGGACGCGGGGATCGGGATGAGGTTCTGGATCCAGGAGTCGAACCAGCGTCCGGTGCCGGTGACGTCCGCGAACTGCCGGGCGAACGGCGCGAACAGCTGCAGGATCCGGTCGAGGTTGTCCTGGTTCTTCAGAAGCACCCGGTTGACCTTCGCCAGGTTGTCCAGCATCGGCCGCAGCTGCTTCTCGTTCTCGCTGATCAGGGCGTTGACCTGCTGGGACAGGGCGACGGTGTTGACGAGGAGCTGGTGGATGACCGCGCGCCTCGCCTGGACGGCCTGCAGCACCCGGTCGCCGTCCGCGACGAGCTTGGCGAAGTCCTGGTTGCGGTCGGCGAGCAGCTTCGACACATCCTTGGCCTTACCGGCCAGCTCGTGGAGCTGGTCGTCGCGCGAGGCGACCGTGTTGGACAGACGCCGCAGGCCCTGCAGCGAGGCCCGGACCTCCTCCGGGGAGTTCTTGAACGTCTCCGACAGCACGTCGAACGACTTCGCGACCTGCTGGACGTCGATCGCGCCGACCCGCCGGCTCAGCTCGCTGATCGCCGGGACGACCTCGAACGGGACGTGCGTCCGCTCGATCGGGATGTTGCGGCCGAGCCGCCCCTTGCCGCGCGGGGTGAGCGCCAGGTAGTGCGCGCCCAGCACCGTCTTGATCTTGATGCTGGCCTCGGTGCGGTCGCCGAGCCGGACGCCGTCGTCCACCTTGAAGGTGACCTTGACGCGGTCGCCGTCGAGTTCGAGGTCGGTGACCTTGCCGACCTTGACGCCCGCGATGCGGACCTCCTCGTCCTTCTTCAGCCCCGCGGCCTCCTTGAACGCGGCGGTGTGGGTGTCGCCGCCCGAGATCAGCGGGATGCTCTCCAGGTTCATCGCCAGCACCACCAGGACGATGATGACCGCGAACCCGGAGAGGCCGATGGGGACCGGGTTGCGCTCCCGGAACGTGACCCTCATCTACTTGCACCTCGCGTTCTCGTTCATGATCGCCGGTGTCTGGTAGACGGGGCCGCCGGGCAGGCGCACCTTCGCGTCCATGCCGCAGATGTACATGTTGAACCAGGACCCGTAGGACGAGATGTTGACCAGCTTCTCCAGCCGCTCCGGCGTCCGCTGCAGGCCCTTGTCGAGGTCGCGCTTGTTCGCGTCCAGCGTCGCGGTCAGCTTCTGGAGCCCGGCGATGTCGTTGCGGAGGCTCGGGCGGGCGTCGGCGAGCAGGTCCTGCGTGGTGCCGGTCAGGCCGTTGATCGCCGTGACCGAGTCGAAGATCGCCTGCCGGTCGTCGGAGACGCCGCCGACGAAGCTCCGCAGGTCCCTGATCAGCTGGTCGACCTGGGTGTGCCGCTGGTCGATCGTGCCGAGGACGCTGTTCAGGTTGTCGATCACCCGGCCGATGACCTTGTCCCGGTCGGCGAGCGTGTTGGTCAGCGACGCGACGTGCGCGAGCAGGCTGTTGATCGTCCCGCCCTCGCCCTGCAGCACCTGGACGAGCTGCATGGCGAGCGTGTTGACGTCCTTCGGCTCCAGTGCGCGGAACAGCGGCCGGAACCCGTTGAACAGCGTCGTGAGGTCGAGCGCGGGCGCGGTCTGCGTGATCGGGATCGTGTCGCCGGGGTCGAGGTAGGCGTTGGACGCGCCCGCGCCGTCGGTCAGCGCCAGGTACCGCTGGCCCATCAGGTTGCGGTAACGGATCTGCGCCTTCGTGGACGACGGCAGCCCGTTCCTGAAGACGCCGCCCTCCTCGACGCTGAACGTCACCTCCGCCTGGTTCCCCTTGTGCAGCCGGACGCCCTCGATCTGCCCGACCCGGACGCCCGCGACGCGGACGTCGTCGTTGTCCAGCAGCCCGGTCACGTCCGTGAAGATCGCCTTGTACTCGATCGTGTCCCGGAACCGCAGGTTGGCGATCGTCATCGCCAGCACGCCGGTGGCCACCGAGGTGACGACCACGAAGATCGTCAGCTTGATCGCGGCGCTGGTCGTCCTCACCTGATCGTCACCACCGATCCGTCCGCGATCAGCGGGCCGAACAGCAGCGCCGACACGTCGGAGACGTCGCCGGCGGGGGTCCGCGTCATCGGCCCGACCACGTTCTTGATCTTTTCCTTCTCGCTCATGGAGCCCGGGTCGACGAACACGTTGGACAGGGCCCTGCCCCGCCCGCCGGCGGCGGGGGCGTTCGGGTCATCGGGGTTCTTCCACCACAGGTCGTCCTGCGTGCCGTCCAGGGCCAGGTAGTCGGGGAACGGGACCTTCGGGTTCGGCAGGCCGTAGCAGCGCGGGTTGCGCTGGTCCTTGGCCTCGGGCAGGTCCAGCGGGTACTTGTAGCCCGGCCGCGGCTTGACGATCTCGATGGTCAGGTTGAACGTCTTGGAGCCGTTCCCGCCGCCCGCCTCCTCCGCGTCCGGCCTGATCTTGGTGAGGCCGGCGAACACGCACGGCAGCGAGGGCGAGTACCGGGCGACCAGGCCCAGCACGTCCCGGTTCGCGATGTTGACACCGATGATCTTCGGGCCGTTGTGCCGCATGAAGGTGTCGGCGTCCAGGGCCAGGGCGGTCGTCGCCGGGATCAGCTGCTCGATCGTCGCCTTCTCGTCGGTGATCGTCTTGCTGGTCACGTTGAGGTTGCGGAGCGTCTGCAGCAGGTCGGGGGCGGCGGCATGGTAGATGTCGGACACGTCCGCGAGGCCGTTCAGGTCGTGCACCAGCGTGCCGAGCTGCGGGTTGATCTTCTTCAGCAGCGCGTCCGCCTGCTCCAGGTTGCGGCCGATCTGGTCGCCGCGTCCCTGGAGGGCCGTGGCGAGCGCGTTGAGCGTCGCGTTCAGCTGCTCCGGCTTCACCGCCCGCAGCAGCGGCAGCAGGTCGTTCAGCAGCTTGTCGATCTCGACGGCGGCCTGCGAGCGGTCCTGCTGGATGACGGCCCCCTCCGCCAGCCCCAGCGGGCCCGGCTGCGCGGGGATCTGCAGGTCGACGTACTTCTCGCCGAACAGCGTCTTCGGCAGCAGCCGCGCCTGGACGTTGCGCGGGACCAGCTTCGCCTTGCCGGGATCGAGCGCGAGACGCAGCGTCGCGCCCTTCGCGGTCGCGTCGATCTCGCGGACCTCGCCGACGATCAGGCCGCGGACCTTCACGTCCGAGTGCGGGAGCAGTTGCAGGCCGGCGCGCTCGGCGTCCACGGTCACCTCGGTCACCGGGGTGAACGCCTTGTTGTAGAAGGCGACCGTCAGCGCCAGCAGCAGGCCGATCACGATGACCATCGCCGTGCCGAGCAGCCGGTACCGCATCCGTTCGCTCATCCGGTCACCCACCGATCCGGACGCCTGTACCGGTGCCCCAGATCGCCATGCCGAGCATCAGGTCGGTCACGTTGATCACGACGATGCTGGTGCGGACGGCGCGGCCCACCGCGACGCCGACGCCCGCCGGGCCGCCGCTCGCGTGGTAGCCGTAATAGCAGTGGATGAGCATCACCAGCACCGAGAAGATGATCACTTTTCCGAATGACCAGAGGATGTCGTTCGGCGGTAGGAATAGATGGAAATAGTGATCGTAGGTGCCCGTGGACTGCCCGTAGAACACCGTCACGATCACCCGCGTCGCCCCGTAGGAAGCGAGCAGGCCCACGATGTAGAGCGGGACGACCGCGATCATCCCGGCCAGCATCCGGGTCGTGACGAGGAACGGCATCGACGGGACGGCCATGACCTCCAGCGCGTCGATCTCGTCCGAGATCCGCATCGCGCCGAGCTGCGCGGTGAACCCGCAGCCGACCGTCGCCGACAGCGCCAGCGCCGACACCAGCGGCGCGATCTCGCGGGTGTTGAAGTACGACGCGACGAACCCGGTGAACGCGGCCGTGCCGATCTGGTTCAGCGACTCGTAGCCCTGCAGCCCGACCTGGCTGCCGGTGAAGAACGTCATGAAGCCGACGATCACCACCGAGCCGCCGATCACGGCGAGGCCGCCGGTGCCGAGGCTGACCTCCGCCAGCAGCCGCAGCACCTCGGAGCGGTAGCGGCGCAGCACCCGGAAGGTCCACGCGAACGCGCGGGCGTAGAACGACATCTGGTGGCCGAAGTCGTCCAGCCGCTGCAGCGGCGCGTTCACCACCCGGGACATCGTCTTCCCCGTCTTGCCAGGCGCCGCCATCACATGCCCTTCGACGGGACGAGCTGGAAGTACAAGGAGGAGATCAGGAAGTTCTCCACGAAGAGCAGCATGAACGTGATGACGACGGTCTGGTTGACCGCGTCGCCGACGCCCTTCGGGCCGCCCTTGGCGTTCAGGCCCTTGTAGGCCGCGACGAGCCCGGCGGTGATGCCGAACACGAACGCCTTGAACTCGGCCTGCAGCAGGTCGGGCAGCTGCGCGATCGCGTTGAAGGACGCCAGGTACGCGCCCGGGGTGCCGCCCTGCAGCATGACGTTGAAGAAGTAGCCGCCCATCAGCCCGACCACCGAGACCAGGCCGTTCAGGAACAGCGCGACGAACGCGCACGCGAGCATCCGCGGGACGACCAGGCGGTGCAGCGGGTTGATGCCCAGCACCTCCATCGCGTCGATCTCCTCGCGGATCTTGCGGGAGCCGATGTCGGCGCAGATCGCCGACCCGGCGGCGCCCGCGACCAGCAGCGAGGTGACCAGCGGGCTCGCCTCCCGGACGATCGCCGCCACCGCGGTCGCGCCGGTGTAGGACTGCGCGCCGAACTGCCGGATCAGCCCGCCGACCTGCAACGACAGGATGCCGCCGAACGGGATCGCGACCAGCATCGTGGGGACGACGGTGACGCTGACGATGAACCAGGCCTGCTGGATGAACTCGCGCCACTGGAACGGCCACTTGAACGTCGCGCGGCCGGTGTCCAGGCACAGGGCGAAGAACCGTCCGGGCTCCTTGACCAGGACGTTGGCCATGCCGTCGCCGACCTTGCGGAACGTCGCGGAAGAGCCGCCGCCCTTCCTATCCCGTCGCCGGCCCGCGCCGATACCGGTATCGGGAGTGGACATCAGTACCCTGCACCCGACCCATGGCGTCCTGGCGGCGGGTTGCCCGGGAAGCGCCCGCCCGGTCCGCCGGGAGCGCCAGGCGCACCGGGAGCACCGGGACCGCCGTGCGCGCCGACCGGAGACATGGACGCCACGTACCGCGGCCATTCCTCCACCCAGTTGCGTCCCAGGTCGTCGATGAACGACCCGGGCGGCGGGGTGACGCCGTGCGCCGCGCACCAGGCGCCGGGCGCGTGCATCCCGGTGCGGAGCATGCCGTTGCTCGGCATCTGCTGCGGCGGGATCGGCGGCAGCTTGCCGGGGTCGTGGCCGAGCTTCGCCTCGGCCTCCAGCTCCGACTCGTCCTTCTCCTCGGACATGCCGATGGGGCCGACCTTGCTGGCGTTGAGGAACTGCCGGACGACCGGCTCCTCGCTGGTCAGCAGCATCTCCCGCGGCCCGAACATCGCGAGGTGGCGCTGGTACAGCAGGCCGATGTTGTCGGGCAGCGTCCGGGCCGTGTTGATGTCGTGGGTGACGATCAGGAACGTCGCGCCGATCTGCGCGTTGAGGTCGATGAACACCTGGTTCAGGAACGCGGTGCGGACGGGGTCGAGGCCGGAGTCGGGCTCGTCCACCAGCAGGATCTCGGGGTCCAGGACCAGCGCGCGGGCCAGTCCGGCGCGCTTCTTCATCCCGCCGGAGATCTCGCCGGGCAGCTTGTGCTCGGCGCCGAGGAGGCCGACCATCTCCATCTTCTCGAGCACGATGTTCTTGATCTCGGACTCGCGCTTCCTGGTGTGCTCGCGCAGCGGGAAGGCGATGTTGTCGAAGAGGTTCATGGAGCCGAACAGGGCGCCGTCCTGGAACAGGACGCCGAACAGCTTCCGCGTCTCGTAGAGCTTCGACTCGGGCAGGCGGGGCAGGTCCCGGTCACCGATCCAGATGTGCCCGCGGTCGGGCTTGAGGAGCCCGACGAGCGACTTGAGGAAGACCGACTTGCCGGTGCCGGACGGGCCCAGCAGCACGGAGATCTCACCCGCGGGGATGCTCAGCGACACGTCCTGCCAGATCACCTGGCGACCGAAGGACTTGGTCAGGCCCTCGACTCTGATCTCGACGCCCACTCGTCACCTTTCGTCCAGGCCGGGGGGAAATCCCGAACCAATGAGCGAGTAGCACTCAGGCTCTGTCTGCACTCAGGCTTGGTCTGTCACGCGCTGTCTGTCCGTCGCACGTCCTGTCGTCACACCGTGTGGCCACCGTCTTACTACCGTTCGGTAGCCGGGAGGGTTCCCCTACCGTAGCGGCACCCCGGCCAAATGGAAGGGGTTCCGACCCAGATCAGCGGCTAAATGCGACGTCGTAAGACAATCGTTACTTAGAGCCCTATGAGACTAGCGGTCCAAGACCCGGGCGGCCAGGTGCGGCCACATCCCCGACATGCGAAGGAGGCGGCCGCACCCACCCGATGGGTGGGACGACCGCCTCCCAGGAAGCAGTGGCTTGGCGCGCCTTACTTGACGGTGACCGTCGCGCCGGCCTTCTCCAGGGCCTCCTTGGCCTTGTCGGCGGCCTCCTTGTTGACCTTCTCCAGCAGCGGCTTCGGCGCGCCGTCGACCAGGTCCTTGGCCTCCTTGAGGCCGAGGCTCGTCAGCGCGCGGACCTCCTTGATGACCTGGATCTTCTTGTCGCCGGCACCCTCGAGGATGACGTCGAACTCGTCCTGGACCGCGGCCTCCTCGGCCGGGGCCGCGGCGCCGGGGGCGACCGCGACGGCGGCGGCCGGGGCGGCGGCCTTGACGTCGAAGACCTCCTCGAACTGCTTCACGAACTCCGAGAGCTCAAGGAGGGTCATCTCCTTGAACGCGTCGAGCAGGTCGTCGGTGCTGAGCTTCGCCATGATCTTTCCTCCGCTATGGCTTGAGTACTGGGGTTTGTGAAACCGCGGGTGCCTTACTCGGCTGACGCCTCGGCGGCGGGGGCCTCGGCGGCCGACGCGTCCGCGGCCGGGGCCTCGGCGGTCTCGCCGCTCTCCGCGCGCTTGGCGCGCAGCGCCTCGGCGAGCTGGGCCGCCTGCGTCGGCAGGGCGTTGAAGAGCGCGGCCGCGTTCGCCATGGAGCCCTTCATCGCGCCGGCGAGCTTCGCGAGGAGCACCTCGCGAGACTCCAGGTCCGCCAGCTGGGTGATCTGCTTGGCGTCCATCGACTGACCGTCGATGAAGCCGCCCTTGATCACCAGCATCGGGTTGGCCTTGGCGAAGTCGCGCAGGCCCTTGGCGGCCTCGACCACGTCGCCGCGGACGAACGCGATGGCCGACGGGCCCTCGAGCAGTTCGCGGAACCGCTCGTCGACACCGGCCTCGTTCGCCGCGCGCTTGGTCAGCGTGTTCTTCACCACGCGAAACCGTGCGGTCTCGCCGAGATTGCCGCGCAGCTCCTGCACCTGCGCGACGGTAAGCCCGCGGTACTCGGTCAGCACGGCGCCGTTGGAGCTCTCGAACTCGTTCTTGAGCTCGGCGATCGCCGCGTCCTTATCGGCCTTGGCCATGCGGCCTCCTTCCGATTACCTGGGTGGTCACGACCGTTGTCCGTCCGGGACGGGGTCGGGTCGACCAAAAAACGCCCCGGCGCAGGCGCGCGGGGCGTCCAGGCACGGCACGGGAGGCCATGCGGAAGCTCTCGTCTTACCTGCGCAGGCCGCCCGAACGAGTTCGGGTCCTTCGGCCACCTCTCGCGAGGTGGCGACCGGCGGTCTTCGGCAGAGAACAGAATACGTGCGTCTCCGGGGTTGACCAAATCGGAAACGGTGATGGCCGCGCCGGTGGTGTTCCGGCGCGGCCCTACATTCGTTCGGTTTCGCGGCGTGCGGGTCAGCTGCCCGGGATGCCGCCACCGCCGCCGAGGCCGTTCAGCAGCTGGCTGAAGTCGGAGGTCTCGCTCGCGGGCGGCGCGGCGATCTCCACCGGCTTGCCGTAGTCGCGGTACGTCATCGTCATGTTCATGACGCCGTCGGCCGTCTGCTGCGACTTCATCGCCAGCTTGCGGGGGAGCTGCTCGCCGTCCACCCACAGGTCGAAGGTCATGTTCTGCATGCCGCTGTCGGCGTAGCTCTTGCGGATGGCCTCCCGGCTCTCGGCGGGAAGCTTGGAGATCGCGTCCTCCATCCGGTAGGTGCCGGTGTAGTGCGTCGTCTCGACGCCGTTCACCGTCTCCTTGCCGACCTCGCGGACGTCCTTGGACGCCGTCAGCATCTTGGTGTTCTGGACGGGGTCCATCTGCTGTGACTGCTGGAGCAGCTCGTCGATGTTCATCCCGGACTTCTTGCCCAGCTCGTCCAGCGAGATCTTCAGCCAGGGCTTGGCCGCGGACCCGCCGCCGAGCTGCGACAGCATGGGGATCTTCATGTACATGGTCCGGCTGACCAGGACGTACTCCATGCCGCCCATGGACTTGCCGCCCACCGACATCTGGTCGAAGCGCATGCTGTAGGCGAGGTCGGGCTTGGTCCGGTACTGCATCTGGCCGGTCGCCGAGACGTCGCCCTCGCTCGACCCGTTCATCTGCATCGAGAGGTCGGCCTTGAACGAGTCGACGCTGCCGGTCTTCTCGGCGGCCTTGCCCAGCACCTGCGCGGCCGACAGCTTCAGGTTCTTGCCGGCCTCGTCCACCTTGTTGCCGGCGTCCCCGAGACAGCCGGTCAGCGAGAGGGCGAGGCCGGTCGCCAGCGCCGTGCCCACGGCGAAACGACGGATCATGTGGGGGGTCTCCCTGGTCTGGTCCTGCTAGCGGGTCTGGTCCTGCTAGCGCGGTCTGGTCTTGCCAGCGCCGGTCCGCTGTTGGCGCGCCACCGGCCGTCAGAGCCGAATGCTAGATCAGACGCTGAGGAGACCCCGCAGGTTCACACAAGTCCGAAGATGCCGGAGATGACGGGTTTCTCAGTTCCCGCCGAGCATCCCGCCGAGCGACAGCTGCCCCACCTGGTCGGACGGCGGCGCGTTCACGCTGAACGACTCGCCGTAGTCGCTGTACAGGACGGTCACCGTGCCGGTCTCGCCCTCCGGGCTCGTCGCCTTGGACACGAGCTTGCGGGGCAGGTTGTCCCCGTCCGTCCACAGATCAAAGTTGATCTTGCTGTTGGCGCGGTCCTTCGGCAGCCACTTGGCCACCTTGTCGCGGGACTGCGCGTCGAGCTTGTTCAGCGCGTCCTGGACGGTCACCGTCCCGGCGTAGTGCGTCGTCTTGACGCCGTCGACCGTCTCGGTGCCGACGCGGCGGGCGTCCTTGGAACCGGTGAACATCTTCGTCTGCTCGGCCGGGTCGACCTGCTGGACCTGCTGGAGCAGGCTCTGGACGTCGAACCCGGTCCGCTGCGCCATCTGGTTCACGTCGATCTTCAGCCACGGCTTGCCGCCGCTGACGAACTGGGCGAGCTGGGGGACCTTGGCGTACAGGACGTTGTCGGTGAACAGCGCCTGGCCCTTGGCGCCGGGGACCGTCCGGCCGTTGGTGCTGAACTCGTCCAGCTTCGCGCTGAACTTCAGCGTCGGACGCAGCTGGAACTGGCCGTCGGCGTGGACCTTGCCGCCGTGCTCGCCGGTGCCGGTCACCGTGAGGTCGGCCTTGAACGTGTCGGTCTGGCCCGTCTTCTGGGACGTCTTCAGCAACGCCTGGTCGGCGCTGAGCTTCATGTTCTCGGTGCTCGTCGTCCCGTCCCCGCCGCATCCGGACAGGAGGAGCGCGGCACCCACGGCGGTGCCTCCGGCCGCCACCATGAGTCGTCGGTTCATGAGGGTTGAGCCTCCCTTGATCGCCCTGCTGGTGTTCCCAGTCTCCCGAGGCGTTAACGGCGCTACATCCCCCGGTGGTACGAATGCCCGCGGCGGCGGTACGACCCGCGGCGTACCCGAGGGGGAGCCGAATGACCGGGACCCGGGCGGGTTAGGGGTGGTCGCTCAGGTGGGCGCGGAGGGCCGATTTGCGGATCTTGCCGGTGGCGGTGCGCGGCAGGGCGTCCACGAACTCGATGCGGCGGGGCGTCTTGAACCCGGCGAGCCTGGCCCGGCACGCGCCGCTCAGCTCGTCGCCGTCCGGCGGGACGCCGTCGGGGACGATCACCGCGCACACCGTCTGGCCCCAGCGCGGATCGGGCAGCCCGATCACGGCGACCTGACCGACTCCGGGGACCGTGCGCAGCACGTCCTCGACCTCGCGGGACGAGACGTTCTCGCCCCCGGTGATGATCACGTCCTTGAGGCGGTCGACCAGGTAGAGGTAGCCGTCGGCGTCGACGCGGCCGACGTCGCCGGTGCGGAACCAGTCCCCGCTGAACGCCTCCGCCGTTGCGTCCGGATCGTCCCAGTAGCCCGTCGTCACCTGCGCTCCCCGGACGACGACCTCGCCCAGCGCACCGGGCGGGAGAGACGTCCCGTCCGCGCCGATCACCGCGATCTCGACGCCCTCGCCCGGACGGCCCGCGGACGCCGCCAGCTCCGGCCTGGACGCGATGGCGGCGCGGTGGTCGCCGGGAGACAGGAACGTCGCGTTGCCGGACAGCTCGGTCATGCCGAACCCCTGGTTGAGATCGCAGCCCAGCACGTCGTCGGCACGGCGCAGCAGCGGGACCGGCATCGGCGCCGAACCGTAGGAGATCACCCGGAGGCCGGCGCGGAGGGCGTCGCGTGCCGCTGGGTCGGCTTCCACGTGCGCGAGCAGGTCTTCCAGCATCGTCGGGGCCAGCGACAGGCTCGTCACGCCGTGCCGGCGCGCCGCCGCCACGAGGGTCGCCGCGTCGAACCGGCGCAGGACGACGGCATGCCGCCGGAACAGGTGGTGCAGCATGACCTGGTATCCGGCGACATGGCAGAGCGGGAACGGCGTGAGGAACACGTCGTCCGGCCGCACGGGCCTGCCCGACGCCGACACCCCGATCCCCGCCAGCAGGCTCCTGTGCGTGAGCCGAACCCCTTTGGGACGGCCCGTCGTGCCGCTGGTGAACATCAGCCAGGCGACCTCGGTGTCAGAGGCCGCGGCGGCTCGTTCGTGGGTGGGCGGGGCGGCGTCCCAGGGCAGGTCTTCGACGGCGACCAGCGGAGGACGAAGATCGGCGGGGAACTCCCCTTCGGCGGCCAGCCGGTCGAGCAGGCCGGTTTCGCCGATGATCAGCCCGGCGCCGCTGCGGACGATCTGGTCGGCCCATTCGCGAGGATGCAGCCGCTGGTTGAGCGGCACCAGGATCCGGCCGTCCCGCGGAACCCCGTAGTAGGCGGCCACGTACTCCGGACGGTTGTGCGCCAGCAGCGCGACCCGTGCCCCGGGCGAGCAGCGGGCGGCCAGGTGGGAGCTGAGCGCGTCGGTGCGGCTTCGGAGCTCGCGGAACGTCCATGTGGTGCCGTCAACGGACAGCGCCGGGGCGTCGGGGGCGTCCCGCGCGGCGGCGTCGAGTATGTCGTAGAGCCGCGTCCCGTCCATCGCTCCCCCTCGCTCGCCGTGCCGAATAATCTACCAATCGACTGGTGGACTGGAGGCGCTCGTTCCACTGGGTGGACGGGAGGCCGAACAACGCGGCAGGGCGCCCCCGCCGTGGCAGGGACGCCCTGTTCGATGACGCTCGTCAGACCTCTTCGAGCTCCGCGGTCAGGTTGCGGATCGCGTTCGGGTCCACCGGGATGCTCGGGCCCATCGACGTCGTCAGGATCGCCTTCTTGACGTACCGGCCCTTGGCGGCGGACGGCTTGAGCCGCTGGATCTCGTCGATGGCGGCGGCGTAGTTCTCCACCAGCTGGCGCTCGTCGAAGGACGCCTTGCCGATGATGAAGTGCAGGTTCGCGTGCCGGTCGACACGGAACTCGATCTTGCCGCCCTTGATGTCGGTGACGGCCTTCGACACGTCCATGGTGACCGTGCCCGTCTTCGGGTTCGGCATCAGGCCGCGCGGACCGAGCACCCGGCCCAGCCGGCCGACCTTGCCCATCTGGTCGGGCGTCGCCACGACCGCGTCGAAGTCCAGGAAGCCGCCCTGGATCCGCTCGATCAGGTCGTCCGAGCCCACCAGGTCGGCACCCGCGGACTCCGCCTCCTGCGCCTTCGCACCGACGGCGAACACCAGCACGCGGGCGGTCTTACCGGTGCCGTGCGGCAGGTTCACGGTGCCGCGCACCATCTGGTCGGCCTTGCGCGGGTCGACGCCGAGCCGCAGCGCGACCTCGACCGTCGGGTCGAACTTGACGACCGACGTCTCCTTGGCCAGCTTCACGGCCTCCGCCGGGCTGTACAGCCGCTCCCGGTCGATCTTGTCGGCCGCCGAACGGTAGCCCTTGCTGCGCTTCATGTGCGTTCCTCCACTGGAACTCGTGGTACGGGCCAGCGCCGGCCCTTCCACTGGGGTGACTTACGTGACCTCGAAGCCCTACGTGGCCTCGAGGCCCCTACTTGACCTCGATGCCCATCGACCGTGCGGTGCCGGCGACGATCTTCTCGGCGGCGTCGAGGTCCTTGGCGTTGAGGTCGGGCATCTTCGTCGTGGCGATCTCGCGGACCTGGTCGCGGGTGACCGAGCCGACCTTGGTCTTGTGCGGCTCGCCGCTGCCCTTCTCCACGCCCGCGGCCTTCAGGATGAGCTGCGCGGCCGGCGGGGTCTTGGTGACGAAGCTGAACGAGCGGTCCTCGTAGATGGTGATCTCTACGGGGATGACGTTGCCGCGCTGGGAGTCCGTGGCGGCGTTGTACTGCTTGCAGAAGTCCATGATGTTGACGCCGTGCGGACCGAGCGCGGTACCCACCGGCGGCGCCGGAGTCGCCTGCCCAGCCTGCAGCTGGACCTTCACCAGGGCGGCGATCTTCTTCTTCGGAGGCATACAAACCCCTTTGTCCCATTTATCGGTGGTTCCGACTCCCGGCCACCCGGGCAACACGGCGGCTGGGACGAATCCACCGTGTAGGAACCGCTATGGACGGCAGTCCGCAGGCGCGGGAGCCGAACGCTCCGTGACCGGCCAATGCCGTCCACTCGTTGTCCAACAGCTGTCTATTGACTGTTACAGGACACGAGTGATCGCCTCACGAGTGCGAGGACAACCCGTCCAGGATACGGCCTCGGCGAAGTGCGTCGGTCCACTCTTGCGACCTGGCCGGGGCGGCACCCCCTGCGCGAGACCTCCGGACAGGCGTACGGGCCGTCTCCGCGCTGGCGGGGACGGCCCGTACGTGGTGGTCGTCGGTCAGATCTTGGAGACCTGGTTGAAAGAGAGCTCGACCGGGGTTTCGCGGCCGAAGATCGAGACCAGGACCTTGAGCTTCTGCTGTTCGGCGTTGATCTCGTTGACGGTGGCGGGGAGGGTGGCGAACGGGCCGTCCATGACGGTGACGGACTCGCCGACCTCGTAGTCGACCGTCGCGGCGGCGGCCTTCGCGGCCTCCTTGGCGGGCACGGTGCCCTCCTCCGGCTCGGGGGCCAGCAGGTTGGCGACCTCGTCCAGGCTCAGCGGGGACGGCTTGTTCAGCAGGCCGACGAACCCCGTGACGCCCGGCGTGTTGCGGACCGCGGCCCACGACTCGTCGGTGAGCTCCATGCGGACCAGGATGTAGCCCGGCAGGACCTTCTCGTTGACCTTCTGGCGCTTGCCGCCCTTGATCTCGGTGACCTCGTGCTGCGGGACCTCGATCTGGAAGATGTAGTCCTCCATGTTGAGGGTCTGGGTGCGGGTCTCGATGTTGGTCTTGACCCGGTTCTCGTACCCCGCGTAGGAGTGCACGACGTACCAGTCGCCCGGCTGGAGGCGGAGCTGCATCTTGAAGTCGGCGTACGGGTCGACGGGCGGCTCGGCGGCCGCCTCGGTGTCCTCGTCCTCGCCTTCCTCATCCGACTCGGCCGCCTCTTCGGCGGCGCCGTCCTGCTCGCCCGTGACGGCGGCGGCGAGATCGCCGGCGTCCTCGGCGGCACCCGGCTCGGGACCCTCGTCCTCGAGCTTCGTGTCCGCGGGTTCGGCGTCGCCGGCGGCGACGGCCGCCTCGGCCGTCTCGTCGACGGGCTGCGCCGCCTGGTCCGCCGCAGCAGCCGCAGCGGACTGGGCCTCGTCAACGGCCTCGTCGTAGGGCTGTGAGGGCTCGGACACGGTGACTCTTTCTCTCGGTCTTCGGTGATGGACTTGCGATGGCGCGGGGCGGGTCGTCCCGGACGGCCCGGGCCGCGGCGGCTAGCCGAAGACGGCGTAGACGCCCTCCTGCAGCCCGTAGTCCACGGCGGAAACGATCGCGACCATGATCAGCACGAAGACGAGGGACACGGTCGTGTAGGTGATGAGCTCCCGCCGCGTCGGCCAGATGACCTTGCGCAGTTCGGCGGCGATCTGGCGCACGAAAAGCGCCGGAGACGTCCGCCTGGAGGAAGACCTCTCCTTTTTGCCCTTGCCTTCGTCCTTGGCCTCGGGCTCGTCGCGCTCGTCAGTCTCGGTCGCCATAGCCGCCGTTCACCTCATCGGTCGTGATCCAACCACCATGTGGTTGCCGCGCGGTCCCGCGCCGCGGTTGCCACGGCGTGGCGGGCACGGGTGCGCGCACCGCACCTCGCAGGGCAGGAGGGACTCGAACCCCCAACCGCCGGTTTTGGAGACCGGAGCTCTACCAATTGAGCCACTGCCCTTCAATTTCTCCGGCTAAGGAGAACCCGACCATCGGATCGGGGTGGTGTCGCGTACCAGCTTACGACCTCGTCCGGCATCGGTGTGCGGACAGGCTCGTATGGCGGGGACGCGTCACTAGGACGGTGAGTCTACGGCCACAAGGCCGCCGCGTCGAACCAGATGGGCCGGAGATCCTCGGGCGGGCGCGGCGGGCGGCCGGGCCGGTGCGGGGGCGTGCCGTCCCACCGGCCGCGATATATGGCTCGGGCACCGGGACGGCGTCTGTAACGATAGGGGCATGAGCATCGACCGTCCTCGCATCTCCAAGCGCATCGCCGCGATATCCGAGTCCGCCACGCTGGCCGTCGACGCCAAGGCCAAGGCGCTGAAGGCGGCGGGACGCCCGGTCATCGGGTTCGGCGCGGGCGAGCCCGACTTCCCGACTCCCGGCTACATCGTCGAGGCGGCGGTGACCGCCTGCAGGGTGCCGCGCTTCCACAAGTACACGCCGGCGGGCGGGCTGCCCGAGCTGCGCGCCGCCGTCGCCGAGAAGACCGAGCGCGACTCCGGGTACCGGGTCGAGGCCGCGCAGGTCCTGATCACCAACGGCGGCAAGCAGGCGGTGTACGAGGCGTTCGCGGCGCTGCTCGACCCGGGCGACGAGGTGCTCGTCCCGACGCCGTACTGGACGACCTATCCCGAGTCGATCAAGCTGGCCGGCGGGGTGCCCGTCGACGTCGTCGCCGACGAGACCACCGGTTACAAGGTGAGCGTCGAGCAGCTGGAGGCGGCCCGCACCGACCGGACGAAGGTGCTGCTGTTCGTGTCGCCGTCCAACCCGACCGGCGCGGTGTACACGCGCGACGAGGTCGAGGCGATCGGCCGCTGGGCGGACGGGCACGGCCTGTGGGTCATCACGGACGAGATCTACGAGCACCTCGTGTACGGGGACGCCGAGTTCCACTCCATTCCCGTGGTGGTGCCTGAGCTGGCCGACCGGACGCTCGTCCTGAACGGCGTCGCGAAGACGTACGCGATGACGGGCTGGCGGGTCGGGTGGATGGTCGGGCCCGCGGACGTGGTGAAGGCCGCGCAGAACCTCCAGTCGCACGCGACGTCGAACGTGGCGAACGTGTCGCAGGCGGCGGCGCTCGCGGCGGTGACCGGCGACCTGTCGGCGGTGGCGGAGATGCGCAAGGCGTTCGACCGGCGCCGCAAGACGATCGTGAAGATGCTGAACGAGATCCCGGGCATGGTGTGCCCCGAGCCGGAGGGCGCGTTCTACGCCTACCCGTCGGTGAAGGCGCTGCTGGGGAAGGAGTTCCGCGGGAAGCGTCCGGAGACGTCGGTGGAGCTGGCGTCGCTGATCCTGGAGGAGGCGGAGGTCGCGCTGGTCCCGGGCGAGGCGTTCGGCACGCCGGGGTACTTCCGCCTGTCGTACGCGCTCGGCGACGACGACCTCGTCGAGGGCGTCTCGCGTGTCGCGAAGCTGCTCTCCGAGGCGGGCTGACCGCCGACCATCGGCCTCGACGTCACGAGCCGGCCCCGGGCGCACACAATTTGGCCCGGGGCCGGTCCCGTATGGAACGGGCCCGCCTCTTGATCCCGTTCCCGGAATGTCCGGCGGGACGTTCCGCACGGCCCCTCTCCGCTTTGGAACGTCCCGCCGGAGCGGGGTCATCGCGTTCTCTTCTTTATGGGCTTGATGGGCTTGCTGGCTTCGCGGGCTTCATGGGCGGACGCCTTCGGCGATGCGCATGAGGTGGCCGGTGACCGATCCGCCCGCGGACACGGTCACGCCGACGTTCGGCCCGGCCAGCCAGGAGATCTGGCGTCCGGAGCCGGGAAGGTCGCCGGTGAGCGCGGGCGTCCCGCGGACGGACGTGCGGCCGGGGATGCCCGTCGACTTCATCAGCTCCTGCGGCCCGGCGAGCCCGCCCTTCACCAGGACGATCTCCACCCAGCCGACGTCGCCCCGCCACTTGCAGGTCGTGGTCTTGCGGTGGGCGTTGCCCGTCACGGCGCAGGGCGCGGCGGCGGTGAGGCCGTCGGGAAGGTAGGTGACCCAGCTCGGCAGGTCGTGCAGCCCGCCGATGCCGGGCTTGCGCGCCCCGCCGCCCGGCCCGCCGGGCGGGTGCTCGGGGTGCCTGGTCGCTCCCGCCCCGGACCGTCCCTTTGCTGACGGGGGCCGGGAGAGGCCCGGGGCGGGCGGCCGTTCCGGCTGCTGGAACGCCGAGACAGTGCTCGTCGGACGTGTCGTCTCGGAGTTTCCGGCAGGTGTGGCCCGGAACGACTGATAGGTGGGCACCAGGGCGAGCGCGGCGACCGAGGCGGCGACCGCTCCGGCGGCCGCGTGGATCCGGGTCTTCCTGCGCCGGTGGCGGCGCTTGACGTCCGCGACGAGCGACGACGGCGCGGACGCGCCGGACACCTGCTCGGCCATGGCCTTCCGCAGTTCACTCTCCAGATCCATCGCTCATCTCCCCAGTGGCGCCAGGTTCTTGTCGAGGCGTTCCCGGAGCCTGGCCAGCCCCCGGGACGCCTGGCTCTTGACCGTTCCGACCGAACAGCCGAGCGCCTGCGCCGTCTCCGCCTCCGACAGGTCCTCCCAGAAGCGCAGGACCAGTACGGCCCGCTGCCGCGGACCGAGCTTGCGCAGCTCGTCCATGAGCGTCCCCCTCAGCTCGACGGCGTGGTTCGGCGAGACGGCCGGCGTCTCCGGAAGCCTCGCCATGTGGATCTCCCGTAGCACCTTCCAGCGGCGGGACCGGCTGATCACGAGGTTGACCAGGATCCGGCGGACGTAGGGTTCCGGATCGCTGCCCGCCTCCAGCCGGCCCCAGTGCCGGTAGGCCTTTTCCAGCGCGGTCTGCAGGATGTCCTCGGCGTCCTGCCGGGCCCCGCACATCAGTGCCGCGGTGCGCAGCAGGGCATCGCCGCGTTCCGTCACGAACTCCACGAACGACTGGTCGTCTCGACGCCCCACCTGTGCTCCGTCCCGGCTAGAGCGGATCCGGCGTACTTACCGAGAGCGGGCGGCCTCCGCGCCGGGCCGCCCGCCCGCGTCTTTCTTTTCGCGCCCGCGCACCGGCTCCCCGCGCGATCGTGCGGCCGGTGCGCTCGCGGGCCCTGACGCGGGCGGTCCGCGTCCCTCAGACCGCCCGCGTCCTTTCCTCTACTGGGCCTGGCGCAGGGCGGTGGTCACGTCCTTGAGACCACCCGCGAGGACCGGGCTGCCGTTGACGAACATCGAGTAGCCGTTCGGGTCGAACAGCAGCACGCCGCTGCCGCCCGGGCCCATCCAGCCGGCCGCCCCGTACACGGTGATCGGGGTTCCGCCCTTCGGCAGGTTCAGCGCCTGCCGGAGCTGATTCTGCGTCATTCCGGCGGGCGTCTTCAGCGTTTCGACGGTGATCCACTGGCCGGCGGTGCCGGTCCACTTCTGCGTGACGGCGCAGATGTTGTGCTTGCGCAGCTCAGCGGAGCCCGGGACGGTCGAGGCGTAGCGCAGGCCCTTGGTCAGCATGACGGCCTTCTCGACCGGGCTGCCGACCTTCACCGCGGGCGGCAGCTTGCTGCAGTCGAGCTTGGGCGCGGAGGGCAGGCCGGGCTTGCCGGGGACGCGGCCGGCCGGCGGCGCCGGGACGTTCTTGCCGAGGTCGTCGGTGGACGGCGCGCAGGTGGGCAGGTTCTTCGGCAGCGTCTTGGCGTCCGGGGCCTTGACGCCGGGGACGTCGCTCTTCGGCACGTCCGCCTTCGGCAGGGTGCTGGGCACGCCGGGGTTCGGCGCACCGGGGACGGCGGGGACGTCCGGCTTCGGCAGCTGGCCCTGCGGGAGGTCCTTGCCGACCGGGTTCTGCTTCAGGTGCTTCTCGATCTCCTTCTTGGCGGCGGCGTCGGGGAGCTTGCCGTCCGGGAGCTTCGCGCCGGGCAGGCCGGGCTTGGCCGGCAGGCAGGTCGGGGGCGTCGCGGGCAGCTTGTCCTGGACCTGGCGCTCCGCAGCGGGCGCCTTGGCGGCGGGGGGCTGCGGGGCCGCGGGGCCGGAGGCGCCGGTCATCGCCCACGTCGCGCCGCCGCCCACGGCGACGGTGCCGACGGCGGACGCCGCGATCAGTGCGGCCTTCAGCGTGATCATCGTGTATCCCTTCTGCCCGTCTTCCTTGCGGGGGTGTGCCTGTCTCTCTCTGGCGCCCCTCGTATACGCACGGTGCCGGGCAGGGGTTGCACGTGATTCCAAAGTTTTTTCAGTGATGCCCATGAGCGGGATGGCCGTGCGGTGTCATGCGAGGTAGTCCGGTGTGATGATCCTTCGGGCCGGGGGTTCCGCCGAGCTGAAGATCCGGCAACATTGGCTCATGGAGGCCCGTACCGTTTCACCCCGCTCGGAGCACCCACGCGTCGCGTGCGGCTCCACCCGTCCGGACGTGGCCCTGCTCCCGAAGGCGCACCTGCACCTGCACTTCACGGGTTCGATGCGGCATTCCACGCTGGTGGAGCTCGCCGGCGTGCACGGCGTCCACCTGCCGGACGCGCTCGTCGAAGACTGGCCGCCCCGCCTGCACGCGACCGACGAGCGCGGATGGTTCAGGTTCCAGCGCCTGTACGACATCGCGCGCTCGGTGCTGCGGACGCCCGACGACCTGCGCCGCCTGCTCCGCGAGACCGCGGAGGACGAGGCGGCCGAAGGCTCGGGCTGGCTGGAGATCCAGGTCGATCCGAGCGGCTACGCGGCGATGTTCGGCGGGCTGACCCCGACCGTCGAGCTGGTGCTGGACGCCGCGCGGGCGGCGTCGGACGCGGCGGGCGTCGGCATCGGCGTGGTGATCGCGGCGAACCGGACGCGGCACCCGCTGGACGCGAAGACGCTCGCGCGGCTGGCCGTCCGGTACGCGGGCGAGGGCGTGGTCGGGTTCGGGCTGTCCAACGACGAGCGGCGGGGACGGGCGTACGACTTCGAGGGCGCGTTCCGGATCGCGAAGCGCGGCGGGCTGCTGTCGGTGCCGCACGGCGGCGAGCTGCTCGGGCCGGCGAGCGTCCGGGAGTGCCTGGAGACGCTGCGGGCCGACCGGATCGGCCACGGCGTGCGCGCGGTCGCCGACCCGCGGCTGGTGGCGTCGATCGCCGAGCGGGGCGTGACGCTGGAGGTCTGCCCGGCGTCGAACGTGGGCCTCGGGGTGGCGGCGACGGCGACGGACGTCCCCGTCCGGGCGCTGTACGAGGCGGGCGCGCCGATCGCGCTGGGCGCGGACGATCCGCTGCTGTTCGGGTCGCGGCTCGCCCGCCAGTACGACCTCGTCCGCACCGAGCATGGTTTCTCCGACGCCGAGCTGGCGGACCTGGCCCGCCAGTCGATCCGGGCCTCGGCGGCGCCCGACGACGTCCGGCGCCGGCTGCTGGCCGGAGTCGACGCCTGGCTCACCGGCTGATCCGGCGGACTCACCGGCTGATCCGGCGGCCCCCTTCACGCGGTGGCGCCTTCGACGAGCAGGAGGACGCCGAAGATCGCGAACCCGGCGGCGGCGCCGTACTTGATGACCCGCTCGGGGAGCTTCCTGCCGAGGATCTGGCCGATCACGATGGCGAGCGCGTCCGCGGCGACCATCCCGATCGTCGAACCGGCCCACACGCCGGTCAGCGCGAGGAGCCCGCCGTTGTCGGCGGCGAGGGTGACGGTGGCGAGCATCGTCTTGTCGCCCAGTTCGGCGAGGAAGAACGCCCCGCCGACGGCCAGGATCGCCGAACCGGTGGCGCGGCGGGCCTTGTCGCGTTCGGTGTCGTCGAGTTCGTCGCCGCGCAGCGTCCACAGCGCGAAGCCGAGGAACGCGAGACCGGCGAGGATCGAGATCGGGCCGGTCGGGAGCGCGGCCCCCAGCGCGGCGCCGAGCGCGACGCTCGCCAGGTGGACGATCGCGGTCGCGGCCGTGATGCCGATCAGCACCGGGAGCGCCCGGAAGCGGGTGGCGAAGGTCATGGCCATGAGCTGGCTCTTGTCGCCCAGTTCGGCAACGAAGATCACGGCCATGCTGATGAGGAAGGCGGACACCGGTTCCCTCTCGCTCGGATGCCGAGCGGAGGGCGGGAGCTTCGGGAGCAGCGGCCTCGGCCCGGCATGACTGCCAGGCCGAAGGTCTCGTCCGCCCGGATCAGAACCGGGCCCGCGTGACCGGGCGCCACAGGCGGCGCCAGTATGTCGATCACGCGATTGGGACTACTCCCCCTCGACGTCTCGACCCTACCAAGCCCTGGTCAGGGGCCCAATGTTCGTCATGTCACACCTGTCGAGCCGGGCGGGTCAGACAGCGGGTCAGAGGGTCACGCCGATCAGGACGGGCTCGTTCACCAGCTCGACGCCGAACGCGGCGCGAACGCCGTCGCGGACCTCGCGGGCGAGGGCGAGCAGGTCGGCCGTGCCTGCGCCGCCGGGGTTGGTGAGGGCCAGGGTGTGCTTGGTGGAGATCCGCGCCGGTCCGAGGGCATGGCCCTTGGCGAAGCCGGCGCGGTCGATGAGCCAGGCGGCGGACGTCTTGATCCGGCCGCCGGTCTCCGGGTAGCGGGGGAACGTCACGTCCGGACCGAGGCGTTCGGCGACGCGGCGTTCCAGGTCGGTGAGCTGGCCGGGGTCCAGGATCGGGTTGGTGAAGAACGATCCGGCGCTGCGCGTGTCGGGGTCGGCGGCGTCCAGGACCATGCCCTTGCCGCGGCGCAGTTCGAGGACGGCGTCGCGCGCCTCTTTCAGCGTCACCCTGTCCCCGGGCTGGACGCCGAGCCTTTTCGCCAGTTCCGCGTAGGCGATCGGCTGCGACTCCTCGGACTCGTGCAGCGCGTACGTCACGTCCAGGATGACGTACCGGTCGTGACCCTTGAACGCGCTGTGCCGGTAGGTGAACCGGCAGGCGTCGCGGTCGAGGGTGACGTGGGCGCGGGCGTGTCGGTCGTAGGCGCGGACTTCGACGACCGTTTCGCTGACGTCCTGGCCGTAGGCGCCGACGTTCTGGATCGGGGTCGCGCCGACGCGTCCGGGGATGCCGGACAGGCATTCGACGCCTGCGAGGCCGTCGGCGACGCAGCGGGCGACGAACGGGTCCCAGTCCTCGCCCGCCTGGACGCGGACGAGGACCCTGTCGCCGTCTGCGGCGACGCGTTCGGCGCCGCGGGTTCCGACGTGCACGACGGTGCCGGGGAAGCCCGCGTCGGACACGACCAGGTTGCTGCCGCCGCCGAGCACGAGGACGGGTTCGCCCGCGTCGTCGGCCGTGCGGATCGCGGCGACGAGCTCCGCCTCGGTCGTCGCCTCGACGAACCGCCGGGCGGGACCGCCCAGCCGCAGCGTGGTGTATCCGGCCAGGTTCACCTCTTCAGCGAACACCGCCACGTCGACTTTCCCTTCCCCGTACCTGCGTCGCTCGTCCTCGCGCGGCCGGCTCGGCCTGGCGTGCGACCGCGCCGCGTGCGGCCGCCCAGCCTTGGCGGTCAGGCGAGCTTGACGACCGCCTTCGCACGCGTGAGGACCTTCTGGCCGTCCGACCTGGCGGTGAGCGCCACGACGACCTTGTTGCCGTCGAGCTTCTCCTCCACCTTGCCGCTGATCTCCAGCGTCGCGCCGCCCTCGTCGGGGACGACGACCGGAGAGGAGAACCGTACCCCGTAGTCGACGACGGAGCCCGGGTCGCCGGTCCAGTCGGTGACGAACCGGCCGCCCTGCGCCATCGTGTACATGCCGTGCGCGATCACGTCCGGGAGCCCGACGGCCTTCGCGACGGACTCGCGCCAGTGGATCGGGTTGAAGTCGCCGGACGCGCCCGCGTACATGACCAGATCGGCGCGGTCGATGGCGTACGTGCGTGCGGGGATCTCGGTGCCGACCTCGACGTCGGCGTACTTCACGGTGGCGGTCATCAGGCCCCTCGCTCCACGATCGTGTTGTACGACTTGCAGATCATCTCGCCCTCGACGGTCTTGACGTCGGTCTCGACGGCGATCTTCTCGTTGCTGCCGATCGACTTGATCTCGGTGATCGTGGTGGTGCAGGTGACGACGTCGCCGGCGCGGAGCGGGCGGACGTACTCGAACCGCTGCTCGCCGTGGACGACCATCGCGTAGTTGAGCCCGAGGTCGGGGTCGGCGAGGGCGTTGCCGCCGAAGGAGACGACGATCGGGAAGGTGGGCGGCGCGATGACGTCGGGGTGTCCGGCCGCCTTGGCGGCCTCCTGGTCGCGGTAGATCGGGTTGTGGTCGCCGATGGCGTCCGCGAACTCGCGGATCTTCACCCGGCTCACCTCGTACGGTTCGCTGGGCGGGAAGGTCCGCCCGATGAAATCACGGTTCAGTGCCATGCAGTGCCGTCCCTCCAGGTCGACCGGGGCTTCGGACGGACGTTAACAGAACGACGTTCAGCCCGCCCTCGCGGGTCTCACTGGCGAGGACGGGCTGATCAGGGTCGGGGCAAGCATGCGAAGAAGCTGCTGCTTCGCGGGTGTCGAAACCCGCTCAACCGTCGGGATTCCCCGGTGCGGACGGTGGGCGGTGGGCGGCGGCCTGGTGGGGCGCCGCGCCTCTCGTCCGGGCTGCGGGCGGGTCGGCCGGTGCGGGCGGACGGACGGTGGCCGGGCGGGCGTCTCTATAGGCGGCCGCGGCTCCGTCCGGCTCGGCTAGCGGGTCTCCCGGTGCGGACGGTGGGTCCGGCAGTTGGGGCAGTACTTCTTGATCTCGAGGCGGTCCGGGTCGTTGCGCCGGTTCTTCCGCGTGATGTAGTTGCGGTGCTTGCACTCCTGGCAGGCCAGCGTGATCTTCGGCCGGACGTCGGTGGCAGCCACGATGGAGTGCCTTTCTGAGCTGGGGACAAGGAACGTTCGGACGTCGGTCGCCCAGGACGGGCGGCCGGCGGTTGGACCCAGGCCCGCCCACCTCCGGTGGGGAGGTGAGAGACATGGGTAGTAGCGAGGGCCGGACTTGAACCGGCGACACAGCGATTATGAGCCGCTTGCTCTGCCTGACTGAGCTACCCCGCCGCGATGGTCGGTGTGGACCGGAATGCAAGGATACCGGATGCCCACCGAACCCCGGAAACACGAAAACCCGGTCGATGATCGGGAATCGGTTTCGAGGGCTCCCCCCGGACCGTGTCCCAGGTTACCGGGTGTGCCGATGACCTGCGAAACGTCGGACTGGAACCGGTGGGACGGTACCACAGGCCCCTGTATGGAGCGAATCCGGGCCAGTCGGGCTGACGGAACGGCCGGTCCTTCGGAGGAAGGCGGGGCTCGAGAAGGCCGGGGAAGGTCCGGGGACGACGAAGGCCGCCGTCCTGGTCGGATGGCGGCCGGAATGCCGTGAGCCCCTTTACGGAATCGAACCGTAGACCTTCTCCTTACCATGGAGACGCTCTGCCGACTGAGCTAAAGGGGCCTGCGCCGTTCGCGCAGTGAAACCATACACGGCCTGAGCTGATGGTGCGAACCGGTTTGCGCCTCGTCCGGACGGCGCCGTCCGCGCTGATCAGCGGAGCAGGTCGCGGGCGATGACGAGCTGCTGGATCTGGCTCGTCCCCTCGTAGATGCGGAAGAGCCGGACGTCGCGGTAGAAGCGTTCGACGGCGACGCCGCGCATGTACCCCATGCCGCCGTAGACCTGGACGGCGCGGTCGGCGACGCGTCCGGCCATCTCGGAGCAGAAGTACTTGGCGCAGGACGGTCCGAGCTTGGCGTCCTCTCTGGCGTCGTAGGCGCGGGCGGCTTCGAGCACCATGGAGCGTCCGGCGTACAGCTCGGTCTGCGAATCGGCGATGAGCCCTTGGACGAGCTGATATTCGCCGATCGTCCGTCCGCCTTGGGTGCGTTCCTTGGCGTAGGCGACCGTCTCGTCCAGGATTCTCTGGGCGAGCCCCACGCAGACGGCGGCGATGCTGATTCGTCCGTGGGCGAGGGACGTCATGGCGGTGCGGAACCCGGTTCCTTCCGTCCCGACCATGTTGTGGGCCGGGACGCGCACGCCGTCGAAGAAGACCTCAGCCGTGTGTGCGCCGCGCTGACCCATCTTCTGGTCGGACGGGCCGACGGTCAGTCCGTCCGTGCCCTTCTCTATGAGGAACGTGGAGATGCCTCGGGAACCGGCGCCGCCCGTCCTGGCGAAGACCATGAAGACGTCGGCTTCGGGGGCGTTGGTGATGAACCGCTTGGCGCCGTTGACGACGTAGTCGTCCCCGTCGCGCGTCGCCGTCGTGGTGAGCGTGCTGGGGTCGGAGCCCGCCTCGGCCTCCGTGAGCGCGAAGGCCCCGATGACCTGGCCGGACGCGAGCTTGGGCAGCCATTCGTCCTTCTGCGCTTCGGTGCCGGCGTTGACGAGGACCTGCCCGGCGATGCCGTTGCTGGTGCCGAACATGGAGCGGAACGCGGGGCTGGCGTAGCCGAGCTCGAAGACGAGCCGGACCTCCTCGCTCACCGAGAGCCCGAGCCCGCCGTACCGTTCCGGGAGCGCGTAGCCGAACAGGCCCATGTCCCTGGACGCGTCGCGCAGCGGCTCCGGGATCGCGTCGGTCTCCTCGATCTCGTCCTCGCGCGGGATCACCTGCTCGCGGACGAACTCGCGGACGACCCCGAGCACCTGGGCGAACTCCTGTGGCTGCATGGGCTCGATTCTAGAATCAGATTCCAGGATGTAAGGGCTCGCGGCCCCGATTCACCGCCCCCTTGTCCGCTGTGCCAGGGTGATCAAGCATGGCTCTCCATCAGCTCGCAGACCAGATCGTCCGGGCGGCGGTCGCCGAGGACAGGTCCTTCGGCGACCTGCTGCCCCAGCTCATGGAGGCGACCCAGACCGCCTCCCCCGCCGAGATGAACGCCGCGATGCCGCGCATGGCCGACGGCATCGCGCAGGCCCCGCCGAACCTCGGCGGCTGGCTCGCCATCGTCACCGGCGCCTGGATCGAGAACGGCGCCGACGCCGGATCGCCCGCCGGGCGGGCCGTCGTCGATCGGATCACCGAGGTCACCTCCGGAGCGCTGGCGTTCGCCAACGCCTGGGAGGAGGCCACCGGCGGCAAGCCGCCCGACATGCAGGACGAGCAGCCGTCCCAGCAGGCCGTCGACACGGTCGCGCCGAAGCTCGGGGAGGGCGCGGTCGCCGCGATGATGGCGTGGTTCGCGCTGCCGCAGTTCGCGATGGCGGGGTGCACGGTGCTGCAGAACTCGTCGTCCGTCCGTGCGGGGCTGGCCGACCGCGACTTCCGCGCGCTGACGGCGGGGCAGGCCGTCCAGTACCTCGGGCAGATGGACCACTACCACGCGCTGCTGCGCGTCCTGGACGGTGAGCGGCTCCTCGTCCTGGACCGTGCCAGCCGCAAGGGCTGGACGGTTGCCATCGGCGGCATCGGGGACAACTTCCAGCTGCACGTCCTGCTCGCCGGCGCCCTCATCGGACGCCCGGACGGCCTGACCGGGAACCGTCCCGCCCCCGAGATCCTCGCCTGCTTCCTGAACGCCGACGTCCCGCCCGGGCCGCCCGTCGTCTCCAGCCCGTGGAACCTCGTCGACGCGCATGGCGAATGGATCTGGAACGAGGGCGTGCCGGCCGACATCCCGGTCGTGAACGGCACCCGCGTGGTCGTCCTCGACCCGCCGTCCTACGAGCGGACGTTCCCGGCCGGACGCCGCTTCCCGATGATGCCCGCCACCATTCGCGTGGAAGCCGCCCATCAGCCCGAAGACCTCGGCAACTGGTGGCCCCACATCCCACCGTCAAAACGCTGAGCGCTGGGGGCCGGGGGGCGTGGGCGGGGTGGCGGTCGGCGGTCGGGCGGCTAGAAGCGGACCAGGACCGCGGTGGCGTCGTCGTATCGCTTTCCTCGGGGGCCGTCCGCCGACGCCTCCGCTTCCCTGGTCCTCCTGACCAGTTCGCGCGGGCCTTCCTCGTCCAGGAGGCGGAGCAGGTCGTCCCATCCCATCTGCCCGAAACGCTCCACCAGCCTGGACGCGCCGTCGCTCAGCACCGCCGCCCGCCTCAGCCCCTCCATCGGCACCTCGCCGGTCAGCCCCTCGTACGCGGCCTCCGGCTTCGTGCTGGCCACCCAGAATCCGCCCGGGCTGTTGCGGGACTTCCGGACGCCTTCGAGCGTGTAGCTCGGCAGATGATCGACGCGGTCGTCCCGGAAGACGCGGATCTCGCCGACGTCCATCACGATCGGCGAATCGGCCAGGACGAACCACTCCACCGCGTCGCCGCTGCGCCGCAGCAGCGACACCGTCGCGGACGGGCTGTCCGGATTCTGCAGATCGCACGTCCTCGTGTGCGCCTCACCCGTCACCTTGATCGCCTCGGCCACCAGGTCCGGCAGCGGCTTGCCGTCCTCCAGGGCCAGCAGCGCCGCGATCCGTCCGCCCAGCCTGCGCACCAGCCACGCCGGGTCGTGCTCGCATCCGCTGTCCACCCCCGCGGGCGCCGTCGCCCCGTCCAGCAGCACGACCCACCCCGGGCCCGCCGCGACGAAGTCCTCGTTCTCCCGTCCCGGAGTCGCCTCACTCACATAACTCACCTGCACAGATGCAGGTCTACCCCGTGAACCGGTCCAACGGGGACAGGTAGACCAAACCCTCACCCCGCGTCCCGCCGGCCTGCCCTCTTCCGGTATTGACCTGGACCGCACCCATGGTGGCGTGGGTTTTCGTTGCACCGAGGAGGGTCAGGACGTTCCCAGGACGGCCTTTCTCTCCTCGGCGATGATGGATCCGACATCGAGGTCGTAGTTGCAGAGAATGACGCCGATCCAGCCGCTGTCGCGATAGATCGTCCAGTTGGTGTTGCCGCCGGCGATTCCGCCGCCGTGCCCGACGAGCCGCTGGTCGCGGGCGATGCTGGCGACCGGGCCGTACGCCGCGAATCCGGCCGTCGCGGCGTCGGAATCGTCCCGTGGCTTTCTCGGGAACTTCGGGCCCATGAAGAGTTCGGTGTAGGCGCGTCCGGCGAGCTTGCCGCTTTCCAACGCGAACGAGAACCTGACCAGGTCGGACGCGGTCGAGAAGGCGCCGCCACCACCTGATCCGATGAAGGCGCGGGCGGCGTTGCTGCCATTCCCGCCATTCAGGACCGCTCCCGCGTCCAGATTCCGGACGCCGTCGATCCGCGATCCGTCGGTCTGGTAGATGTAGGGGTGGGCGATCCGCTTGTTGGTCAGCCAGTCCGGGCGGGTGTAGTACGCGGTGCTGGTCATTTTCGCCGGAGCGAAAATGTTGTCGGCGACGTATTTGTGGAACGACTTCTCTTCCGACACCGTCGCGACGAGTTCCCCGAGGATGGAGAAACCGACACTGCTGTAGGAGTGCTGGGTTCCCGGGGTGAACATCGGCTTCGCCTTCCGGTGCCCTTCGCTGCGAAGCCGCATCTCCTCTTCGACGCTGTTCGTGACGCGGTTGTCGCCCTCACCGGGAAGGATGTGGTTCACCAACCCCGAAGTGTGGGTGAGCAACTGGTGGACGGTGACGTGCTTGGCGACCTCGTCCGGGTAGCCGTCCAGGTAGGAGCCCAATGGCTCGTGGAGCCTGATCCTGCCTTTCCGCACGAGCTGGACCACCGCCAGGCCGGTGAACGTCTTGGCCGTCGAAGCGAGGTTGTAGATGGTGTCGGCGCGATTGGGAATCGACCGTTCCTTGTCGGCCATGCCATAGGCCCTGGCCAATACGGGACGGCCGCGGTAGGCGACCAGGATCGTCCCGGAGAACTCGTCCCGCTCGGCGAGTCGCTTCAGGAACCGGTCGTAGGCGCCGCCTGGCCGCGGCCCACCACGAGGAGTTCCCGTGGCCGCTTCCGCGATTTCCGGGGACGACGCCAGCGCGCCGCCCGTGGCGAGGGGTAAGGCGCCCAGGAGTCCGAGGGCGAAACGCCGTGAGGGCTGCGAATCGGTTGACGGCCGGTGTCGGGCCATGCGCATGCCTCTTCTTCCATTCGGGGATGGAACAACAACGTTCCAGGCAACACACCGGCAGGTTTCTTCACCGTTTCGTGGGTGGCGCCGCGCCGCCGGGCTTCGACGACCCGTCCGGCGTTATCAGGCCCGAGTACCAGGGAGGACATCAACCAGCGGGGCCGGGTCGTCGGCGAAGAACCGGACCGTCCGCACCGTGGCCCGTCCGCCCAGAGGACGGACGACCTCGATCGGTTCGCTCAGTTCCACGACCACATTCGTCTGCGCCGACACCGCTACCGACAGCCGCTCGTCCTTCACCTTGACCATGCCGCTCTCGTTGAAATTCCGCGCGAGCCGCACCGACGAGATCAGGCCCCGTGGAACGCGCAGGTCAAAGAAGGCCCCGTACCGGACGCGCAGTTCGTCGTCCGACAGCACATGCGGCCGGGTCACGCACGCCGCGATGATCGCCACCACGACAAGGATCGAGTACAGGTCGACCACGAGGACCACGGAACGCAGCCCCTCGTCCGCGCCGATTCCCCGCAACAGCACTTCGGCCACGACGGCCTCCACGACCATTGCGAACAGAAACGCCAACTGGAAAGAGAGCTGACCGCCCGAATAGGGCAGGCCCACCGCGCTCGGCGGTACCCCGTGCCGGCGACGCACCACCAGCAGCGCGACGCTGACCAGGCCTTTCAGGTCGAACGCCATGATCCTGCGGACCCGCTCCGGAACCAGCCGGTCGACGCTCCGGAGGGCGGCCCACCACCCGGCGCCGTCCCGCCGCCGCTCCCGCACCAGCAGGCAGGCGGCGGCGACCTCCAGAACGATCACCGCCGCGACCACGACCTCCCCAGCCAGCACGGCAACACGGGGCAACGGCACGCCCGCCACGAGCAGCACCGCGAGAACCACCTCAGCCGGCACCACCCCGTACAGCGCGACCCGCGCAACGCTCAGCACGCTCCGTCCCGCAACATCTCCCCGCCGCGCAGCACTTCCCCGTCACGCAGCCCTTTCCCAGCGCGCAACGCCTCCCCGTCGGGCAGCGTCTCGCCGTCAGGCAGCGCCTCCCCCTCGCGCAGCGCCTCCCGGTCAGTCCGCACCTCGCTGTCGCGCAGCGCCTCGCTGTCGGGCAGCGTCTTCCTGTCGGGCAGCGCCTCCCCCTCGCGCAACGCCTCCCCCTCGCGCAGCGCCTTCCCGTCGCGCAACGCCTCCCGGTTAGGTCGCACCTCGCTGTCGGGCAGTGCCTTCCCGTCGGGCAGCGGCTCCCCATCGGGCAGCGCCTCGCTGTCAAGCAGCGTCTTCCCGTCGCGCAGCGCCTTTCCGTCGGGCAGCGCCTCCTGGTCAGGTCGCACCTCGCTGTTGAGCAGCGCCTTCCTGTACTGCAGCGTCTTCAGGGTCAGACGGAAGACCTCGGCTTGTGCGGCGGACATCTCGTCCAGCCATTCGCCGTCCATGCCCTTCGCGACCATGAGGTCTGCCAGTTCGTCCGGCAGAAGGGCCACGACTTCTTCGGCGATTCCGGGAATCCTGGGGTCCTCCGTCGTCGCTTCGGCGATCTCGTCCAACCGCGTGTAGATCCGCTCTGCCCGCGCCGGCGCTCCCGGCTCGGTGAGCGGCCGCAGCATCGCCGTGAAGCCGGGGCCCGCCGCGGTCTCGACGAGCGCCAGCATCCCTCGGTCGGCGTCGGCGAACCGCGAGCCGTTCGGCAGGCCGCGCAGGACGTCCGACATCTCCGGCGAAACCGCCGAGTCGGCGCCCAGCTCCACGTCCGCGAGCAACGCCGCGAGCCGCGCCCTGCGCGCCTCGATCGCCTCCTGCTGCCTGGCCAGGTCCGCGTCTAGCTCGGCCAGCACCTCGCGCAGTTCCCGTCCCCGCTCGTCGGCGAGGACGTCTTTGATCTCGTACAGCGCGAGTCCCAGCTCCGCCAGCCTCCGTACCCGAGCGAGCACCACGGCGTCCCGGAGCCGGTATTCCCGGTACCCGTTCGCCAGCCGTTCGGGCTCGGGTAGCAAGCCGAGGTGGTGGTAATGCCGCACAGTCCGGGTTGACACCCCGACCAGCGCGGCCAGTTCGCCGATCCGCATGCCCCCATGACACACGTTGACGCGACGTGAAGGTCAAGGCGCGGGACGTCGCCCGCGCCTGGCCCACCGCGTGACGGCGTTTCGGACACGGGTTGTGGACCACTGAACATGGCAATGGCCTGCGAGAACCGATTTTCGGGCAGGCATGACGGCCGCTTCCGGTCAGCAATCTTTGTAGCCGGATCGGGAGGCCGGTCCGTCGTCGCCGCTTGGCGGCCGGTCCCTGCCCGATCATGCCCGTTCCTTGGCCGTGGTCACGTTTCTGCAGGTCAGACGCCATATTTGGCGATGAAGAGCCGCGACTTGGTCCCGGCGGACGAGGAGAAGCGTCCGTAGAGGAGGAGGCCATTATCGCTTGATCATGACCGGCTCACCTCACTCGTCATATGCCGTTCATCTGCGGCTTTACTCCCGACCAGGGGCAAATCTTCACATAAGCCAATACGGTTCGACCTGCGTCACGATCCGTGGCGCCATCCCAGTGGACGAGCGGGGGGAGGAGTGCGTCCCGTGGTGAATCGTGGTCGGCGTCCGCGCATCCTCGCGGCCGTTGCCGTCGGGTTGTCCGGCCTGGTCGTGACGGCTTTTCTGATCGTCCAGGCGTTCCGGGAACGTCCTGCCACCGCGGCTCCGCCCATGCCCGCCCCTGGCGCGTCCACCCCATCCGAGGGCGCCGTGCCCGCCGGGCCCGGGATCGCGACGCCCCTGGCACTGCCACCTTCGGTGCCGCTGCGTCTCGACGTGCCGCGGATCGGCGTCCGGACACCGCTGATGAAGCTGGCCAAGAACCCGGACCAGACCGTCGAGACGCCGCCGCTCCGCCGCGCCCACGAAGCGGGCTGGTACCGCCTCGGCGCCGCGCCCGGCAGCCAGGGCTCGGCCGTGATCATCGGGCATGTGGACACGGCCACCGGCCCGGCGGTCTTCCACCGGCTGGGCAACCTCCGCCCCGGCGATCGCGTGAACGTCCAGCGCGCCGACGGCCGCACCGCCGTGTTCCGGATCGACTCGGTCGAACATGTGGGCAAGAACCGGTTCCCCACCCAGCGGGTCTACGGCGATCCCGGCTACGCGGCGATCCGGTTGATCACCTGCGGCGGACGCTTCGACCGGGGCAGCGGCCACTACACCGACAACATCATCGCCTTTGGTCGTCTGTTGCGGGTCGGCGGCGAGGAGGCCCGCTGACGTGCGCCACGACTTCGACCAGGACGCGACCGTCCCGCGTCCGCCCACCGGCCACCAGCCCGGACGTCATCGGCTCGACCGTTCCGCACGTCCAAGGCCAGGGCACTTGACGTCCTCGGCGGTGTGGGGACCTGGCGCCTCACCGACCGTCACCGTCCCCGACAGGTCGGCACCGCGCTACCGCCCGCCCGCACCACCGCGTCCGGTCACCGGCCCACGCCCGGCCGCCCCCGGCCGTCCGGCAACACCGACGCATCCCGCTGCAGCTCCACGTCCGGCCACAGCGCCACGCCCGGTCACTCCACAAGGCCCGGTTGCATCCCCGCGTCCGGCCACTCCACAAGACCCGGTCGCATCCCCACGTCCATCCGCATCCCCAGGTCAGGT
Source organism: Actinomadura sp. KC06 (assembly GCF_004348735.1). GTDB lineage: Bacteria > Actinomycetota > Actinomycetes > Streptosporangiales > Streptosporangiaceae > Spirillospora. The sequence continues at coordinate 123,788 of NZ_SMKT01000004.1, forward strand.
CACGGGCACACGCCCGGCCACAATGCCGCGTCCGGTCACGTCGCCACGTCGCGGCACGGCGCTCCGTCCACCCGTCCCCCCTCGTCGGACGGTCGGCACGCCGGCACCGGCCCGCCCGCTCCCGGAGCGCGCTCCCGCGCGGGCCCGCCGCCGGGGCGGCAAGCGCGAACTGCCTCCCATCCAGGCGGACGCGATGCGGGTGACGGTCCTGATCCCCGCCCACAACGAGGCGAAGCAGATCACCGAGACGATCGCCTCGCTGCGCAGGCAGGAACGTCCCCCGGACCACATCGTGGTGATCGCGGACAACTGCTCCGACGCCACCGCCGCGTTGGCGCAGCTCTGCGGCGTCGAGATCGTCGGCACGCGCGGGAACGAGCACAAGAAGGCGGGCGCGCTGAACCAGGTCCTCGACCGGCTGCTCCCGATCTTCGGCCCGGACGACGCGATCATGGTGATGGACGCCGACTCGGCGCTCGACCCGGGATTCATCCGGCACGGCGTCGACTTCCTCGCCTCCGGCCACTACGCCGCCGTCGGCGGCACGTTCACCGGCAAGCCGGGCGGCGGCGCCGTCGGGATGTTCCAGCGCAACGAATATGCCCGCTACGCCCGGGACGTCCGCAGGCTCCAGGGCAAGGCGCTCGTCCTGACCGGTACGGCCACCATCTTCCGCGCCGCCACCCTCCAAGAGGTGGTCGCCGCCCGCCGCGAACTCCGCCTCCCCGGCCTCCCTCACGTCTACGACGTGCGCGTCCTGACAGAGGACAACGAGCTCACCCTGGCCATCCTGCATCTCGGCTTCCGCATCCTGTGCCCCAAGGAATGCACGCTCACGACCGAGGTGATGCCGACCTGGCGAGAACTGGCCCAGCAGCGGTTGCGCTGGAAGCGCGGCGCCCTGGAGAACCTCATCGACTACGGATGGACGCCGATCACCCGCCCCTACTGGGGCAGGCAGCTCCTCTCCCTGGTCGGCATCCTGGTGATCACCGCTTACCTCTCCTCGCTCGTCTACTCGGCCATCTGGCTCGGCGGCATCCAGATCAGCCCGCTCTGGGGCGCCGTCACCGTCATCTTCATGGTCGAGCGGGTGGTCACCGTCCGGCAGCGCGGCCCCGTCCAGATGGCCCTCGCCGGCACCATCGTCGTCGAAATGATCTTCGACGTCTTCCTCCAGATCGTCCAGGCCCGTGCTTTCTGGCAGGCCGCCTGGCGCAAAGAAAGGAAATGGTAGGCATGTACAACTCTCCCCCCATCGGCGGCGTCGCCGCCGGCTTCGGCGGCGCCGCGGCCGCCTCACCCTGGCTCGGCCTCCAGGCCCTCTGGATCGGCCTGGCCCTGTTCACCCTCGTCTCCGCCGCCCTGGCCGTAAAGCGCATCCTCCCCGCCCGCAAGGGCTGACCCCTCCAGAAGGCCGGGGCCCACACCACCCCGGCCTTCCCC
>NZ_SMKT01000050.1 GCF_004348735.1 Actinomadura sp. KC06
GCCCACCACCGACAACCCGACCCCGTCCACAGCCCCGCACACGCAGAAAGCCCGGCACCCACAAAACTCCAGGCCTCTACAGGTAGCTCGGCGTCCGCCGGTGATCGGTCGTCCGTTGGCAATCCGGCGCTCGTCCGCACTCACGCACCCGTCGGAAACCTGATGTCTGCAGGAAGCCCGGCGGCCGCGGGTTCGGCCTTCACCGGGATCATGCCGTCCACCAAAAGCTCGGCGTCCGGGATCCCCACCTCTGTGGGCAACTCGGCGCCCGCGGAAAGGTCGGCCTTCGCTAGCACCCTGGCCTCCGCCGGTACCCGGGCGCTAGCGGGGGCTCCGGTGCACGCGGTTAGGGCGGGTCGTGTGGAGATGTCGGCCTCCGCAGGTACCCGAGTCTCCGCTGGCGGCCCGGCTACCGCAGACACCCCGGTGCCCACGAGCAGCTCGGTCTCCATCGGCACTCCCGTTTCGGCCCGGAGCTGGGTGGCCGCTGACACGTCTGCCTTTGCAGGTAGGACGGTGCTTGCGCGGAGCCTGGCCGTTGCTGGGGGTCTATCGGACGTGAGGCATCAAGGTCTTGCGGCAGTGGAGGGGACATCGTGACACCGACGGTCGCCCGGACACGGGACGAACTGGCCGAAGCTCGCTCCAGGATCAAGGGGACCCTGGCGCTTGTCCCGACCATGGGGGCGCTGCACGAAGGCCACCGCTCTCTGATCCGGCAGGCTCGTCGAAGCGCGGACGCGATCGCGGTCAGCATCTTCGTCAACCCGCTTCAGTTCGGCCCAAATGAAGACTTCGACCGTTATCCACGGACGCTCGCCGCCGACCTTGAGATCTGCACTGCCGAAGGCGCTGACCTCGTCTTCGCGCCGCCCCACCCGGTGATGTATCCAGACGCCCCGCAAGTCACGATCAAGTCGGGCCCAATGGGTGAGATCGTCGAGGGAGCCACCCGGCCGGGCCACTTCGACGGGATGCTCACCGTCGTCCTGAAGCTGCTCAACCTCGTCCGTCCCGATGTGGCGATCTTCGGTGAGAAGGACGCGCAGCAGCTCGCGATGATCCGCCGGATGGTCGCCGATCTGAATGTCCCCGTCGAGATCGTCGGCGCCCCGACCGTCCGGGAGCCGGATGGCCTGGCCCTCTCGAGTCGTAACCGCTACCTCTCCGAGGCCGAACGCCAGACCGCCCTCGCCCTGTCGCGCGCCCTCCATGCCGGCGTGGACGCCACCTCCGAGGGGCCCGAGGCGGTCATCGCTGCGGCGAGCACCGTCCTCGACAAGGCCGCGACCGCCGACCCGCCGCTCCTCCTCGACTATCTCGTCCTGGTCGACCCCGCGACCTTCACCGCGATCACACCTCCCTACGGGGGTCCGGCCGTCCTGGCCGCCGCCGGCCGTGTCGGCGCCACCCATCTCATCGACAACGTCCCCCTCCAGTTCCCCGAGGAGCCCTGATGTTCAGGACGATGTTCAAGTCGAAGATCCACCGCGCCACCGTGACGCAGGCGGACCTGCACTACGTCGGCTCGCTGACCATCGACCAGGACCTCATGGACGCCGCAGACCTGCTGCCCGGCGAGCAAGTCTCGATCGTGGACATCGACAACGGCGCCCGCCTGGAGACCTACCTGATCGCGGGCGAACGCGGCTCCGGCGTCATCGGCATCAATGGCGCCGCCGCACGCCTCGTCCAGCCCGGCGACCTGGTCATCATCATCAGCTACGCCCAGGTCACCGACGCTGAGGCCCGCGAGTTCGTCCCTCGTGTCGTCCACGTCGACCGCTCCAACAGGATCATCTCCTTGGACTCCGACCCTGCCGCCCCCGTCCCCGGCACCTCTCAACTGCGCGGTGACCAGACCCACCGCTAACGCACCCACCCGACTCAAAGCCGAGACCCACCAGACCGCCACCCTCACCCGCGGACGCCCGTTGCGCCGGACGCCCGTTGCGCCGGACGCCCGTTGCGCCGGACGCTACGCCCGTCCGACGTTTGCGTCCGCCCGACGCTGCGGCTGCCCGGCGAAGCGCCCTTGGTTGGTAAGGCCTTCTCTCGCTTAACGGTCTTGCCTTGAGGCAGGCCACCTCGCGTTGATGCAACGGTCTTGCTCGTCTCGGCGTAGCGGCCGCCCGGCACGGCGACCTCGTCCGGCACAGCGACCTTGTTTGACGCGGTGACCAGACCCACCGCTAACGCACCCACTCGCCTCAAAGCCGAGACCCACCAGACCGCCACCCTCACCCGACCGACGCCCCTCTCGCTGGGCGCCCATTGCACCGGACGTTGTGCCCGTCCCACGTCGCGCCCCGTCCGACGCTGCGGCTGCCCGGCGAAGCGCCCGTGGATGGAAGGGTCTTGCCTCGCGTGACGGTCTTGCCTTGAGGCAGCTCACCTCGCGTTGATGCAACGACCTTGCTCGTTTCGGCGCAGCGGCCGCTCGGCACGGTGACCTTGCTCGACGCGGCGATCCAACTCACCGCTAACCCACCCACTCGACTCAAGCCGAGACCCACTAGACCGCCGCCCTCACCGACCGACACCCCTCGCGCCGGACGCCCATTGCGTCCGACGCTGTGCCCGTCCGACGCTGTGCCCGTCGAAGCGCCCGTGGATGTAGAGGCCTTGTCTCGCGCAACGGTCTTGCCTTGAGGTAGCCCAGCTCGCGTTGATGCAACGACCTTGCTCGTCTGGGCGTCCTCGTTTCGGCGCAGCGGCCGCTCGGCACGCGACCTCGTCTGGCAGCGACCTCTGTCCGACGCGGCCACCTTGTTCGACGCGAGATCGCGCTCGTCTCGGTGGCCTCCATGAAGTATCGGCCTCGCCTGACGCATGGTCCTCGCCCGATGTATCGGCCTTGCTTGGGGCAGCGGGTTGCTCAGTGCAGTGGCTTGCTTTGGCGAAGCGGCCTTGGTTGGTGTGGTGACTTTGCTCGTGGTGGTGGCTTGTGGGCCGGGGCGTGCTCACAGGCTCTGGGCTGGGGGTGGTGGTTCCGGTTGTCCGGGGTTTGTGTGGAATGTGGGGGCGGGCGTTCGGGTGAGGTGGAGTTAGGGTCATAATGACGAGAACCGATCCCGAGGAGGGTTCATGATCCCTTCCGTTCTCGCCGCCCCCGAGCCCGGCTGGACTACTGAGACTGATGTCGTCGTCATCGGCTCCGGCATCGCGGGCCTGGTCGCCGCGTTGCGGTGCCGTCAGCATGGGCGGGTGCTGCTCGTTACCAAGTCCCTCCTGGACGCGGGGTCGACCCGCTGGGCGCAGGGCGGGATCGCCGCGGCGCTCGCGCCCGACGACACCCCGGAGGAGCACTTCGTCGACACCCTCACTGCTGGTGTTGGGCTGTGCGACGAGGACGCTGTTCGGGCGCTCGTCAACGAAGGGCCGGACGCTGTTCGCGGGCTCATCGAGCTCGGTACCGCATTCGACCGTTCCAGCGGTGGGGACATTGCGCTGACTCGGGAGGGCGGACATCACCGGCGGCGGATCGCGCACGCGGGCGGCGATGCGACCGGTGCGGAGATCAGCCGTGCTCTTCTTGCCGCCCTCAAAGACTCTGGTGTCGATGTGATCGAGCATGCGCTCGTCCTCGATCTGCTGAAGGACGGCACCGGACGCGCGGCCGGGGTCACCCTTCATGTCATGGGCGAAGGGCAGCCGGGCGGCGTCGGTGCCATCCGTGCCCGTGCCGTCGTGCTCGCCACCGGGGGGCTAGGGCAGGTGTTCTCGGCCACTACGAACCCCGAGGTCTCCACGGGCGATGGTGTCGCGCTCGCGTTGCGGGCGGGAGCCGATGTCGCCGACCTTGAGTTCGTCCAGTTCCATCCGACCGTGCTGTGGCTCGGTGAGGGTGCACGCGGGCAGCAGCCGCTGATCTCGGAGGCTGTGCGGGGCGAGGGCGCATATCTCGTCGACCATTCGGGGGAGCGGTTCATGGTCGGGCGCCACGAGCTCGCGGACCTCGCTCCACGTGACGTCGTCGCCAAGGGCATCGTGAACCGGATGCGCGAGACCGGTGCGTCCCACATGCTGCTGGACGGCCGGCACTTTGGCGCCTCGATGTGGGAGAACCGGTTCCCGACCATCCTGGCCGCCTGCCGGAACTACGGCATCGACCCTGCGACCGAACCGATCCCGGTCGTGCCCGCCGCTCATCACGCGAGCGGGGGTGTCCGCACGGACCTGCACGGACGGACGTCCGTCCCCGGCCTCTACGCCTGCGGGGAGGTCGCCTGCACCGGCGTCCATGGCGCGAATCGTCTGGCGTCCAACTCCCTTCTGGAGGGGTTGGTCTTCGCCGAACGTATCGCCGCCGCTCTTCAGTCCGAACTGGAGTCGGCCTCTAGCCCGCTGGCAGTCGGAGGCCATCCGTTGGGGTCAAGCCGTCCGTCTGCGTCAAGCCACTTGCCAGCGTCTACCGCAACCGTGTCAGCGTGCGCGTCCGCAACCGTCCTGGCGGACCCGCCGGCTGCGGATGGATCTTCTGTGGGCGTGGTTGGCGGGGGAGCCCGTGAGTTGGCTAGGGGAGTGGGCATGGTGGGCGGCTCCGATGGCGTTTGTGGGCTTTTTGGGGCTGGGGCGAGGGAGGAGATCCAGCGGATCATGACGGCCTATGCGGGTGTGCTGCGTGGGGCGGAGGGGCTTGAGATCGCCGCCCGTGAGCTGGCCGCACTGGCGGGTGCGGGTGCGGGTGCGGGTGTGGGGCCAGAGTTGGGTGCGGAGTCGGGGCCTCAGCAAAGGGCTGAACCGGGTGCGGACGCTGGGCGTGAGCTGCGTGCGGACGCTGGGCTTGAGCTGGGTTCGGAGTTGAGGACTCGGTCAGGGCTTGAGGTGGGTGTGGAGGCCGGGTCTGAGGTGGGTGCAGACGCTGGGCCTGGGCTGGGTTCGGAGTTGAGGGCTCGGTCAGGAGCCGGGCCGGGGGTGGAGGCCTTGCCTGAGCTGGGTGTGGGCGCTGGGCGTGAGTTGGGTGTGGAGGCCGGGCCTGGGCTGGGTGTGGAGTTGGGGCGCGAGCCTGGGGGCGAGCCGGGGGCGGTTGTTGAGCCCTGGGTGGAGGCTTGGGAGGCGACCAATCTGCACATTGTCGCGTCCGCGATCGTGGCGGCGGCGCGGCGGCGGGAGGAGACGCGGGGCAGCCACTGGCGGCAGGACTTTCCAGAGAGACGCGACGGCGAATGGCGCGGCCGCCTGATCGCGCGGCTGGAGGGGAACGTCCTGACGACCACCTACGAACCTCTGGAAGGAAAGCGCTCATGACACCGGAACTGTCGCAGAAGCTGAGCGACGCCGGGCTCGATCCACAAGCTGTGGATAACCTCGTCCGGACGGCGCTGGCCGAGGACGGCGAAGTCGACGTCACCAGCATGCCGATCTTCGCGCCCGAGGACACTGCGGCCGGGGACCTCAGAGCCCGTGAGGACGGCGTCATAGCGGGCGTTCCCGTGGCGTGCGTCGTGCTCGACATGCTGGACGTGGCGTACGAGGCAAAGGTTGAGGACGGAGACCGGGTCGTCCCAGGGCAGGTGCTCATCTCGGTGAGCGGCCCCACCAGGGCGGTGCTGCGCGCGGAAAGGACGGCCCTGAACCTGCTGACCCACCTGTCTGGAATCGCAACGGCCACCCGGAAGTGGACGGACGCGATGGCCGGCACCAAGGCCAAGGTGCGTGATACGCGGAAAACGCTGCCGGGTCTGCGCGCCCTGCAGAAGTACGCCGTGCACTGCGGCGGCGGCGTCAACCACAGGATGGGCCTGTACGACGCCGCGCTCATCAAGGACAACCACGTCGCGGCCGCTGGAAGTATCACCAAGGCCTACGAGTCCATCCGCGCTGTGTATCCGTCCCTCCACATCCAGGTGGAGTGCGACACCCTCGCGCAGGTCGAGGAGGCCCTCGCGGTGGGCGCGCAGAGCATTCTGCTGGATAACATGACCGACGCCGAGACGGCCGAGGCGGTGCGGCTTGTCGCGGGGCGGGCGGAGCTTGAGGCCAGCGGTGGGCTTACCCTGGATCGGGCCCGAGACGTCGCCGTGACCGGCGTGGACTACCTTGCCGTCGGCGCGCTGACGCACTCGGCGCGCGTGTTCGACATCGGCCTTGACTTCACCTGATCAGCGGGGACCTGATGCTGCTCACCATCGACGTCGGCAACACCCAGACCGTCCTCGGCCTGTTCGAGGGCGACGAGGTGATCGAGCATTGGCGGATCAACACCGATCCGCGCCGCACCGCCGACGAGATCGCGGTGGTCCTGCAGGGGCTCGTCCAGCAGAGCCCATTGCTGGCCGAGACCGACATCAGCGGCATCGCCCTGTGCTCCACGGTTCCGTCCGTCCTGCACGAGATGCGGGAGATGTGCCGCCGCTACTACGGCGACGTGTCGGCGGTGATCGTGGAGCCCGGCGTGAAGACCGGCGTCCCCGTCCGGATGGACAATCCGAAGGAGGTCGGCGCCGACCGCATCGTGAACGCGCTGGCCGCCGTCCACACGCATGGCGGCCCCGCGATCGTCGTCGACTTCGGCACCGCCACCACGTTCGACGCCGTGTCCGCGAAGGGTGAGTATGTGGGCGGCGCGATCGCGCCCGGCATCGAGATCTCGATCGACGCGCTGTCGTCGCGCGGGGCTCAACTGCACAAGATCGAGCTGGTCAGGCCGCGGAACGTGGTGGCCAAGAACACCGTCGAGGCGCTTCAGTCCGGGATCATCTTCGGCTTCGCGGGGCAGGTGGACGGCATCGTCGAGCGGATGTCCGAGGAACTCGCCACGGACCCCGCCGAGGTCACGGTCATCGCCACCGGCGGCCTCGCGCCCCTCGTCCTGGAGGAGTCCCGCAGCATCGACGCGTTCGAGCCGTGGCTCACCCTCATCGGCCTGCGCCTGATCTACGAGCGCAACACCGTCTAGGCGGCCCTTGGCGCTTCCGTCTGACCCGGCCTAAGCGGCACGCCCGCCTGGTCGTCACGCCTGGCGTAATTGTTGGGTCCGGCTTGACTGTCTTGCGCTCGGTGTGGGCGTGTGGCCGTGGGGATGGGGCGGTAAGTCGTTCGCGGGGCATCGAACGGGGTGGATAGCCTTTGGGGCGTGACAGACGAGACCTTCGACGAGCTCCCGGAGCAGATGCGTGTGCGCCGGGAGAAGCTCGACCGGATCCGGGCGAGCGGCATCGACCCCTACCCGGTGACCTTCCCGCGGACGGCGACGATCGGCGACGTCCGCGCGAAACACCCGGACCTGGAGCCGGGCACCGAGACGGGCGAGAAGGTCGGCGTCACCGGTCGCGTCATGCTGATCCGCAACACGGGGAAGCTGTGCTTCGCGACCGTCCGGGACGGCAGCGGAGAGATCCAGATCATGCTGTCGCTCGCCAAGGTCGGGCAGGAGCAGCTCGACGCCTGGAAGCGGGACGTAGACCTCGGCGACCATGTCGGCGTCGAGGGCGAGGTCATCACGTCCCGGCGCGGTGAGCTGTCCGTCATGGCGGACCGGTTCGCGATCACGTCCAAGTGCCTGCGCCCGCTGCCGGAGAAGCACGCGGGCCTGACCGACCCGGAGGCGCGGGTCCGGCAGCGGTACGTCGACCTGATCGTCAACGACGAGGCCCGGAAGATGGCCCGGCTCCGCAGCGCCACCGTCCGCGCGGTGCGGGACTTCTGGCAGGACGAGGGGTACCTCGAGGTCGAAACGCCGATGCTGCAGCCGATCCATGGCGGCGCGACGGCGCGTCCGTTCGCGACGCACATCAACGCCTACAACATGGACCTCTACCTGCGCATCGCGATCGAGCTGTACCTGAAGCGGCTCGTCGTCGGCGGAATCGAGAAGGTCTTCGAGATCAACCGGAACTTCCGGAACGAAGGCGCGGACTCCACGCACAACCCCGAATTCACAATGCTGGAGGCGTACGGGACATACCTCGACTACAACGACATGGCCGACCTGACGCAGCGGATGTACCAGAAGGCGGTCGTCGCCGCCCTCGGCACCACCGTGGTCGTCCATGACGGTGTCGAGGTCGATCTCGGCGTGCCGGAGTGGCCGCGGATCACGCTGTACGGGTCGGTGTCGGGTGCGCTTGGCGAGGAGGTCACGCCGCACACGCCGCTAGAGGACGTCCGGAAGCTGGCCGATGCGCGCGGTGTCTCGTGGGACCCGAAGTGGGGGCAGGGCAAGCTCGTCCAGGAACTGTTCGAGGAACTGGTCGAGCACACCCTCGTCCAGCCCACGTTCGTCATGGACTACCCGGTCGAGACGTCGCCGCTGACCCGCCAGCACCGCGAGGAGCCCCTCCTCACCGAGAAGTGGGATCTCATCGGCTTCGGGACGGAGCTGGGCACCGCGTACTCCGAGCTCATCGACCCGATCGAGCAGCGCCGCCGCCTCACCGAGCAGTCGCTGCTCGCCGCGGGCGGCGACCCCGAGGCCATGCAACTGGACGAGGACTTCCTGCGCGCCCTGGAGTACGCGATGCCGCCCACCGGCGGAATGGGCGCCGGCATCGACCGGATGATCATGGCATTCACCGGCAAGGGCATCCGCGAGACCATCCTGTTCCCCCTGGTCAAGCCCGAATAACGACCGGAAGATCGCCCGGTAGCGCGCGGGTGACCTGTCGGCGTCGCTGGTACGCCGCCGCCGTATAGGCGCGGCGGCTTGGTCGGCGCGGCACCCGCCTACCGGTCGAACCTGCCACGCTGCTGGGACGTCTGCAGCAGGTCGCAGGGCTGTCCAGGCCGTGTTCGTGTTCGAGCGGGCCGGAATCGACTCCCGCGGTCGCCAACCGGTTCCTGGCCGCGCCATTGCCCTCAATACTGGTTGTGCGAGAGAAACCTGAACGAGCCATGGCCCGCTAGAAAAGGAGCGGTCCATGGCCCGTGCGATAGCCGGACGGTCGAGCGTTTTCAGGCGCTTTCACGAATGACGAGGTCGGGTCTCAAAACCACCTGGCGGTGTTGATGGGACTTGCCCTCGCCTATTTCGGCCAGGGCGAGTTCGGCGGCTTCCCAGCCGAGTTCACGGCGTGGCTGCCGGATGGTGGTGAGCGGCACGGCGGCGCTCGCGGCGAGTTCGATGTCGTCGTACCCGATCACGGCGATGTCCTCGGGGACGCGGGCGCCGAGACGGGTCAGCTCGTTGATCAACCCGATCGCGAGCAGGTCGTTGGCGCAGAACACGCCGTCGGGCTGCGGCGACATCGCCATGATCTCGTGGGCGGCGGCCTGTCCCTCGCCGGGGCTCAGCGCCTCCTGGATCAGGGTGGGGGGCTTTCCGAAACCGGCCTCGACGATGGTGCGGGCGGCGCCGTCGCGGCGTTCGACGCAGGGCTGCGGCTCGGGGACGCCGGTCACGAAGGCGATCCGTTCGCGGCCGATGCCGAGCAGGTGCGCGGCGGCGATCTCACCGCCGGCGACGTGATCGACCTGGGCGGAGCAGACCTCGCTGGCGTCCCGGTCGATCAGCACCACGCTCATCCCGGCGGCGCGGAGCTGGGCGATGTCGCGGGAGCCGAGCCCGACGGGGATGATCAGAACCCCGGCAGCATTCTGCTCCTCCAGGAGTTCCACGGACCGCCGCTCCTTGGCGGCGGAGTGGTCGCTGGAGAGCCAGAGCGCGTCATGGCCGAGGGCGTTGAGCGCGGCCTCGGCCCCCCGGGCGACGTCGGTCGCGTACGGGTTGGTGAGGTCTTCGACGACGACTCCGAACGCGCGGCGCGGCTCGTCGCCGAACTCGCCGGCGGTGCGTTCGGGGCGGCGGCGGAGCCTGCGAGCGGACTCGTTTCGGACGAATCCGAGCTCCTCGATCGCCGCGCGAACACGGTCACGGGTAGCTTCGGCCACGAGGTCTGGCCGGTTTAGGACATTCGAAACGGTCCCAACTGAGACTCCAGCACGCCTCGCGACCTCACGAATACTGGTCTGTGGCAACTCGCTCCTCGTCCCGTCCCAGGCTTGTTTTCCCAGGTAGTGGCGTTTTGCATAGTGCATCCGCGAATGCGTGGTCACAGACCGCGATCATCGGCGCGCACATTGCACTGAACCAGCGCTTGACGGGCCGGATCCGGCCGCCTAGCGTTCCGAGCCGAAGCGTAGCTTGAAACGATTCACGATCTTCGACCACGGCGAGATCTGGCGAGTCGAACGAGAAGGGACGGGTGCGGATGGCTGGCGATCTCATCCCGTCTCCCTCGGATGGCCAACGAGTGAATCGTCACCCGGAGTTCCCCCGAACGACCCCGCAATCGGCCCAACGGCCACCTCCGGCCAAGCGCGTGAGACAGAAAAGGAACCCGATGATCTGAGTCCGGAGGCGCTCCGGACCCGGCAACCCAACGCGCGTACAGATCGAGGCCAACCCGTGCCTGTGCAGCGGACGGCTGCATCCCCGCGGTCATCACCACGGACGAGGGAGGACGGAGTGGAACAGGCCACACTCGCACGTCGTGGCACCGACGATTTCGGGCTGAGCGAGGAGGAGATTCGGCTGCTCGCTCAGATCGCCAGCGGTGTCACCGCCGATGTGGCGGCACGCAAGCTGGAGCTGAGCGCACGGACCTTGCGACGCCGGTTGCGGACCATCTGCGACCGGCTGGAGGTCAACACCCCTATCGAGGCCGTGGTGTGGGCGGCCCGAAGGCAGCTCATCTAGCGGCAACCCCCAACGACGCTCGTCCGGGGACGGCGAGCGTCACGAGAAATCCAGGCGGCGAAATCTTCAGAAGAACCCCCGTCCGACCCCGCAGCGGCGGCGCCCGCGCCCTGACAGGTAGGTCCCTGCAGGAGGCGTCGCCGCGGACGGTGTTCAAACCACGCCGTGGATCTCCTTAAGCACGCGCTCGACCTTTTCGACCCCCGTTCACACCCGGCCGGGACGTCATCGGCTGGGGCGCCATCCATGACGCGCGGCCTCAGGCCCGCCCTCCGCTCCTTGGAGGGAGCGACCTAGGGCGACTCCAGAGGCCGCCGTGATCGCTGTCACACGGCCCGTACGGGAGCGCTCAGGGGTATCTACCGAGCGCCGTGGGGCTGTCCGTCCAGGGAACTCAAGGGCCCGTCCTTCCAACGGACGCCCGAGGGCGTGGATGCGGCCGTTCAGTGAGCTCTCCGCGCATGCCATCCAGATGCAACCAACCAGCCGACGCTCCTAGCGCAGGCTCCGCAGGGCACCTCCTTGTACAGCATCAGCCGTCCAGCTGATTTCCGTAGGACGCCCAAGCGGGTGCACAGGAACTTGCGTGCCGAGCCTTGGGACCGTTCGTTCTGTGGCGTCTTTGACTGCCTTGTGTGGTGGGCGGGCTGGTCAATTGCGAGGGCGTCCGGGTGGTGAGCATGTTCAAGTGGCGCAGGTGTTAGCGGACGCAGAGGGAGGCAGTGTCACCGCCCTTTGCGGGCCTGTGCATGGGGTGCCGAGGGTTGTCGTCTTGCGAAAAGGCCGTCGTCCCACAGGCGTGCGCTGCCGGACGGGTTAAATCGGGGGTCAGGCGACTCGGACGGCGCCGGCGTAGGGGCGTCCGGCGATGGGCGCGATCTTCACGACGTCGCCGGTGTGAGGCGCGTGCAGCATCTTGCCGTCGCCGACGTACATCCCCATGTGGTGCAGGTCGGAGTGGAAGAACACGAGGTCGCCCGGCTGGAGCTCACTGCGTGACACGTGAGTGCCGGCGTTCCACTGGCTGCCGGTGTAGTGCGGCAGGTTGATGCCGACCTGCTTGTAGGCCCACATTGTCAGGCCTGAGCAGTCGAAAGAGTTCGGCCCAGCAGCGCCCCAGACGTACGGGACGCCGATTTTGCTCATCGCGTACCGCAGCGCTTGCGCACCCTTGCCGGTGCCGACGACGGGGAGCTTGGCGAGCTGGGTGGGGTCCCTCTTGACGAGCTTGCCGCGGACCTTCTCGTAAGTTTCGGTGACCTTCTTGCGCTGCGAGTCGAGTTGCGTGCGCAGCGCCTGCACCTGCTTGGCGCGCTCTTCGGCGGACTTACGGGCGCGCTGCGCGGCCTGCATCGCCTGCATGAGACCGAGGACTTTGCTGCTGTCGCGCTTGGCGAAGTAGTTGAGCGTGGCGGCCTGGTCGAGGACGGACTGCGGGTCCTGGGAGGCGACGAACGACACCGCGGGGTCAGAGCCGCCCTGCATGTAGCTGGTGGCGGCCAGAGAGCCGACCTTCTGGCGGATGCTCTCGAGAGTCTTCTCCTGCCGCTGGGCGTTCTCTGTGGCGACCTTGGCGGCGCGTTGCGACTGGGCGAGTTTGACCTTCAGCCCGTTGTACTGCTCGGTGAGCTTCTCCAGCTCGTCGGCGAGCTTGAGGGCCTTCGTCCTGAGTTCCTTCGTGGACGGCTCAGGCTCGGCGTGCGCCACCGCGGTCGTGTGCGGCGCGACCGAGAGGACGGCGAGGGCGCCGGCCACGGTGATCGCCCGGACGCGGAACCGGGCCGTCCTCCGGCCTGGCGTTGGCCGCTGGGAGCTTGAACGAGCAGATCGTGAAAAGGAAGCAGGGCGCGATGGCTCCACGAATTCTCCTCTCCTCGTCCGCCTACCGAGTTAGCTGTCGGGTTGGGGCTGGAGCAGCCCGTCCGCTGGCGCGCGCGGAAGCCGGTTCCACGCGGGCTGCGGATTCACCCCTCACGGCGTGTGCCCGGGGGCGATCCCCGAACGATCCGGAAGTGGGTCCCCGGCTCCTCGGGGCGCTGGTTGCGGCCCGTGGACTCGGCGGTTCGGCCTCCGTCCTGCGGTAGGCCGATGTCAGCGCAGGACACTAACGGAAGCCGCATTGGATGCCAACCACAACCCGTGAAATCGCAGGTGGCGACGCTCGTCGGCCCCGGACCGCCCGCGGTGCCCCCCGAGCATCCATGTGTTCTTGCTCACTTTTTGGGACACTCTATGAGCAATGCCTAGTCGCTTTTATCTAGTTACGCGGGATGGACGTCGCCGCATGCACAGACCCGCCGACAGTTGTAAAGGCGCCACGTTCGATAATCTCGCCTGTTTGTGGAGGTCGTGATCCGGCGAGCCCGTACCGCCGACGTTCAAGAGATCCGCAGGCTGGTCGATCTGTACGCCGGGTCGGGACGACGCCTGCTGAAGAAGTCCGCGGTGAAGCTGTACGAGGACGTCCAGGAGTTCTGGGTCGCCGAGGACGTGCAGCACGGGGCGCCGGGACGGGTCGTGGCCTGCGGCGCGCTGCACGTGATGTGGGAGGACCTCGCGGAGGTCCGCTCCGTCGCCGTGGACAAGGAGTACGGCGGCCGTGGCATCGGCCACCGAATTGTCACCCGTCTGCTGGAGACCGCTAGGGAACTCGGCGTGCGGAGGGTGTTCTGTCTTACCTTCGAAGTGGAGTTCTTCGCGCGCCATGGCTTCCAGCAGATCCTGGGGACTCCGGTGGCGCCAGAGGTGTACGAGGAGCTTCTCCGCTCCTACGACGAAGGCGTTGCGGAGTTCTTGAACCTCGATCGGGTCAAGCCCAATACGTTGGGCAACACCCGGATGTTGCTTCGCCTGGAGGACTGACCCGATGAGCGATTCCCCGAACCGCGGGCGGCGGTACCCGCCGCAGCAGGGGCAGGGCTCCTACGGCCCGCCGCCCCCGTACCAAGGTCCCCAATGGCAGCAACCACACCACCAGCAGCCGCAGAGCCAGCCTCAGCAGCAATGGCAGCAGCAGCCTCAGCAGCAGCAGTGGGGGCAGCAGCCGGCGTACAACGAGCCGTACGACGCCTCCTATGACGAGTACGGCGGCGGTGAGCTGCCGCTGGCTCCGATCCTTCGCCGCGCGGGGGCGCGCCTCATCGACAACGGGCTCGTCGCGGTCTTCGGGTTCGCGCTCGTCCTGCCGATCACGATCGGTGCGTTCGGCCTAGGCAAGCCAGGCAGCAAGACCGAGGACGAGGGGGGTGTGTGGAACTGGCCCATCATCTTCACCCTTTTCTGTGTCCTGTCGGTGCTGCCGCTGCTCTACGAGGCCGTCCAGCTATCCATGTCTGGACGGACGCTCGGCAAGCGCCTCATGGGTATCGGCATCGTCCAGGCGCCTGCCGGGGAACCACTGACCACCACGCAGGCCATCTGGCGCGCTGGAATCGTCCACGTGGGCTACCAGATCGGCGTGTTCTTCTTCCTCGTCATCGCCGTGATGGTGTGGGACTACGCCGCGTACGGGATGGTGCTGGTCTGGGCGGGTGCGTTGATGGCGTACCTGTGGGCGATCTGGGACCAGCCCCTGCACCAGGCCCTCCACGACCGCTTCGCCGGGACACTGGTCATCGACGAGCGAACCGGATACGACGAGTACACCGAGACCGAGTACGCGGAGTAAGCCCGTGCGGGAGGCAACGCTCGCCGAGCCGGGCCAGCGCCTCCTGGCTCGCATCGTCGACACCCTCATCGTCGGCGTGCCTGTCATCGTCGTCGTCCGCGCAGTGGTGTCCGGGCCCACGGTGGACGTCGTCGCTCCACCAGCCTTGGCCGGATGCATGTTGCTCTACGAGGCGATCCAGCTCGCCCTCTGGGGCCGGACGATCGGCAAGCGCGTTGCTGGCATAGAAGTCGCTATCGCCGTCCCAGGCGCGACCCTCGCCTCCACACCCAGGGGGACGGACGCTGAGGCAGGCTCTGAGCCGACCTCAGCGCGTTCAGCGGTCGCTGCTGAGGCCGGCACCGGGGCGGGCGCTGAGACGAACGCTGAGGCGTTCACGGAGACCACCATCGGCGCGGCCGCCGCGCCGAACCCTCTCCAAGACACTGAGACGTCCCCTGCGCCTGACGCCCTACCAGAGCGAGGGCAGGACGCTGGGGCCGCCTCTATGGAGGCTGCTGAAGCTGGGCAACGTGGCCCTGCGCGGGGGCTTACGTCTGACGCCGGGCCAGGGCAAGCGCAAGACGGTGAGTGGACGCAGCTGCGGGACGGCGGGCCCGGGCAAGCGCAAGGCGGCGAGGCGTGGCCAATGCAGGGGGCTGTGCCGAGCTCTGGCCCTGGGGTGGGGTCGATGTCCGGCGATGAACCGGAGCAAAATCGGGGGCTTGAGGCGGAACCGATAATCGGTGCCGATCTCGGGAAAGGGCGAGAGGGCGATGCTGAGGCGACGCCGGATTCCGAACCGGACGGCGTGCTGATCAGTGAGCAGGCTCGCCTGGACGTTGTGCGCGCCGTTGTGCGTGCCGCGGTCTATTCGCTGCCGATCGCGGCCCGTCCGATTCCCGTTGCCGGGCTACTTGCGGGCATCTTCTGGTTGGCGAACGCGGGGGCCCTGTACGAGGGCACGTGGCGCCAGGCCGTCCATGACAGGCTCATCGGGACGCTGGTGGTAAAACGTCCGCCTCCCGATTCCTCGGCCTTCTGAGATCCTCTCGGGCGTCCTCGTCCGAACTGAGGGACGGCCGGGCCTGTGCCCGTCGCACTCATGATCCCTCGGCGAGCGGAGTAGGGCGCGTCCGGCCATACCGGCTTTCGCGGAGATGCTCGCTCTGTTTCGGACGTCTAGCGTTCGGGCTGCTATTGCCAGCTTGCTCAGGTTACGGACCCGAATCGGGGTGAGATGTGTCTCGTCCCGGACGCGTCCTCCGCTTTGAGAGCCGCTTCCGTGTCCCTGGTCCTTCGCCCTGCGTCCCGACCCGCATAGGACTCTGGACTTACTCCGGATGGGACACCGTCTCGCTTGGAACGGGCCTTTCGCTCCACGTGCGCCTCTACATCGAAGGAGTCTGCCGCCCGGCTTCGGGACGTCCCTCGGAGGCGGGTTGAAGAAGTGGGACGTAGGTGGGATTGTGTCGCAATCTCCTGATTTCGGGATGGGTGAGTACCGGCTGCTTCCACGCGGAGAGCGCGGTCGGTGACTTCCCGTCACGAAGCGGCGGCAACAGATTTCGGTGGGAGCCGACCGGCCGTTATCCACCCACATCGTCCGCCGGAGGCGGTGATCAGCTCCCGCGGCGGGTCTCTGCGGGTCCTGGCCGCATTCCTGCTCGTGGCGCGGTTAGTGCCGTTACGCCAGAGTTAATCGGTGGCGGCGGTGTCCGTGAGCCCCGGCCGTTAAGGTCGCCCGCACGGCCTTTTACGCCCGGACGGCTCGTCCGTCCGAAAGCCGAGCCGTCCGCGAACCTGAGTCAATGCGGAGGCATCGCCGCAGGTCAGCGACGCGCGTCGGGACAACGACCCCGCCCGAAATCCCTGCGGTGGTTCCGTCTGACGAAAAATTCGCGGGCCGCCTCCGGCATCCCCCGGCATGCCGCCGGACGTGCCGGAAACGACGACGCGATTACACCCGGTCACGGCCTGGAAGACGACTTCGCCGGGCAGTGCCGGTTCCAAGGACGGCAGCGGAATTGTCATCGGCGCACTACTCGGTATATGTTTGTCAACCGAATGCAGTTTGCTCAAGCCGAAAGGGTCTGTCCCCATGGCACAGAAGGTTCAGGTGCTTCTCGTCGACGACCTCGACGGTGGCGAGGCGGACGAGACCGTAGCGTTCTCGATCGACGGCGCCTCCTACGAGATCGACCTGAGTGGCGCCAACGCAACGAAGCTGCGGGATTCTCTTAAGCCGTTCGTGGAGAAGTCGCGCAAGGCGGGTACGGGGTCGCGTCGCCGCCGGCAGCGTGGCGCGTCCAGCCGCGAGCGCAGCGCAGAGATCCGCGCCTGGGCCAAGAACAATGGCATCAAGGTCAATGAGCGCGGCAGGATCCCAGCACATGTGATCGAGCAGTACGAGGCGGCCAACTGACCCTCAGCCACCGGCGGCCCGTCTCAGTTCGCGAGACGGGCCGTTCGCCTGCGGGCTCGTTCACTGTTCGCTTCAACCGTTCACTGGGCCGGTTCCTCCGGCCCGATCGCCCGGCCGAGTTCGGCCCGAGTTCGCCTGTGTCGCCGTTACCGGGCTCGTTCCCTGGGCCTGTTCCTCGCCTCGTTCCCTGACTTCGATTCCCCCGCCCGTTTCGCTTGAGGCGTCCTTGAGGCTCCGGTTCACCCGGCGGGTTCGTCCGCGAGGTCGTTTCAACTGCAACCCGTTCGCGAGGCTGGTTCACTCATGCCTCGCGTTCACTTGACCGGGTCCGGCTGCGCGTCGTTTCCGCGCACTCCGTTCACCCCCGTACGCGGCAGCCAGTTCCCGCACGGCGTCGTTTCGCCCGCGCCTCCCCTTCACTTGATCAGTTTGTCCGCGGCGTCGTTTCCTGAGCGCCCCTTCACGCCTTGGGGCCGCCCCGCTGCGCCGCCACACACGTCCAGTTCGCACAGCGAATCCGCAGGGCGCATTCACACGTCCCGTACACGCGCGGCCCACACGCGCGGCCCACATGCGCGGCTCGTCCACACGGCCAGCCAGCCTCGCGGTCCGTTCGTGCGGTCCGTTCGTGCGGTCCGTTCGTGCGGTCCGTCTGGGCGGTCGGTGTGGAGGCACTTGTGCGTGCGGACCCTTCGCAGGGCGGTGGCTCAGCTAGTCCGCCTTAACGGGCTGTGGGCGGTCGTTCGCCCAGCGGTACCGTCCAGCCACTCAAAGTCCTGGGGTGGGCGTTCGCTTGTGGCGTAGCGGCCGGACGGTTTGCGTGCTCGCCCGGCGAGGTACAGAGGCCGCGTGGGTGGACCAATACCCCCATTCGGCACTCTCGGCCCGCGCCCTGATCCACCTGCGAAAAGCCCCCGTTCGCTTGGGGCGTAGCGGGAACATGACGCACCGATGCGGTAGTTGGATGAGACTGAACAGCGCTTAGCTGGGGAACGTCTCCTGGTGGGAGTGCACCGGGCGGCCTCCTCGGGGCGGGCTAGCATGCGGAAGGACAGTTCCGGACGTTCCGGACTCTGCCCAACCGCTCTGTGAGGAGCGACGAGATGTTCGAGAGGTTCACCGACCGCGCGCGGCGCGTTGTCGTCCTGGCCCAGGAGGAGGCCAGGATGCTCAACCACAACTACATCGGCACCGAGCACATCCTCCTGGGCCTGATCCACGAGGGTGAGGGTGTCGCTGCCAAGGCTCTGGAGAGCCTGGGGATCAGCCTTGAGGCGGTGCGCCAGCAGGTCGAAGAGATCATCGGCCAGGGCCAGCAGGCGCCATCGGGCCACATCCCGTTCACTCCGCGTGCCAAGAAGGTCCTTGAGCTGTCGCTGCGCGAGGCGCTGCAGCTCGGCCACAACTACATCGGCACTGAGCACATCCTGCTGGGTTTGATCCGTGAGGGCGAGGGCGTCGCGGCCCAGGTTCTTGTGAAGCTCGGCGCAGACCTCAACCGGGTGCGCCAGCAGGTCATCCAGTTGCTGCACGGCTACCAGGGCAAGGAGCCGGCCGCCTCCGGCGGTCCCTCTGAGTCGGCTCCGTCCACCTCCCTCGTCCTCGACCAGTTCGGCCGCAACCTGACGCAGGCCGCGCGCGAGGGCAAGCTCGACCCGGTTATCGGGCGTGGCAAGGAGATCGAGCGGGTCATGCAGGTGCTGTCCCGCCGTACCAAGAACAACCCGGTGCTGATCGGCGAGCCCGGCGTCGGCAAGACCGCCGTCGTCGAGGGGCTCGCGCAGAAGATCGTCAAGGGCGAGGTGCCCGAGACGCTGAAGGACAAGCAGCTCTACACCCTCGACCTGGGCGCGCTGGTCGCCGGCTCCCGGTACCGCGGTGACTTCGAGGAGCGCCTCAAGAAGGTGCTGAAGGAGATCCGCACCCGCGGCGACATCATCCTGTTCATCGACGAGCTGCACACGCTGGTCGGTGCGGGCGCCGCGGAGGGCGCGATCGACGCCGCGTCCATCCTCAAGCCGATGCTGGCCCGCGGCGAGCTGCAGACCATCGGCGCGACGACGCTGGACGAGTACCGCAAGTACCTGGAGAAGGACGCCGCGCTGGAGCGCCGCTTCCAGCCGATCCAGGTCGCCGAGCCGTCGCTGTCGCACACGATCGAGATCCTCAAGGGCCTGCGGGACCGCTACGAGGCGCACCACCGCGTGTCGATCACCGACAGCGCGCTGGTCGCCGCGGCGCAGCTCGCCGACCGCTACATCAGCGACCGGTTCCTGCCCGACAAGGCGATCGACCTGATCGACGAGGCGGGCTCGCGGATGCGCATCCGCCGGATGACCGCTCCGCCGGACCTGCGCGAGTACGACGAGAAGATCGCCGACGTCCGGCGCGACAAGGAGTCCGCGATCGACGCGCAGGACTTCGAGAAGGCCGCGGCGCTGCGCGACAGCGAGAAGAAGCTGCTCGGCCAGAAGGCGCAGCGGGAGAAGGAGTGGAAGGCCGGCGACATGGACGTCGTCGCCGAGGTCACCGACGAGCTGATCGCCGAGGTCCTCGCCACCGCCACCGGGATCCCGGTCTTCAAGCTGACCGAGGAGGAGTCCACCCGGCTGCTGCGCATGGAGGACGAGCTCCACAAGCGCGTCATCGGCCAGGAGGACGCCATCAAGGCGCTCTCGCAGTCGATCCGGCGCACCCGCGCCGGCCTGAAGGACCCGAAGCGTCCCGGCGGCTCGTTCATCTTCGCCGGCCCGTCCGGCGTCGGTAAGACCGAGCTGTCCAAGACGCTCGCGGAGTTCCTGTTCGGCGACGAAGACGCGCTGATCCAGCTCGACATGTCCGAGTTCATGGAGAAGCACACCGTGTCGCGGCTGTTCGGCTCCCCGCCCGGCTATGTCGGATACGAGGAGGGCGGCCAGCTCACGGAGAAGGTCCGCCGCAAGCCGTTCTCGGTCGTCCTGTTCGACGAGATCGAGAAGGCCCACCAGGACATCTTCAACAGCCTCCTGCAGATCCTGGAGGACGGCCGCCTCACCGACGCGCAGGGCCGTGTCGTGGACTTCAAGAACACCGTCATCATCATGACGACGAACCTGGGGTCCAAGGACATCTCCAAGGGCGTGTCGATGGGCTTCGCCCGCCAGAACGACGAGCAGGGCTCCTACGACCGGATGAAGGCGAAGGTGTCGGAGGAGCTCAAGCAGCACTTCCGTCCCGAGTTCCTCAACCGCGTCGACGACACGGTCGTGTTCCACCAGCTCACTCCGGCCGAGATCATCCAGATCGTCGACCTGATGATCGCGAAGGTGGACGACCGGCTCAAGGACCGCGACATGGGCATCGAGCTGCAGCAGGATGCCAAGGACCTGCTGGCGCTGCGGGGCTACGACCCCGTCCTCGGCGCCCGGCCGCTGCGCCGGACCATCCAGCGGGAGATCGAGGACAGCCTGTCCGAGAAGATCCTCTACAGCGAGCTGAAGGCCGGCCAGATCGTGATCGTGGGCACGGAGGGCTTCGACTCCGACAACAAGGACGCGACGGTGGAGAACGCCAAGTTCACGTTCAAGGGCGTCCCGAAGCCGACCACCGTCCCCGACAGCCCGCCGCCCATCGAGGGCGCGGTCAACTTCAACAAGGACTGAGAACGTCCAGGAAGGGCCCGCACCGGTTCCCGGTGCGGGTCCTTCCGCATTCCCAACACTCCTAGGAATTCCCAACACTCCTAGGACCGCATGCCCGCACCTGTGACCCAGGCCTCTGCGACTGCCTCCGTCGGCGTCCCTATGGCCCGCGGCCTCCTTTGCAGGCGCGCCCTGAGCTCCCTGCGACCGCACGCTCGGCCGCACCCTTGCGGCCAGTAGCCCTAGGCCCAGGTGGCCGCTTCTCGGGCGTCCCTGCTGGCCCGCGTGGCGTCCTGCAGGCTCATGCCAGCGCCTCGTCAACCGGCATCTCCGGTCACCCCTGTGGGCCGTAAGGTTCAGGCCCTGGTGGCCGTATCAGGGCGTCCCTGCCTGCGCGCGGCGTCACTACAGGCCGCGCCCAGCGCTTCTGCGGCCGCCCCTGCGGCTATTAGGTTCAGGCTCTGGTGGCCGTCTCCGGGTGCCTCTGCCTGCGCGCGTGGCGCGTCCCTACAGGCCGCGCCCAGCGCCTCTACGACCGCATCTGCGGCATCCCTGCGGCTATTAGGTTCAGGCCCTGGTGGCCGTCTGCGAGCGGCCTGCCTGCGCGCGTGGTGTCCCTGCAGGCCGTGCCCGGCGCCCCCTACGACCGCACCTGCAGCACGCCTTCAGCCGCATTTCGCCGCACCAGGGCTTCCCTGCGGATGCGCGTAGCGTGCCTGCGGCTGGTGTGCCCGGTGTCAGTGTGGCCGAACGCCCCCGATCTATCCCCTGCAGGCGTGACCGGCACCATTGCGGTCGTCGCGTGCATAGACGCCTAGGCGGCGTCCAGAGGCGTCCTCTGTGGGTGCGCGGCGCGTGGTTGGCGCATCTGCTGGCCTAGTGCTGGCGCTGACCGTGCGGGCGCCTGCTCAGAGGTGTCCAGAGGCGTCCAGCGGCGTCCTGCAGGCCGATCGCCCGGTGCCGCTGCGGGCGCATGGTTGGTGTCTCGGCGGGCACCATGCGCGTACCGCTGGCGGCAAACGCGTATTGCCAGCGCATCGGCGTACCGAACGACTCGCAGGAGCCGACATGAGTCACCCGCCGCGCATGGTTCTGTCCGCACCCGTCCTCGACGCCCCAGACCCGCACGCTCTGGCGGCCTTCTACAGGCGCCTCCTGGGCTGGACGGTCGTTCAGGACGAGCCTCACTGGGTGAAGCTCCGGCCGCCCAACGGGGGCACCGGGCTGTCGTTCCAAGCGGAGCCTCTCTACAAGGCGCCCACATGGCCCGCCGCTGCCGACGACTCCCAGCAGATGATGACCCACCTGGACATTGAGGTGGACGACCTGGACGCGGCCAGCGCGCACGCAGAAGCCACGGGTGCGGTCCTGGCCGACTTCCAGGCCGACGAGGACGTTCGCGTCTACCTTGACCCGGCCGGACACCCGTTCTGCCTCTTCCTCCCAGAGCCGGAAGAGCCTCTCCACCCCGACGACGGCCCGTAATCCACAGAACGCTGTTCTAGTGCCTCCGACCACCGGCGTCAGCAACCCTAGATGTCGGAGGTGGCCCATAGTGTTCGAACATGCGATCGAATATGGAGCCTCAACGGGAAAGGCGCGCCCGCGAGGCCCACGTCGCGCAGGCGTTCCTGCGGGACGTCCGCTCTCCCGCGCCGGCCCAGCTTCCGATCTTCCGGTCGCGCCTGCAGGGCGAGCTGCTGGCGCGGCTGCTGCTGGGGCCGGAACGCGAGATGTCCATGCTCGATCTCGCGGTGATGCTCCGCACCGACCTCGCCTCGGTGATGCGCGAGGTGGAGCGCCTGGCCCGGGCAGGCATCCTCGACCTACGCCGCACCCTGGCCGGACGCTTAGTGAGGCGGGACGCCGACAGCCCGCTGTACGAGCCCCTCGCCCACCTCCTGATGCTGACCTTCGGTCCGGCGGCGGTGGTGGCCGAAGAGTTCGGACGGCTGCCGTCCGTCCGGGAGGTCCACCTCTTCGGCGCTTGGGCGGAACGCTACGAACACCCGGCCGGCACCCACCCAGCCGACGTAGAGGTCCTCCTCGTCGGACACATCACCCCAGACGTCGCATTCGACGTCGCTCAGGAAGCCGCTGCACGCCTGGCTCTCCCGGTGCATCCCGTCGTCCGCACACCGGCCCAATGGCACGACGACTACGACCCCTTCCTCCGCGAAATCCGCAACGCCCCCCGAATCACCCTCCACCCTCAAGAGCCGACAGCCAGGCGCTGATTTCGCGGTGGAGTCGGGACTTGGTCGAGGACGGGGCGAATGAGGCGTCAACGCCGGCACGGGCCAAGCTGGCGAGGATTTGGTCGTCGTAGCCGAAAGCGTCGCGGACACGGGCGTACTCGGCGCTGAGGGGAGTGCCGATCAGGGCAGGGATGTCGGTGTTGAGAGTCACGATCAGGCCCGCGTCAAGAAGACGGGGAAGGGGGTGATCTTCAAGGGCGGGGACGAAACCCAGAGCGAGATTCGAGGACGGGCACACCTCCAGCGGGATCTGGCGTTCGCGGACTTCGGCGACAAGGTCCGGATCGTCCAGGACACGGATGCCGTGACCGAGGCGTTCGGCATGCCCAGGGCCGATGGCCTGGCGGATGCTCGCCGGCCCCTCGCCTTCGCCCGCATGGTGAACGACGTGCAGGCCCGCCTCTCGCGCAGTGGCGAACACCTCGTTGAAGGGATCGCCGGGGTAGCTCTCATCACCGGCGAGGCCCACGGCGACGACGCCTTCGTGGCGGCGCGAGAGATCGAGTGTCCGCCAGGCCCGTTCGACGGACCGGCGCCGCGAGTGGTCGAGGATAAGGCGGCACTCGATCCCGAACGCTTCGCGCCCGGCGTCCAGCCCCTCCAGGACGGCGGCCAGCGGCATACCGAGGTCGCCGAGGCGCTCGCCGTGGCCGGCCGCGGTAAAGGACACTTCGGCATAGCGGACGCCCTGCGCAGCCTCGTCCTCGCAGAACTCAAAGGCGACCCTCCGGAAGTCATCTGCGCGGCGTAGGCAGGCCCGGACGAGGTCGTTCTGCGCGAAGAAGGCGGCGAAGCTCCCAAAGGCGCCCACGTCATCGGGCACCTTCACACCGTTGGCCACGCCGATCTCCCGAAGCGTGGCCCACCGCACGGTGCTCTCCAGATGCACATGCAGATGGACTTTGGACAAGCTCAACAGGTCACGCACGCCCGTAAGCTACGCGACGCCCGACACGCCCGCCCAACCATTATTGGGCGCCGACCTGCGAAAGGCCCCGACCAGACTCCGTCCGAGCGCGGTATGCGGGCTCCCGGACACGATGCTCCGCGCGATTGGCGCGCAATAGGACGCAAGCACATCCCAGCAACCGCCCTACGTCGCCGCCCCGAGCGATGGTTCGCCAGAGCGTCGCGCAGAACTCCGGCCGATGATTCGCCCGACACCCGCAACAACCGCGCCACCCACCCGTGGCCGCCCCGCACACACCCATCGGCAAATGGTCGCCTGGGAGCGACGTCGGCAATTCGCCGCCGCCAACCTCCCCTACACCTTGACCAGCCAAACCGTCGCCAAGACCCGGATCCCCACAAGCACGGCGAGTGGCCGCGACTTCGCCAAGGCCCGGATCTCGCAAGGACGGCGAGTGGCCGCGACTTTGTCAGGGCCTGGATCTCGTAAGGACGGCGTGTGGCCGCGACTTTGCTGTCGGAAGGAAACGGCTTCCCGGGGTCGAGAATTGGCGCGGATTCGGACGGCGGTGATGGTCGGGCTCATACGGGTGAAATACCGGCAACATCCGGAGTTGGCAGAAGTGCTGCTCAGGGCGCGGTTCCGCCGATTGTGTAGGCGGGATGGAGTCCGCCACTGGATCACGGGTGGGGGAACCTGCCGCAACTGGGTGGGACGGCCACTGAACTCGTGCGATCGGAAGTTCGAGTCCAAGATTCAGACATCGCTTTCCTCTGAGGCCGCGCGGCCCTAGTCTGATCAACTTCGCCGACGGGGAAAGGGGAACCGGTGAAGCACAGGTGGATGTACGGGGCCATCGGGGTACTGACCGCAGCGGCTCTGGCGGGCTGTTCCGCGAGCCCGGCCCAGGTTGAGGCGGCGAACGTCGCCGACGCGCAGAAGACGAGCAAGGTCGCGGAACGGCTGCGCCTCGTCATGGACGAGTTGCGGTTTCAGGAGGTTCTCGACACCGCGCCGCCGACCACGGCACAACTCCGCACCATGCAAAACCCCGTGGACAAGGAGGCACAGCGCTCACGGCCGTTCACCACGGCCGACCCTAAACCGATAGTGCAGCAACCGCAGATGGACGCCACCATCATCGAATTGGACAAGCACGGTCGTCCCGTCTCGTCCGGCACCGTTCTGATGAGCCCGTCCTACAAGAACGGCGTGATCGTGCCGGTCGACCGGAACCTGTCCACGACGAGTGTGCGGTGGCGCCAGTGGGATGACGCGGGCTGGTACAAGAACAAGGGTCAGGGCACCATCGATGTGGTTCCGGGCAGGGAGGGCGCGCCGCTCGACCACATGCTCGATTACCCCGCGTCTGTGTTGAAGCTCATGGTCAACTTCGGGGTGTTGCAGCTCGTCGACAAGGGCGAGATCACGCTGGACGAAACCTACGCCTATGAGCCGACCGAGATCAGCCCGCTGTGCGGGGAGGCCACCAGTAACACCGTCCGCAAGTACATGGACGCGTCGCTCACCTGGTCGTCCAACGCCGCGTCCTGCGCCCTGATCAAGCTGCTGCACGACCACAAGGCCATCGACCCGCTGAACCAGACGTTCCAGGACCTCGGGCTGCAGACGCTGCAGCTCAAGGGCACGAGGGCGTCCAACGGCGGCCGCTGGTCGAACGAGGTCACGATGAGCTCGCTCGACACGGCCAAACTGCTGACGCTCGTCAACGGCGCCCCAGGCACGGTGTGGACGGCCCCCAACGGCAAGCCGGTGAAAAGCGACGACGTGTTGAGCCCGGCGTCGCGCAAGTTCTTCCGCGCCGTGCTGGCGCAGCAGGGGTTCAACGACATGCTGTCCAGCACGAACTGGTGCGGTGGGAAGTACCCGGCGGCCGGCCTGCCGAACGCCGCCCCGTCCCGCTGGGTCGGCGCGGACGGCACCGTGACCGTCGACGGCAACAAGTTCGGGCGGGACGTCCGTCCCTGCAACAAGAAGGCCGAGGTCGCGTTCGCGCACAAGACCGGCTGGGTGAACAACTCGGCCGGCGACGCGGGCATCGTCCGGGCCCTGCGCGGCGAGGGCGGGCGCCACTACGTGATCGTCGTCTTCTCGAACCTCGGCACGCAGTATGTCGATGCTGGACGGCCTGAGACGCCGCCCGGCATCTACCCGTTCACCTACACCGAGAAGTTCGCGCAGCTCGGCCGCATCATGGACGCCTACGAGAAGCGCCGCGCCGCCACCAACTGAGGCCCCCGCTTGAGGGCCGGTCGCCCGAGGACCGGCCCTCAAACGTGACGGTCCAGGCTTGGGTCCGTGGAGCGTCGTCCGTCCTGGTCGGCCGGTTCTGATCGGTTCTCGAGGCTCAGACCGTCCTTGCCCGGCACCGCAGGGTCGGTCCTGGTCGTGTCTGCAAGGGGCGCTTCTGGACGGGCCTCCTGCAGGGGGTTGGACTGAGTCGCTTCTGCAGGTCGGTTTCGAGCCCACAATCTACGGATTAAAGTCCGGAGTTCTGGGGTGGGCCTTGGTTGGGTCCGCAGGTTGCTGATCGACGGGTGTCCTGCAGGGGCGAAGCTAGGGAGTGGTTACTGGGGGAGGGCGTAGCGGCCGTCTTCCAAGGGGTCGACCAGGCCGTCTGCGATGAGGGCGTCGAGGGCGCGTTCACGCTGAGGGGCGTCCGACCAGACGATGTCGAGGGCCGGTTTCGCGACCGGTCCTTCTGCGTCGCGGAGGACGGCGAGGATGCGGCCCCGGCACTGCCGGTCGGTTCCCGCGTACGTCTGGCCCCGGCGTGGTGGACCGTCGTAGGCGGGACGCCCGTTCCGCTGCCACGTGCACTTGTCGAGCACCGGGCAGTCGACGCAGCGTGGCGTGCGGGCCGTGCACACCAGCGCGCCCAGCTCCATGACGGCGACGGCCCAGCGGGCGGCGGTCGCGGGATCGACGGGCAGGAGGCTCTCCGCCAGCTCCACCTCGGCCTTCGTCTGCGACTTCGGCGGATACTCGTCGCCGGACAGCAGCCTGGCCAGGACGCGCCGCACGTTGGTGTCCAAGACGGCGTGCCGCTGCTTGAACGCGAAACTCGCGACGGCCGCGGCGGTATAGGCGCCGATGCCGGGCAGGGCCAGCAGCTCCTCGTGCGATGACGGGACCTCGCCGCCATGCCGTTCGGTGATCGCGCGGGCGCTCTCGTGCAGGCGCAGCGCGCGGCGCGGATAGCCGAGCCGCCCCCATGCCCGGACGGCCTCCCCGGACGGTTCGGCCGCGAGCTCGGCGGGCGTCGGCCAGCGGGACATCCAGGCGTCCCAGACCGGCAGGACGCGCGACACCGGCGTCTGCTGGAGCATGATCTCGCTGACCAGGACGCCCCACGGGGTCGCGTCCGGCGCCCGCCACGGGAGATCCCGGGCGTTCGCCTCGTACCAGTCGAGGATGGGCGCGGTGTAGGCGGCGTTCACGGTGGTGGTGTTCATGGCGCGCCGCCATTGTGGCACGCGGCGGGTCGTCCCCTCTTTCCGGATCGCTGAATGCATACTGACCGCATGGGGGCGAATACTGGACGTAACACGGACGGTTCTCGGCTCGATCAATACTGGCGGCGCCGCGCGGTCGCCTTGATCTGCGTTCTCGGCGCGGTCGGCCTGCTCGCTTGGGCCTGTGGCGGCGGCAGCGGCGACTCCGGCGGCTCGGGGGAGTCCGGGCCGGTTCGGAACGCGGGCGCGGTCGGCGGCGCCGGCCCCGGGTCCCCGCCGACGGCGATGCCGACGGTCACCGTCACCACGACGGCCACTCCGGAGCCGAGACAGTCGGACGACGGTGGACCTTGCCGCGAGGGCGACCTCGTGATCAGCATGTCGACGTCCCGGGACGCCTACGCGGGCGCCGCCCGTCCCGAGTTCAAGATCATGGTCGTCAACACGGGCGAGGGTTCCTGCGAGTTCGCCGGGCGCGGCTTCGACGTCCGTGTGACGTCCGGCGACGACAGGATCTGGTCGTCCGCCGAATGCCGTCGCGGCGACCCAGCCAAGGAGACGCTCCGGAGGGGCATTCCCTTCGTAGAGACCATCACCTGGAACCGCACACGCGGCTGCAAGGACAGCAGTCCCGCCCGTCCGGGCACCTACGTGGCCGACCTGAAGGGCCACAAGGTCAAGAAGCAGATCTTCCGCCTCCGCTGACCCGGCCCCGAGCACCTCCGCCGACCGAACCGCGAGCCGGAGCCGGACGGCCCGACAACAGCACCCGCGACTGCGCCTACCGCAGCCCACCGCTGCAACCCGCCGCTGCAACCCCCGCCGCCGCAGCCTGCCGCTGCAACCCCCGCCGCCGCGACCGGCTGCCGTAACCGGCTGCCGCAACGCGCCCCCGCGACCCGCCGCCGCAGCCTGCCGCTGCAACCCCCGCCGCCGCAGCCTGCCGCCGCAACGCGCCGCCGCGACCGGCCGCCGCGACCGGCCGCCGTAACCGGCCGCCGCAGCCCGCCGTCGCAGCTGGCCGCCGGAACCCGCCGCCGTTGCAACCGGCCGCCGCGACCCGCCGCTGCAACAGCCCGCCGCGACCCGCCGCTGCAACCGGCCGCCGCTGCCCGGCGCCGCAACGGCGCTGCGACCGGCCGCTGCGACCGGCCGCTGCGACCGGCCGCTGCGACCGGCCGCTGCGACCGGCCGCTGCGACCGGCCGCTGCGACCGGCCGCTGTAGCCCGGCGGCGCTTGTTGCCCGGCGCTACTGCAACCGGCCGCCGTAGCCGGCCGCCGTAGCCCGTCGTCGCAGCGGCGCAGCAACCGGACGCACCTGCTACTGCGCTGGCCTCAGCCATCTGCTTGCTGGCCTTGGCTGGCTAATGCGCTGGCCTCGGGCATCGCCGCAACCATGCGACTACCGAAACCGTTGCGATCGCGTCCGGAGGCTTGGTCGGGGGCGAAGACGCGAGTGAAGCGAGAAGCCGATCGTGTAGCGAGCCGTCAGGCGAGTCGGAGCGATGCCGGCGAGCGCGCCGTGTTTCTCGACGATGGAGGGCCCCAGGGCCCGAAGGAGGAGAGAAAAGCCAATTACACGTATCGTTCGAGGATTGAGGATTCGGCCAGGCGGGAGAGGCCCTCGCGGACGCTGCGGGCTCGGGATTCGCCGACGCCGCCGACGGCCTGGAGGTCGTCGATGCTGGCCGCGAGGAGTTTCTGCAGGCCGCCGAAGTGTTCGACGAGGCGTTCGACGACCATGCTCGGCAGCCTCGGGACCTTGGCGAGGAGGCGGAAGCCCTTCGGGCTGACGGGCAGGTCGAGGGCGTCCGGGCCGGCGAAGCCCATCACCTCGGCGACCGTGGACAGGTCGAGCAGTTCCGTCGCGGACAGCGTGTCGAGCGCGGAGAGGATGGCGTTGACGCCTCGGGCGCGGGTGTCGTCGGACGGGTAGTCGCGGACGATCAGCTCCCGGTCGACGTCGACGCCGGACACCAGCTCGTCGAGCTGCAACGACAGCAGGCGGCCGTCCGTGCCGAGTTCGACGACGTAGCCTTCGATCTCGTCGGCGATGCGGCGCACCATCTCCAGGCGCTGGACGACGGCGCTGACGTCCCGGACGGTGACGAGGTCCTCGATCTCGAGCGCCGACAGCGTGCCGGACACCTCGTCCAGCCGCAGTTTGTAGCGTTCGAGCGTGGCCAGGGCCTGGTTGGCCTTGGACAGGATCGCGGCGGAGTCTTCGAGGACGTAGCGGATGCCGTCGAGGTACAGCGCAATGATGTGCATCGACTGGCTGACCGAGATGACGGGGAAGCCGGTCTGGCGGGCGACGCGCTCGGCGGTGCGGTGGCGCGTCCCCGACTCCTCGGTGGGGATGGTCGAGTCGGGCACGAGGTGGACGGCGGCGCGGACGATGCGGCTGTGCGTGTCGTCGAGGACGATCGCGCCGTCCATCTTCGCGAGCTCGCGCAGCCGGGTGGCGGAGAACTCGACGTCGAGTTCGAAGCCGCCCGAGCACAGATCCTGGACGGGTTTGTCCCAGCCGAGCACGATCAGGCCGCCGGTGTGGCCCCGCAGGATCCGCTCCAGTCCGTCGCGAATCTGGGTGCCCGGGGCCACCGCGGCCAATGTGGCGCGGCGGCGTTCGTCATGACCCTTGTCGTGTGATGGCACCTGACCCCCGGAGGTCGCTGGACGGCGTCAGTTTACCGAGGAGGGCCGCGCACTGGTTCCTCCCCAGGTCGCAACCGTGTGCTGCGCGGGGTAATACTCTGGCGGGACCCAGGTTACGGGGCCGTAAAGGCGACCTGGAGCGCCTGTTGCAGGCTGTCGACCTCCATCACCTTCATGCCCTCGTAGCTCGTGAGCTGCGGGTCGGCGCGTTTGAGCGGCGATCCGTCGGCGAGTTCGAGGGATCCGCGCGGGACGACGGCGTGCTTGAATCCGAGCCGCGCCGCCTCGGCCAGCCGCCGCTGGACGCCCGGCACGACGCGGACCTCGCCGGCGAGCCCGACCTCGCCGAGCGCGATCAGGCTGCCCGACAGC
The DNA here is from genome assembly GCF_004348735.1 of Actinomadura sp. KC06. GTDB lineage: Bacteria > Actinomycetota > Actinomycetes > Streptosporangiales > Streptosporangiaceae > Spirillospora. The sequence continues at coordinate 30,006 of NZ_SMKT01000050.1, forward strand.
GACTGCTCGACGGTGGACCCGGCGACGGCGAGGGCGAGGGCCAGGTCGACGGACGTCTCGGTGAGCCGGACGCCGCCGACCGTCGACACGTACACGTCCTGCTCGTGCATGGAGATCTTGCAGCGCTGCGCGAGGACGGCGAGGACCATCGCGACGCGGGAGGTGTCCAGCCCGGACGTGGCGCGCCGCGGCGCCGGGAGGTGCGACTTGGCGACCAGCGACTGCACCTCGGCGACGAGGGGGCGGCGGCCTTCGAGCGTCACGGTCACGCAGGTGCCGGGGACGGGCTCGTCCCGCCGGGTGAGGAACAGCCCGCTCGGGTCGGGCAGGCCGACGATGCCGAGTTCGGACAGGTCGAAGCAGCCCAGCTCGTCGGTCGGCCCGTAGCGGTTCTTCACGGCGCGGATCATGCGGAGCCGGGAGTGCCGGTCGCCCTCGAAGTACAGGACGACGTCGACGAGGTGCTCCAGCAGCCGCGGCCCCGCGATCGCACCCTCCTTGGTGACGTGGCCGACCAGCATGACGGTGATGCCGCGTTCCTTGGCCACCCGGATGAGGTTGGCGGCGACCTCCCGGATCTGCGTGACGCCGCCGGGCGCGCCGTCCGCCTCGGACGACCCGATCGTCTGGATGGAGTCGACCACGAGGAGGGACGGTTCCACGGCGTCGACGTGCCCGAGGATCGCGGACAGTTCCGTTTCGGCCGCCAGGTACAGGTCGTCGGTGATCGCTCCGACGCGGTCGGCGCGCAGCCGGACCTGTTCGGCGGACTCCTCGCCCGTCACATAGAGGACGCGCTGACCCTCCGCCTTGTCGCCCTCCGATCCGCGCGCCACTGGGACGTTGGTCTCGGACGGCGTGGACGCCAGCGCGGCGACCTCCAGCAGCAGCGTCGACTTGCCGATGCCCGGCTCGCCGGCCAGCAGCAGGACGGCCCCGGGCACGATGCCGCCGCCGAGGACGCGGTCCAGTTCGTCCAGGCCGGTGGCTCTGGTCTGCGCGGACCGCACGTCCACCTGCCCGATCGGACGCGCCGGTGTGCTGACCGGCCCGGCGGACACGACCCGCGCCGGGGTCGCGGACGCCGCTTCGGTGACCGTCCCCCAGGTCTGGCACTCGCCGCAGCGTCCGACCCACTTGGACGTCTGCCAGCCGCACTCCGAGCACCGGTAGGCCGCCTTGGCTGTCTTCGCCTTCGCCATGCGCCGAAGCGTAGAGGTCTCCTCTGACACGCGGGCGCAGCCAGGCGCAGGCAGGCGCAGGCAGGCGCAGGCGGGCGCAGGCGGGCGCAGGCGGGCGCAGGCGGGCGCAGACCAACGTGGACCGGCGGGCGTGGGTCAGGCGGAGAGGTTCTTGCGGGCGCGGTCGATGAGGTCGCCCAGGTGATCGGCGACGACGCTCGGACGCTCCATCATGACCATGTGCCCGGCGGACGGGACGATCTCCACCCGCGCGTCCGGCACACAGGAGGCGATCTTGAGGCTGTGCCCGGCGGGGGTGAGCAGGTCGTGTTCCGCGCCGATGACCAGGGTGTCGGCGCCAGCGAGGGACGCGCAGTCGCTGATCCCGTCGGTCGTGATCATCGAGTGGAGGAAGCCGGCGAAGGCGTCCATCCGGGTCTCGGCCATCATCTGCTCGGCGAACGCGACGGCGCCGGGACCGGCGTCGGGACCGAACGCGATCAGGTCCTCGACGAGCATGGCGGCGCGGCGGCCGAGGTGGCGGACCCTCTCGACGGCGCCCGACCCGGCGCCGAGGGCGCCGAGGGCGCGGGGCAGCATACGGTGGGTGGCGCGCGCGAGCAGCGCGGGTGCGCCGAGGGTGACCTCGCCGAGCCCGCCGGACGACGTGCACACCAGCCCGGTGGCGACGATCTTGCTGCCGATGAGGCCGGGGTTCTCGTCCGCGTACCGCATAACGGTCATCCCGCCCATCGAGTGCCCGACGAGGATGACCGGCGTCTCGGGCGGGACGGTCGCGTCGATGACGGCGCCGAGGTCGGCGGCGAGGCGGGAGACCGCGTAGCCCTCGCGGGCGCCGCCGTCGGAGCGGCCGTGGCCGCGGTGGTCCCAGAAGACGAGGCGGCCGAGCCCGCGCAGGGCCTTGCGCTGGAAGTGCCAGGAGTCCTGGGTGAGCGTCCAGCCGTGGGAGAACACGATGGCGAGGTCGGTGCGGTCGTCGCCGTCGATCTCGGCGTAGAGGCGCGTGCCGTCGTCGGCGCGGACGGGGACGGGACGTCCGCGCAGCGATCCGAACGGCTCCCCGGCGAACGGGTCGGGGCGCAGGTGCAGGCGGCGCAAGGCGCGGCGCTGGACGGTCAGCCCGGCGAGCCCGGCCCCGGCCCCGGCCGCGCCGAGCGCCGTGGCGGCGAGCGCCCCGCGCAGCGCCCGTCCCCGACGTGCGCCACCTCCGGGCGCCCGTCCCGGACGAGCCCGTCCCGGGGGTGGTGATCCAGCGGTGACGCGGCTCGGTTTGGCGGCACGGTCCATGGCCGGTTCCTCCCGTTGCTCAAGGTCGCGGCACGCCGTCCGGGTGCCGCGAGCACCTCCGGACCATTGTTGTATACCGAGTCCAGTAAGCGCCATCCCGGGGGCATGCCGGTGGCTCAGGGGCAGCGCCACCACAGGTTCACGGCGTAGTCCACCTCAAGCCCCGGGTGTTCGCGCAGGCAGGCGTCCGCCACGTCGGGCGGGAACTCGATCCCCAGGACGGCGGCGAAATCGTCCCGGCTCTGGAACGACCACCGGATCGTCAGCGGCTCGCGGGCGAAGCCGTGCCGCGCCCAGAACCGCTCCACGGCCTCCGGGTCGTACTTCGGCAGGCCGCGCCGGAACCAGCGGCCGAACGTCGACCGGGTCGCGTCGTTGTCGATGATGAAGATCGCGCCGCCGTGCCGGACGACGCGTCCCAGCTCGGCGAGGCCCGGCTCGCAGCCCGGCCCGAAGAAGTAGGCCCACCGGGCGTGGACGACGTCGACCGACGCGTCCGGAAGCGGCAGCGCCTGCGCCGCGCCGACCCGGACCGTGACGTTCGGCAGGCCCCGGGTCCGGCGCGCGGCCGCGGACGCGAGCGCCTTGTGCGGCTCGACGCCGATCACGCGGTTCGCGTCCTCGGCGAAGAACGGCAGGTGGAAGCCGGTGCCGCAGCCGACGTCGAGGACGTCCGCCCCTTTCCACGGACGGATCGCGCGCATCGCATCGGCCAGGACGCCGTCAGGGTCGACGGCCCGGTTCTCCAGTTCGTAGACCTCTGGGGTGTTCCAGATGTTGGGGCTCGGCACGGCGCCCGGTGCGATCTCGGCCACGGGGACAGAGGGTAGCCACCGAAAGCAGGATCACGCGGGGCGAGGGTTTCATCACGGCCGGGGCCGCATAGGCTTTCCTTTGCGTACAGCACCCATACGAAACTGCCGAGCGACCATTCCTGGCGAGGAAGCCTTGACCGCGCAGCACAACGGCGTCTCTTCACCGGCCCTCCGCGTCCCGGACGCGCCGATCACGCTCTCCACCGCGTCGGTGTACCCGGAGAAGGTACCGAGCGCGTTCGAGATCGCCGCGCTGCTGGGCTACGACGGCATCGAGGTCATGGTCTCCACGGACGCCTCGTCCCAGGACCTGAACGTCCTGCGCCGGCTGTCCGACTACCACCAGGTCCCGATCCGGTCGATCCACGCGCCGTGCCTGCTGCTCACCCAGCGGGTCTGGGGGCGCGAGCCTTGGGGCAAGCTGGTGCGTTCCAAGGAGGTCGCGGAGGAGCTCGGCGCGGAGGTCATCGTCGTCCACCCGCCGTTCCGCTGGCAGCGCGACTACGCCAAGGAGTTCGTCGAGGGCCTCGCCCGCATGCAGGACGAGACCGACGTGCTGTTCGCGGTGGAGAACATGTTCCCCCTCAAGGCGCGCGGCGCTGAGGCGGGCATGTACCTGCCCGACTGGAACCCCGTCGACCAGGACTACCCGCACGTCACCCTCGACCTGTCGCACACCGCCGTCTCCGGCTCCGACCCCCTCGACATGGCGGCGAGCCTCGGCGACCGGCTGCGGCACATCCACCTCGCCGACGGCGTGGGCATCACCAACAAGGACGAGCATCTCGTCCCCGGCCGCGGCAACCAGCCGTGCGGGACGATGCTGGAGAACCTCGCCGAGAGCGGCTTCGGCGGGCACATAGTCATGGAGATCAACACGCGCCGCGCGTCGAGCCGCGTCGAGCGGATGGAGGACCTCGCCGAGGCGCTGGCCTTCGCGCGTCTGCACCTCGCCGCCGCCGACCGCACCTGGGAGGTCACCCCGGCCGGTGAGGTCACCCGCCGGAGCGTCCGGTGACCCGGCCGGTGGACGAACCGGACGCGCGGCAGACGGGCAAGAAGCGCAGCGGGAGCGGCTCGTCGCGGGGGCCGGGGCGGCGGCCAGGCCCGACCGAGACCCGCGAGAGGATCCTCGCCGAGGCGCGCGACCTGTTCGCCGAGAAGGGCTACGACGGCACCTCGCTGCGCGCGATCGCCCGCGCCGCCGGCGTCGATCCCGCGCTCGTCCACCATTTCTTCGGGACGAAGGAAGGCGTGTTCATCGAGGCGATGCGCTTCCCGGTGGACCCGGCCGTCATGCTGCCCCGCGTGCTGTCCTTTCCCAGGGACCGGTTCGGTGAGCTGATGGTCCGCACATTCCTGGACGTGTGGGGCGACGACGAGCGCAGGGCGCCGATCCTCGCCATGCTCCGCTCGGCGATGACGAACGAGCGCGCGGCGGCGCTGCTGCGCGAGTTCGTCACCACCGTCCTGTTCGGCCGCGCCTCGAAGTTCACCGAAGCTCCGGCGTTGCAGATCCAGGCCGCCGCGGGCCAGATGATCGGGCTGATGATCCTCCGCTACGTGGTGCGCGTGGAGCCGCTCGCGTCCGCCACCGAGGACGAGCTGATCGAGCTGGTGGCTCCCACCATCCAGCGCTACTTCGTCTCCTGACCCTCCCGTCCGGGACGCTCCCGGAGCCAGGCTCCCTCCTTCCGTCATGCGGGAACCCCTTGACCGCATACGCATGCGAGCATAAATTCAACACATGATGAGTTTTAGTCCGGCGGTGCGCGTCCAGGCCCTCCGGGTCGTGCGCGGCGGCCGCGAGGTCCTGCACGGGGTCACCTTCGACGTGCCGCGCGGCTCCGTCCTCGGACTGCTCGGCCCGAGCGGCTGCGGGAAGACCACGCTGATGAGGGCGCTCGTCGGCGTCCAGATCGTCAAGAGCGGCACGGTGACCGTCCTCGGGGAGCCCGCAGGGTCGCCCGGCCTGCGGCGCCGTGTCGGGTACTCCACGCAGACGCCCGCCGTGTACGCCGACCTGACCGTCGCCGAGAACCTGCGCTACTTCGCGTCCGTCCTGCGGGCGCCACGCACCGACGCCGACCGCGTCACCGACGAGGTCGGCCTCGGCGACCATCGCGACCAGACCGCGCAGACGCTGTCCGGCGGGCAGCTCAGCCGCCTCAACCTCGCCGTCGCCCTGCTCGGCTCGCCCGACCTGCTCGTCCTGGACGAACCGACCGTCGGCCTCGACCCGGTGCTGCGCCAGGAGCTGTGGGAGCTGTTCCGCGGGCTGGCCGACCGGGGCGTCACCCTCATCGTGTCCAGCCACGTCATGGACGAGGCGGGACGCACCGACCGGCTGCTGCTCATGCGCGAGGGCAGGCTCCTCGCCGACGGCACGCCCGACGGGCTGCGCTCCCGCACCGGCACGCCCGACCTCGAAGAGGCGTTCCTCCAGCTGATCGCCGAGAAGGCAGGGAGCCCCGCATGAGCCTCGCCGTCACGCTCGCCACGATGCGGCGCATCCTGGCGCAGCTCAAGCACGACCGCCGGACGCTCGCCCTGCTGATCGGCGTGCCCGCGCTCCTGATGGTCCTGCTGCGGTACGTGTTCGACCAGCCGGCGCTCTTCGACCGGATCGGGCCGATGCTGCTCGGCCTGTTCCCGTTCATCGTGATGTTCGTCGTCGCCAGCGTCGCCACCCTCCGCGAGCGGACGAGCGGCACCCTCGAACGGCTGATGACGATGCCGCTCGCCAAACTCGACCTGCTGATCGGCTACGCCCTCGCGTTCGGCGTCCTCACGCTCGTTCAGGTCGGCGCCGTGCTCCTCATCTCGCTGACCTGGCTCGGCCTCGACCTCGACGGGACGCTCGGCTCGCTTGTCCTCGTCTCCCTGCTGGACGCGCTGCTCGGCATGGCCCTCGGCCTGTTCGCGAGCGCGTTCGCGCGGACGGAGTTCCAGGCCGTCCAGTTCCTGCCCGCGTTCGTCCTGCCGCAGCTGCTGCTCTGCGGCCTCATCATCCCGCGCGACTCGATGGCGTCCTGGCTGGAGGCCATCTCGGACGTCCTGCCGCTCACCTACGCCGTCGAGGGCATGCAGGAGATCAGCGCCCATCCCGACGTCACCGGCACGCTCACCCTGGACATCGCCGTCATGGCCGCGTTCACCCTCACCGCCCTCCTCCTCGGTGCCGCAACCCTCCGCCGCCGCACTGTGTAGACCCAGGGGGGCGACCCCCTGGAACCCCCGTCACGAGCCGGTCGATCCTCACGCCACGCTGCGGGTCGCCGTGACCGTGCGGCTTGTGACGTGGCGCTGCGGTCGCCCGGCTCGGCGGGTCGTGCGACCTCCGGGCGCTGGGCGCCCTCCGGCCGCACAACCCGTGACCCCGGCTGAGGTCTTGTCAAGGCGGCGCGATCTGGCTCGTCCAAGAATTGGGGTTGGGGGTGGGTGCCTGAATTGGACACATGGGGTGAACTGGGTCTTCCTGCTTGATCAGGCTGGTAGCTTCGGCGCATGACCGCCCGAGATCTTCCTGGCGCGTCGGCGTCGCAGCCGTCCGGTGAGGAGCCGCCGCCGGTCGCGGAGCCGAGCACGCCCGGGACCGAGGAGAACGCGACGTTCTGGGGCGGGACCGACGGGTCGGGGGAGTCGACGCGGAAGCGGCGGTGGCCGCGGGTGCTGGTTGCGATCGGCGTGTTCTTCGTCCTTGTCGTGGCGGGGATCGGGGGGCTGGTGTGGCAGCGGCAGTCGTCCTACAACGGCAACATCGACCGGATCCCCGGCGTGATGCCGGACGACGGCGCGCGGCGCCCCGGCCCGAACATGAAAGGCACCGAGAACTGGCTGCTCGTCGGGTCGGACTCGCGCGCGGAGGCGGCCACGACCGGTGAGGGCAACCAGGTCTGGAAGCCGGGCCAGCAGCGCACGGACACGATCATGCTGCTGCACCTGCCGGCCGACCGGAAGAAGGCCTACATCGTCTCGTTCCCGCGCGACTCGTGGGTCGACATCCCCGGCTACGGCAACCAGAAGATCAACGCGGCGTTCTCGTTCGGCGGGCCGAAGCTGCTGATCGAGACGATCGAGAACCTCACCGGCGTCCGGGTCGACCACTACGGGGCGATCGACTTCGAGGGGTTCAAGTCGATGACGGACGCGCTCGGCGGCGTCACCGTCAACATCAAGCAGAGCGTGTACGACCCGGCGCGCAAGAAGCAGTGGACGGCCGGGAGGCAGAAGCTCGACGGCGAGGAGGCGCTGCTGTTCGTCCGGCAGCGCTACAACCTCCCGAACGGCGACTTCGACCGGATCAAGCGGCAGCAGGCGTTCCTCGGCGCCCTCGCCAAGCAGGCCGCCGACCGCGGGACGCTCACCAACCCGCTGAAGCTCGACCGGTTCCTGTCCGCGCTCACCAAGTCGATCAGCGTGGACGAAGGGGTCTCGGCGGGCGACCTGCGTTCGCTCGCGGTGAGCATGCGGAGCGTGCGCGCGTCGGACGTGATGTTCCTGACGGCCCCGCACAAGGGCACCGGCAGGCGCGGCAAGCAGAGCGTCGTCCTCCTCGACGGGACGAAGGCGCCCGCGCTGTTCGACGCCGTCAAGACCGCGCGCATGGCCGAGTACGTCCGGCAGCACGGCGGCGGCAACAGCCTCGGCACGGTCTCCTGAACGAGGTGCCCTGATCGCCGGATTTCCGTGCGGGCATAACCTGGACATTGGGAGGGCCGTCCTCGGCCGGTGATCAGGCCCGTCGGACAAGGGGTTCGCAGAGTGCTTCGTCAGGCGTTGCTCGTCGCGTCGCGCAGCGGCGGCGCACGCAGGGTTGTGGAGACCGCTCCGTTCACGGGTGATGTCGTCCGCCGGTTCATCGCCGGTGAGACGATCGAGGACGCGGCCCGCGTCACCAGCGACCTCACAGGCGAAGGCTTGCTCGTGACCCTGGACGTCCTAGGCGAGGACACGCATGACAAGGGCCATGCAGAGGCGAACGTCCAGAATTACGTCGAGCTACTGGAACGGCTTGGCGCGGCCAGTCTCGGTACACGCGCCGAGGTGTCGCTGAAGCTTTCGGCCATTGGCCAGACATTCGGCGAAGACCTCGCCCTGGAGAACGCGCGCCGCATCTGTGCGGCCGCCCGTTCGGCCAGTACGACGGTCACTCTCGACATGGAGGAGCACACCACCGTCGACTCGACGCTGAGAATCGTTCACGAACTGCGGCGCGATTTCCCGGATGTGGGTGCCGTCATCCAGGCGTACCTGCGGCGGGCCGAGGAGCACTGCGCGGAACTGGCGTACGAGGGTTCGCGCGTAAGGCTGTGCAAGGGCGCCTACGCAGCACCCACCGCGGTCGCGTTCACCGACAGGGAAGAGGTCGACAAGTCCTTCGTGCGGTGCATGAAGGTACTGATGGCCGGTAAGGGCTACCCGATGCTCGCCACGCACGACCCACGGCTCATCGACATCGCCGGTGCGCTGTCCGTCCTGAACGAGCGCGACGCGGACACGTTCGAGTACCAGATGCTTTACGGCATCCGTCCGCAGGAGCAGCGGAGGCTCGCGGCCCACGGCGCGCAGGTCCGCGTCTACGTCGCGTACGGCCGCGATTGGTACGAGTACTTCATGCGGCGCCTCGCGGAGCGTCCCGCCAACCTCCGCTTCTTCATGCGCTCCCTGGTCGGACGCTCCTGAACCCGCCCGCCCACCGGCACCGCTATAGGCTGGACGCGTCGTTGAATCCCCACGTCAAGGTATGTCGATGATCGCGATTCTGGGTGCCGGGAAGATGGGCGAGGCGCTGCTGTCCGGGGTGCTCCGGGCCGGCCGCCGCCCGTCGGAGCTGATGGCGACCGCGCGCCGCGAGGAGCGGGGCGCGCTGCTGCGCGAGCGGTACGGGATCGAGATCGTCCCGAACGCGGAGGCCGCCGCGACGGCCGAGACGCTGATCCTCGCCGTGAAACCCCAGGACATGGGCGTCCTGCTGGACGAGATCGGCCCGCACGTCCCGTCCGGCCGGCTGGTCATCTCGATGGCGGCGGGCATCACGACCGGGTTCATCGAGGCGCGGCTGCCCGAGGACATGCCGGTCGTGCGCGTCATGTCGAACACGCCCGTCCATGTGGACGAGGCGATGAGCGTGATCTCGCCCGGCTCGCACGCGGGCGAGGAGCACCTGAAGCTGACGGAGGAGCTGCTGTCCCCGGTCGGCAAGGTGCTGCGCATCCCCGAGTCGCTGCAGGACGGCGCGACGGCCCTGTCCGGCAGCGGCCCCGCGTACTTCTACTACCTCGTCGAGGCGATGGTGGACGCGGGCATCCTGCTCGGCATGCCGCGCGCCGCCGCGCTGGAGATGGTCATCCAGTCGGCCGTGGGCGCCGCCGTCATGCTCCGCGACTCCGGCGAGCATCCGGTGCTGCTGCGCGAGGCCGTCACGTCCCCGGGCGGGACGACGATCTCCGCGATCCGCGAGCTGGAGCGGCACGGCGTCCGCGCCGCCGTCCTGGAGGCCATCGAGGCGGCCCGCGACCGGGGCAGCGAACTCGCCAGCGGCTGACCCGCCACGAAGCCCCGGACGAACCGGACAAAAGTTCATCCTTGAACCATTGAGCCGATCCGGGGTCCCCACCCGTGTAGGAAGTATGGGACTTCTACTCCGCCTGCTCGTCGCCGCCGGACTGGCGGCGGACGCCATCGTGCACTGGAGGTTCGCGCCCGAGATGGCCTTCGTCCAGGGCGGCTCCATCGACGGCGAGCTGCTCTTCCGCGTCCAGGCGGCGGTCGCCGGCGTCGTCGCGGTCGTGATCCTCACCTACGCGACCCGCTGGGCGTACGCGCTGGCCTTCCTCGTGGCGGGCAGCGCGGTGGGCGCGATCGTCTTCTACTACTACGTCGACGCCGGGGCGATCGGACCGCTGCCCGCCATGTACGAGCCCGTCTGGTACACGGAGAAGACGATCAGCCTGGTCGGCGAGGGCGTCGCGACGCTCGCCGCCCTGGCCGGCTTCGTCACCGCGTCCCGCGCGAAACGCGAGGACGAGGACGCCCGCGCCCCGGAGCCCGCGACCCGCCTCTGACCGAGCCTGATTTGGGGGCCGCGATACCGTGAGGGCATGAGCAGCGCCGCGTCCCCCCTCCGGTCCGGTCCCGAGAACTGCGGGCTGGAGATCTTCTGGGACGAGCGGCTCATCTCCTACGATTTCGGCCCCGGGCATCCCATGAACCCGGTGCGCGTCGAGCTGACGATGGCGCTGGCGCGGGAGCTCGGCGTCCTGGACCGTCCCAACGTGACCGTGTCCGGATTCGACGCCGCGGACGACAAGCTGCTCCGGCTCGTCCACGAGGAGGGCTACATCGCGGCGGTGAAGCACGCCGGCGCGACCGGGACGCCCGACCCCCGGCACGGCCTCGGCACCCCCGACAATCCCGTGTTCCTCGGCATGCACGAGGCGTCGGCGCTGGTCGCGGGCGCGTCCGTCGCCGCGGCCGAGGCCGTGTGGACGGGACGCGCCGAGCACGCCGCCAACATCTCCGGCGGCCTGCACCACGCCCTCAGCGGCGGCGCCAGCGGGTTCTGCGTCTACAACGACCCGGCCATCGCGATCGCGTGGCTGCTGGACAACGGCGCCGAGCGCGTCGCGTACGTCGACATCGACGTCCATCACGGCGATGGCGTCCAGGCCGCCTTCTACGACGACCCGCGCGTCATGACGATCAGCCTGCACGAGACGCCGCGGACGCTGTTCCCCGGCACCGGCTTCCCGGACGAGACCGGCGCCGAGGGGACGTCCGTCAACATCTCCCTGCCGCCCGGCACCGGCGACGGCCCGTGGCTGCGCGCGTTCGACGCGATCATTCCGCCGCTGCTGCGCCGGTTCCGCCCGGACGTCCTCGTCACGCAGCACGGCGCGGACGGCCACGCGCTCGACCCGCTCGCGCACCTGACCCTCAGCGTCGACGGCCAGCGCACCGCGTACAGCCTGCTGCACCGGCTCGCGCACGAGACCGCGGGCGGCCGCTGGATCGCCACCGGAGGCGGCGGCTACGAGCTGGTCCAGGTCGTGCCGAGGGCGTGGACGCACCTGCTGGCGGAGGCGGCGGGCGGGCCGATCCCGCCCGACACCCCGACGCCCGAGGGGTGGCGCGAGATCGCCCGGCACCGGACCGGCGAGATCGCCCCGCTCCGGATGACCGACGGCACGGACGAGGTGCGGATCAGCAGGTGGGGGGACGGCTACGACCCGGGAAGCCCCGTCGACCAGGCGGTCCTGGCGACGCGGCGCGCGGTGTTCCCCGAGCACGGCCTCGACCCGATGACGGACGAGTGAGGCGCGCGTGAACCCGGTACCGACGCGCGACGAGCTGCGCGCCCACCTGGTGCGGACGATGATCGCCGGCGATGTCGCGACCCCGCGCCAGAACAACCTGCTGCACTACCGGCGGATGGCCGCGGGCCACCCGTACTACCAGTTCGGCCTTGAGCTCAAGCCCTCGTGGACGGAGCAGACCGTCCTGGAGATGATGGTCGAGCGCTGCGGCGTGAACGCCGACCCCCGGCACGGGTACGGCGACGACACCATCGACCCGGAGATCACGCTCGACACCCTGGAGGCGATGGGCGACCGCATCGGCCTCGCCGCCCGCCGCCGGGAGAGCGTGATCCTCGCGACCGGCCATCCGTCGACGCTGGGGCCGCTGTACCAGGCCGTCGCGCGGGCGCTGGAGGAGGCCGGCTGCCGGCTCCTCACCCCCGCCGCCGGCTGGACGTACGAGATCGAGACCGGCTACGGCGGCTCCGACCTGCGCCGCATCGTCTACGCCGAGCCCGGCGTGGCCATGCTCGAAGACTGCGGCGCGGCGGGGGTTCGCCAGGCGCAGCACACCCACGACTCCCTCCCGATGGAGACCATGCTCCACGAGCTGGCCACTACCGCTCCAGCGGACTCTCCGGAGGCTAAACCTGATTTTTGGCCGGATCTGGCCATTGCCGATCACGGCTGGGCGGGAGCCGCCGGGCAGGCGGGCATCGACACCGTCGGTTTCGCGGACTGTAACGATCCCGCGCTGTTCGCCGGCGCCGCCGAAGGCAAGATCGACGTCGCCGTCCCGCTCGACGACGGCGTGGCCCCGCGGCACTACGCGCCTCTGACCGCCTACATCCTCGACCGCGCGGGGCTCGGCCCTTCCGCCTGACCTTCCTCGTCCCCGGCCGCCCGGCCCTCCTGCGCCACGTGCCCGGCCGTCCCTGCTGTCACTGCGTGTGACAGGGCTGCCGTAACGGGACGGATGGGCTTGCGCGACGCCACCGGGAGCATCGGAACCGCAGGTCAACACGGGGTTCTGGTTGACAACCGTTCGCCGCGCCACGCGTGGTGCCGTCAGGTCCACCCTCCGAGGGGATTAGCACTGTGTCCTCCTGGTCAGGTCGGGATACGGAAATGTGCGGAACTCCCCTCTTGCGACTGCCGATACGCGATTTACGCTGGAGGAAGTACACGTGCGTGATCAAAGTCACCCGAAGGGCCGGTGCGCGGCACGTGTGGAAGAGGGCGTCCGATGACCTCAGGCGAGCGACCTCTGAGCGAGGTCAGGTTCCTGACCGTGGCCGAAGTGGCGGCGGTGATGCGGGTGTCCAAGATGACCGTCTACCGCCTCGTCCACTCGGGCGAGCTTCCCGCGATCCGCGTGGGCCGCTCGTTCCGGGTTCCCGAGCAGGCCGTTCACGATTACCTGCGCGACGCGTACATCGAAGCCGGATAACGGGTAAGGGCGGGGGATGACCCCGCCGCCTACTCCATACCCGGCCGTGCAGGGGGCGTCGGGACGGTTCCCCGGAACCGTCCCGAAGCTGGGGAAGCAAGACGAGGACCGGGACGACGGTCCGGACACCGGGCGGGACGGGCGGTGGCGCGTACAGCGCCCACCGGACGGGCCCGTCCGCGCGAAACGGTGCCCGGCGTCGCGCGACGCGCGGCGCCAGGCTCCGCACGCCAGGTGCTTGGCTCTGCACGCCCATCGCGCGGCCCACCGGCGTGACCCGCCCCGTACAGCGGTACCCTTGGGCGGCGGACCGTGCGCGCACTTCGAGCGAAGCTCGCCGGCGGCACGCCCGCCTCCTGCACATCACCCGAAATGCCGAGCGAGGTCCCGTGGGCTCTGTCATCAAGAAGCGGCGCAAGAGGATGGCCAAGAAGAAGCACCGCAAGCTGCTGAAGAAGACGCGCATCCAGCGTCGCAACAAGAAGTAGTCGTCACGCCGGCCATTCAGCCGTAAGGGGTGGGGCGCACCATGTCCTCCATGCCCGCCGCCGCGGCCCGTGTCGTCCTCGTCACGGGCGTCTCCCGTTTCCTGGGGGCGCGGGTCGCGAACACCCTTCAAGCCGACCCCGGCATCGAGCGCGTCATCGGCGTCGACACCGTGCCGCCGGACGCGTCTCTCGGCGTGCCGCTCGGACGCACCGAGTTCGTCCGCGTCGACATCCGCACCCCGAGCATCGCGAACCTCATCGCCTCGGCCGGGGTCGACACCGTGGTGCACCTCCACCTCGTCACCTCCTCGTCCGTCCCGCGGGCGAAGGTGAAGGAGCTCAACGTCATCGGCACGATGCAGCTGCTCGCGGCCTGCCAGCGCTCGCCCGACATGCGCAAGCTCGTCGTGCGGTCCTCGGCCGCCGTGTACGGCTCCTCGCCGATGGACCCGGCCGTGTTCACCGAGCTGGACGAGCCCGTCGAGAGCCCGAAGTCCGGGTACGCCAAGGACGCGGTCGAGGTCGAGGGGTACGTCCGCGGGCTGACGCGGCGCCGGTCCGACCTGACGGTGTCGGTGCTGCGGTTCGCGAACGTCCTCGGGCCCGGCGTCGACTCCCCGCTGACCCGGTACCTGCGGCTGCCCGTCGTCCCGACGGTGCTGGGCTTCGATCCGCGGCTGCAGTTCGTCCACGAGGACGACGGCGTCGAGGTGCTGCGCCGCATGACGGTCGAGGAGCATCCCGGCTGCTTCAACGTCGCGGGCGACGGCGTCCTGCTGCTCTCCCAGGCGCTCCGCCGTGCCGGACGCCCCTATATGCCCGTCCCGTCGCCGTCCCTCTCGATGCTCGGCGACATGGGACGCCGCTTCGCCGGCCTGTCCGGGTTCTCGCCGGAACTGCTGCGCTGGCTGACGTACGGCCGCGTCATCGACACCACGGCCCTGGCGAACGAGCTGTCCTGGCACCCGAAGTACAGCTCCGAGGCCGCCTTCGCCGACTTCGCCGCCGCCCAGGGCTTCGGCGCCAACCCGCTGACCGCGCTCTTGGGACGGCCCTGATGATGAACGCCCACCACGAGGACGACGACGACCAGGACGCACAGGTCATCCGCCTCGACACCGCCCGCCAGGACGACGGCGACGCCGCTGACGAACGCAGCCCATTGGAACGAGGCATAGCCTCTGGCCTGGCATTTCTGCGCCGCCGCCTGTCCGGCGAATACGAGGTCGACGAGTTCGGCTACGACCCCGAGTTCAACTCCACGCTCCTCCTGCCGCTCGCCCGCGCCCTGTACGAGCACTGGTTCCGCGTCGAGCTCGGGGGCGTCGAGAACGTCCCGGACGGCGGCGCCCTCGTCGTCGCGAACCACTCCGGCGTCATCCCCCTCGACGCGCTCATGCTGTCGGTCGCCCTGCACGACCACGCCGACCGCCAGATCCGCCTGCTCGGGGCCGACCTCGTCTACCAGATCCCGATCCTCGGGCACCTGTCCCGCAAGGCCGGGCACACCCTCGCCTGCCAGGCCGACGCGGCGCGCCTCCTCGGCAAGGGCGAACTCGTCGGCGTGTTCCCTGAGGGCTTCAAGGGCGTTGGCAAGCCGTTCGCCGAGCGGTACCGGCTCCAGCGCTTCGGCCGCGGCGGCTTCGTCGGCACCGCGCTGCGCGCCGGGGTCCCGATCGTCCCGTGCGCCATCGTCGGCGCCGAGGAGATCTACCCGAAGATCGCCGATGTGAAGCCGCTGGCCCGCCTGCTCGGCCTCCCGTACTTCCCGATCACCCCGACGTTCCCGCTGCTCGGACCGGCCGGGCTCGTCCCGCTGCCGTCCAAGTGGATGATCCAGTTCGGCGAGCCCATGACCCTGGACGAGTACGACGCCGACACCGCCGACGACCCCATGACGGTGTTCGACATCACCGATCACGTCCGCGAGAACGTCCAGCAGATGCTCTACGAGACGCTTTTGCGCCGAGGCCCCGCCTTCCTCTGACCGGCGCATCCCCGCCCTAGAGTGAGCGCATGAAGGCGTTCCGTAGCCGCATGGTCGCCCGCGACGTGGACGAGCCGCACCGCGCGGCCACCCCGCTCGAACTGCTCTTCGACCTGACGTTCGTCGCGGCCGTCTCCCAGGTCGCCGGGCGGCTGGCGCACGCCACCGAGGAAGGGCACGTGGGCGACGCCGTCCTGCCGTTCCTCATGGTGTTCTTCGCCATCTGGTGGGCCTGGATGAACTTCACCTGGTTCGCGTCCGCGTACGACACCGACGACGTCCCGTACCGCGTCATGACGTTCCTGCAGATGGCGGGCGTGCTCGTCCTGGCGGCGGGGGTGCCGGACGCGTTCGACGGCGACTTCACGACCGTCACCATCGGCTACCTCGTCATGCGCGTCGGCCTGGTCGGCCTGTGGACACGCGCCGCGATCGCGCATCCGGAGTCGCGCGCCACGACCGTCCGGTACGCGATCGGGGTGTCTTTCGTCCAGGTGTTCTGGCTGTCGCGGCTCGCGCTGCCGGGCGACGGACCGAGCTGGGTGTTCCCGCTGCTGGTGCTGCTCGAACTCTCCGTCCCGCAGATCGCCGAACGCGCGGGCGCGACGACCTGGCACCCGCACCACATCGCCGAACGGTACGGCCTGTTCACGATCATCCTGCTGGGGGAGAGCGTCCTCGCCTCGACCAACGCCGTCCAGGACGCCGTCGAGCACGGCCTCAGCAGCGAACTCGTCATCATCGCGCTCGCGGGCCTGGCCATCCTCTTCACCCTCTGGTGGATCTACTTCTCCGAGCCCGCCGGCGAGGGGCTGGCCGCGCGCCGCGAATGGTCCTTCATCTGGGGCTACGGCCACTACGTGATCTTCGCCGCGCTGGCCGCCGTGGGCGCCGGGCTGGAGGTCGCGGTCGTGTGGGCGGGCGACCACATCAAGGCGGACGAGAAGACCGTGATCGCGGCCGTCGCCGTCCCCATCGCCGTGGTGCTCGTCATGCTGTGGGCCCTCCACGCCCCGATGCGGCGCACGGCCGTCCGCCCCGAACTCATCGCCATCACCGCCGCCCTGGCCCTGCTCACCACCTTCGCCGCCCCCGCCATAGGCGTGGCCGCAAGCCTGATCGTCCTAGCCGCCCTCCTCGCCCTCCTCATAGCCGCCACGATCGTCACCAGGTCGACGGGAAGAGCCGGTGCTTGAGCAGGCGGCCGACCTGCGCGGCGGCCGCTTCGGCGTCGCCGCAGAGGCACAGATAGCCGTGCCGCCCGAACTGCGCCTCGTGGTAGCCCCACGTGCCGCCGGAGGTGGCGAGGACGCTGACCACCATGCCGACGTCCTTGGTCGCGCGCGCGTGAATCCACAGCAGCGGCACGGGGACGGCGAACTCCTCGCGCCGGTAGAACTTCATGAACCGCCAGCCCTCCGGCGCGAGTTCGGCGGCGAGATCGTCCAGGTAACGCACCGCCGTCTCGCGTCCCCAACGCGTCCGCAGGCGCAGGAGCCGCCGCTCGGCCCGGACGGCTAGATCCCGCACTTCGCCCACGCGACCTTCCCTCCTTCCGGCAGCGACCGGGTCCCCCAGCTGTGCGCGAGCCCGGCCACCATCAGCAGCCCGCGCCCGCCGATGGCGGTGTGGTTCTCCGCCCGGATGACGGGCCGCCCGTCGCCGTCGTCCCGGACCTCGATCACCGGCAGGCCGTCGCGCTCGTCCTGGACCACCCGGAGGACGATCGGCCCGTCCCCGTGCACCAGCGCGTTCGTGACGAGCTCGGAGACGATGAGCCGCCCGTCGAAGTCGTCCGCGATGCCCCACCCGGCGAACCGCCCCGCGAGAAACCGCCGCGCCTCGGCCACCGCCTCATTCGTACGTTCGAGGACGCACTCACTCCCATCTCGCTCCTGAACCACCTCTTTTGTGAATTCATACATCGTCACACGCCATCCTTCCTGTCCGATTTGCGGTGGAGATGGCGAAAAGACATTCCGCTTTGACCGATTCGGGGGGAACTGTCAAAACGATCGCCTCGAACATCGCGACCTCCATTTCCGTCATCCCCTGGCCGAGCATCGCGCAAAGTGTCATGCTTATGAATGTGTACGCCATGTCATGAAGCAACCTCGGAGCATGGCCCGGCACCCACTGGTCGTCATGGGTCATGACTGGTCATCGGGAGGACGAAATGCCGCAGCCCCCAAAGCGCCTCACTCCGTCGAACAGCGCCCTCGACCTGTTCGGATCAGAAGTCCGCAGATACCGCGTGCTCGCGAATTACAGCATCAAGCAGCTCGCAGCTAAGATCCCCTATAGCCCATCGTTCATCGGCGCGGTCGAACGCGCGGAATCGCACTGCGAGCGTTCCTTCGCCGAACACTGCGACACCGTCCTCGACACCAAGCAGGCCCTGTCCCACCTCCACGACGGCCTCTTCGGCAACAAGAAGGACGGCTTCCCCGAGTGGTTCCGCAAATGGCCCACCATCGAGGAGGAGTCCGGAACCCTCAAGGTCTACGAGCCCATCGTCATCCACGGCCTGCTCCAGACCGAGGACTACGCAAGCACACTCCTGTTCGGCGACCGTGAGGCCATCGAGGCCCGGTTGGCCAGGCAAACCATCCTGGCCCGGACAAACCCCGTACCGCCGCGCCTCGTCTACGTGCTGCCCGAAACTGTTCTCTGGAACAACGTTGGCGGTCCGGAAGTGATGCGCGCTCAGCTCAAACGCTTGGTGGATGCGGTCGGACCCCGCCTGAGCGTTCAGGTCGTTCCTAATGGCGCCGTCCACCCCGCCAATCAGGGAGCGTTCGCTCTCGCCACCCTTACCGGGGGCGAGGAGATCGCTTACGTCCCGACTGCTGCACGTGGCATCATGATGGAGGCCCGGGAAGACATCTCGACCATCAAGGACAAGTTCGACACGATCCGGACGCAGGCGCTCCCCAACAATCTGAGCATCGATCTGATTAATCGCACGATCGACGAGAGGTGGAAGACATGATGCGGGAGATTAATTGGCGCAAGTCAAGCTACAGCAGCAGCGACGGTGACATGTGTGTCGAGTTGGCTGGCGTGGCCAACAAGGTGGCTGTCCGAGACTCGAAGGACCCCCACGGACCAGTCCTTGTCGTGTCCCGCGAAGCGCTGCGTGTCGCCATCCGAGCTGTGGACGAGTGAAGATGCCCATGCATGCGCTGACCTGGCGCAAGTCGAGCCGCAGCAGCAGCGCCGGTGACCAGTGTGTTGAGCTCGCCAGGCTTGAAGCCTCGATCGCAATTCGGGACTCGAAGGATCCCCACTGGCCGATTTTCGTTGTGTCCCGGAGGGTGCTGCGTGAGGCGATGAGGTCGGTGGACGAGCGATGAAGGACGTGACCTGGCGTAAGTCGAGCCGCAGCGGCAGCTCCGGCGGTCAGTGCGTCGAGGTGGCCAGCATGGGCAGCAAGGTGGCCGTTCGGGACTCGAAGGACCCGGACGGCCCCGTCCTTGTCGTCGCGCGTCCGGTCCTGTGTGCGACCCTTCGCGACCTGATCCGTCGTTAGTTCGGACGGAGACCCCTTGAAGGGCGGGTTCACCAGCTGTCTTGGAAGAAGGCCAGGAGGGCCGGTGAGGGGTCGGCTGCGGTAGTGGTGTTCGCTACGGCGACGACGATTCCGGTCAGGGCGAGCAGGGCTGAGAGGACGCCGAACGATCCCAGGACTCGCCTGGCTCGCCTGCTCGACCGCTCCGTCCGCGCGAACCGCCTCCACAACGTCGCGCTTAGGGCGATGAGGGCGGCAGCGACGATCGCGGCTATCACGGCCATGGCGACGTGGTAGCGGGCGAAGTCGTCGATCATCAATTGCAGGGCGGGTGTGGTGTGACCGTCCGCGCCTGGGGAGTCGGCCAGTTGCCGCCGGATCTGATCGAGCGTGCCGGTGAGTTGGGCGTCGCTCGCATCCGCCGTCAACATCGGCAGTAGTGAGGCGTAGGGAGCGACCATGCCCTGGAGGTTGGCCATCACCGCCACCAGTGAGAACAGTGCGAGCATCGTGAGGACGACGCCGGTCGAGGCCAGCGCGACGCTCCTTCCCGTTCCCCGGCCCTCGGCCTTTACGAATGCCTTCCAGACACGAACGCCGAGCGCGACGAGCACGACCAGCAAGAGCGCGGCGATCGCCGCTTTGGCCAGGTGATAGCGGAACCAGTAGTCGACAACCCCTTCCAGGCCCGGGGACAGCTCCCGGTCGCCGGAACTCCAGTATCCGGTGAACGACGTCCGGAGAGCTTCGGCGAGGTCGCGCTCACCGGCGAAGCCGCTGCCCGGCCCGATGCCCGCCATGAAACGAGGGGCGACGACGAAGGCGGCGGCCAGCGCCACCGCGAGCGCGGTGAGTACCGCAAGGGCGCGACCGGGAACTCCCGCGGGGCGGCGCATCGGGGCTGCATGAACTGACATGAGGTTCCTTCAGCGATAGCGGGTGGGACCTCCATGAGCATTTCGCTCCGACGACCGGCCTACATCGGTCCCCAGCGTGATCCGGCATCAGTGCCTGGTGTGACTTCAGGAACCGGTCGTCTCGTAGTTGGGGAGTGGGGCCGGGGTGGTCGGGGTCGTTGGGCGCATGGTCAGGACGAGGATGGCCAGTCCGGCGAAGATGACCGCGGAGACGGTGCCCGTGACGTGCAGGCTGACGGTGAACGCGTCCCGTGCGGTGTGCAGCAGCTCCGCGCCTTCGGCGGCGGGCAGGTTCTCAGCGGTGGCGGCGGCTCCGGCCAGGGAGTCGGATGTGTCGTTCATCCGCTCGCGGTAGACCACGGCGGCCACCGTGCCGAGCAGGGCGAGGCCGAGCGATCCGCCGATGTAGTTGCCGGTCTCCGACATCGACGCGGCCGACCCGGTGCGCTCCGGCGGGGCGGACCCGATGATCAGGCCGGTACCCAGCGCGAACAGTGGGCCGGTGCCCAGCGCCAGGACGGTGATGCCGGTGATTGCGAGGGGGAGGGCGCGGCCGTCGGCTACCGCGACCAGCAGGAGGCTGCCGATCGCTGATGCCGCCAGCCCGGCGGCGATTGCCGTTGTCGGCTTCATCCGGCGGGCGAGCAGGGGGGCGGTCAGGGTGCCCGCCGCTACTCCCAGGCCCATGGGGGCGAACAGGATCGCTGATGCGAACGGCGAGTAGCCCAGAACGCCCTGGAGGTACTGCGTCACCAGCAGGCCCGTACCGGCCATCGCGATGCCCGCGAAGACCAGCGCGACGAGCACGGCCGTGAAGGGGCGGTTGCGGAGGAGCCGTAGGTCCAGGAGTGGAGTGTCCAGGCGTAGTTGGCGCCGGACGAACAGCCAGCCGATGGCCGTCCCGGCGACGAGGGCCACGGCGGGCAGGGCGCGGATGTTCTCTACGGTCAGCTGCTTGATGCCGTACACGATCAGGAGGACTGACGCGAGCGATAGGCCGACGCTGGCGGGGTCTAGCCGTCCTGCCTGGTCGCTGCGGGACTCCGGCAGCAGGACGGGCCCGGCCAGTACGAGAAGCGTCATTGCGGGGACGGCGGCGAGGAACACCGATCCCCACCAGAAGTGCTGGAGCAGCAACCCGGCGAGGACGGGGCCGAGCGCGCCGCCGGTGAACTGGCAGGTGGCCCATACCGCGATCGCCTTCCCGCGCTGGTGCTCGTCCCGGAACATGGTGGTCAGCAAGGCGAGGGTGGACGGCGCCAGAGTCGCTCCGGCCACGCCTAGCAGCGCCCGGACGACGATCAACATCAGCGGGCCCGTCGCGAACGCGGCCACGACCGACAGCGCCGCGAACGCCGCCGCGCCCGTGAGCAGCAGGCGGCGGCGGCCGATCCGGTCGCCGAGCGTGCCCATCGTGATGACCATCCCGGCCACCAGGAACCCGTAGCCGTCGCTGATCCACAGCTGCTGGACGCTCGTCGCGCCAAGGTCGGCGGCCAGCTGCGGCAGGGCGAGGAGCAGGGCCGTCAGGTCCATGGCGACGAGGAAGGTCGGGAGCATGAGCAGGGCCGCTCCCAGCCACGTGCGGTTGATTCGCATATCCGAAGTTCTCTCTGTTCTGTCGAGACGTCTCGCTGGTCGGTCGGAGCGGACGGGCGCTTCTCGACATGCGGGGCGGAGAAATCTTCGGGGGTTTGACAGGGCCCACTACGACGGGTAGTACTACCTGCCGTAGTGACGTGCGGGCGACGCGGAGGACACCATGCCGGCGAAGAGCAGCAGTTTGAGCGACCTCGGTGAGCGCAACTCGGTCTTCTGGTTCCGGGTGGTCACGCTCGCTGAGGGATGGTCGTTCGTCGTCCTTCTGATCTTCGGGTCGCTGCTGAGCCGCGTCTCCGACATCGACCTGGTGCAGCCGCTCGGCATGCTGCACGGTGCGCTGGTCATCGCGTGGGCGGTGGTGTTCATCGCGGCGCGTCGCAGGCTCGCGTGGGGCGTCAAGCCCTCGCTGCTGGCGGTGCTCGCCTGCCTGCTGCCGCTGACCCCGTTCATCTTCCACAGGAGCAAGCGCGCGGAACTGCTGCGCGCCGAAGCCCAGGCGTAGGGCGAGCACGCCGCGGCGGGGTCAGGCCATGGCCAGTGCGGCTGCCGGTCGCTCCGGCGTGCTGCTGACCAGTCTCGTCCTGTGGCTTCGCCACCGTCCATCGTCGGACGTGGTCTTGTGGCGCTAACGGTGTGCGGGGTGGCGGCCCGTGTGGTCTTCCGGCTGTGCCGTCCTGCGGTCTTGGGTGTGGGCGGTGTTGGTGTTGTCGGTCAGGTGGGGTGGTGGCGTCGGCCGGTGTTGTGCGGGGGTGGGTGG
>NZ_SMKT01000051.1 GCF_004348735.1 Actinomadura sp. KC06
GCTGTGGATAAGAGACGGGAGGAAGTCGAGCGGTTGTCGGGGGCTATGGAGCCGGCGATGTCCTGCTCGACGCTCTCCAGGTGGGCGATGACGTGCCAGCGCGCGAGTTCGCCGCGCCGGGAGCGGATCGCGTCGCGGATGGCGCGATGTTCGGCGATGGACTTCTCGGGCCGTTCGGGCAGGTCCCATGTGGCGCCGCGCTCCGGCAGAAGCTGCTCGCCCATGGTGTTCGCGAGCTCGAGCAGCGCCTCGTTGTGCGCGCCGGCGATCAACGCGCGGTGGAACGCGACGTCGGCCTGCACCATCGCGATCAGGTCGCGGTCTTGGAACGCGGCCTCCATGTGGGCGAACGCCTTGTCGAGGGCCGCGAGGTCCGTCTCGGTGGCGCGCTTGGCGGCGAGTTCGGCGGCGAAGGACTCCAGGCCCTTGCGCACCTCGAGCATGTCGTGGACTTGATCGGCGTGCCGGGCGGTCCACTGGCGCCACTCGGTCCGCAACGGCCGCGAGTCGCCCGAGGAGCGGACGAAGGTTCCGACGCCGTGCCGGATCTCCACCAGTCCCAGGGTCTGCAAGAACTGCAGTGCCTCCCGGACCGTGCCCCGGCTGACCTTGAGCTGCTCGCTCATGCTGCGCTCGTTCGGCAGCTGCTCGCCGGGCTGGAACGTGCCCTCTTCGATCTGCCGGGACAGCTCGCGGATCACACGTTCCTTGATCGGTTCAGAGCGCAGCGGCTCAAGCCTGGGCTCACCCTGCGACATCGGCGTCACCTGTCGTGCCCCAATCCGTGTCTCACACCGGTCTTCGTCGCCGGCGTTCTGTTGTTACCGCCCGCGCTCCGTGCGGTGGACGCACGGTTCCGGCAGCGTGAGCGCCGTCCAGCCGAAAAGGGTTGGACCTCCATCCTCATGATACCGCGCCCCGTTGACATTCGGACGAATACCAGTCTTTGATGACCTGACGTCGGAGGTCGAACCAGGGAGCCGCCATGAGGTCCGCCACGTTCTCGATCGTTGCCTGCGACCCCGTCCGGCGGGAGTGGGGGGTCGCGATCGCCTCCCGGTTCCTGGCCATCGGCGCCCTCAGCGCGTGGGCCGAGGCCGAGGTCGGCGCCGTCGCAACCCAGTCGTTCATCCATGCCGCGCATGGAGAGGAGGGCTTGCGGCTGCTGGCGGGCGGCGCGTCCGCCACCGAGGCACTCGACCGACTGCTGGCCGGCGACGACGGGCGTGAGCTGCGCCAACTCGGGATAGTGGACGCCGCGGGCGGCTCCGCAACGTACACCGGTTCGGGCTGCATGGACTGGGCGGGCGGCCGGGTCGGCGACGGCTACGCGGCCCAGGGCAACATGCTCGTGTCCGCCGCCACGCTCGACGACCTGGCGTCCGAGCACGAGTCGCGAGCGGGGCAGCCGCTGGGCGACCGGCTGCTCGCCGCGATGGAGGCAGGTCAGGCGGCGGGCGGCGATCGCCGCGGCCAGCAGTCCGCAGTCCTGCGGGTGGTGCGCGAGGGCGGCGGATACGGCGGCGCGAGCGTCGTGATGGACCTTCGCGTCGACGACCACCCGCAGCCGCTGGTCGAGCTGCGCAGGTTGCGCGGGCTGCACGAGCTCTACTTCGGCCATACGCCGGAGGACCGCTGGCTCACCGTGGATGATCCGCTGCGCGCCGAGCTGCGCGATCGCCTGGGGACGCTCGGGCATGACGAGGGCGACCTGGCGGCAGATCTATTCGCGTGGGCTGGTGTGGAGAACCTTGAGGAGCGCGTCCGTGGCGCCGACCGCATCGATCCTGTCGTCCTGACCGAGCTCCGCAAGGCCACGACCAGCTGATACGTGACCGCAGCAGGGACTGACCGCCTCAGACGACCCTTCCCGCACGCCAACCTCCGACCACCGGACGCCGCCCCCCGAGGATCTCCCGGGCTGTACGAGCCGATCAATGATCGCGCCACAAGCGATCCCGTCCCGACGACCGAATCCGTGCTGAGACACGCCACCGCCGAGGCGGACGCGCCATGGCCTCCGTGGGCCGGCGCTGAGCAAGCCGAGTGAGCAAAGGAGCGAGATGTCGATTGACCGGGATCGACTCACTGGCGGTGAGTGGTCGCACCGTCGTCCTCGACGCGGGCACTCTCCTACCCGGCTACCGGCCGGGAGCGCACGGTGTCGGGGCTGGTCAGGGGTGCCGCGCGGGTGATGGTGGCCGCTGGCGGACGTGCGTGTCGCGCGGCGGGTTCGCGCCCTGTGGAGGAAGGCGGACCAGAGGCTGGACGTCGAGCAGATGTACGAGTCGAAGTGTGAAGGAGAGCTAGATGTCGGTTGAGCGGGATCGGAACACGGACGATCACGGGCTGCCCGCGAAGGACCGTCCACGCAAGGTGTCGGAGCCTGAGCAGGGGCTTGTCGCCAACGAACCTGGAGGGCCGGAGGAGGGCGGGCGTGAGGTGCCATGGCACAGGCGGGAGTCCCTGGCGGGTGATCGCGGGCGGGCTCCGGTGAGTGTTCGGCGCGATGTGGCGGGGCCTGAGCTGGGGCTTGGCGGGAGCGATTTCGGGCCGGTGGCGGATGTGCGGGAAGTGCGGCGGGTTCACGGGCAGTGGTGGGAGGCGAACCAGGGACTGGACGTCGAGCGGATGCGCGAGTGCTTCGCCCCCGGCTACCTCATGTGGAATCTCAACGGCCATCCCTATTACGGGCTCAACGAGAAGATCGCGCTCTTCCAGTACTACAAGGGGCGGCTTGTGCCCACCGAGCCGCCCCGGCTCTGGGACATCAGGGTCGTCGTCGACGGGGACATGGCGTACGTGACGTCGGAGGGCGCGCTGCCGTTCGAGGTCACCGGGGACGGATCGGGGTCGGCCACGCTGGACGCGGTCGTTCCGCTGTACGACGGCGATGGACGGACGGTACGCGTGCGTTTCCGCGAGACGTGCGTCCTGCGGCGCGACGACGGCGAGGGCGGGCGCGTCTGGAAGATCTGGCATTTCCATTGCTCTCCGCTCGCGCCAGAAGACGAGCCGCGGCCCGGTTTCGGGGACACGGCGGCCGAACGGCGCCGGTGAGGGTATTGACGGCCGCGGACCGGGCGGCTAAGAATGAGTGCACAGAGGTCCGACCTCTTACCTCAAACCCCGAGAAGGGCTGAAATCAGTGGCAATCCTGCACGCAGGCATCGCGACGTTTCTCCAGTCCCCCCACGTGGCTCCGGAGAGATCCGAGCTCCGATCAGTTGGCGCGAACGTGGCGGTCCTCGGGCTTCCGTACGACAGCACGACCGTCACGCGTCCGGGTGCGAGCCACGGCCCGCGCGCGATCCGCGACGCCTCGTCGCACTTCTCGTTCGGCGCCGGCTACCACTTCGACTACGACGTCACCGTCTCCGACCATCTCAAGATCGTCGACTGCGGTGACGTGGACGGCGCTCCCGGCCGCGCCGCCGTCACGGTCGAGCGGGCGGAGCGGGCGCTGGACGAGCTCTACGCCGCCGGCTGCTTCCCGGTACTGCTGGGCGGCGACAACATGACCACCATCCCCGGAGCCCGGGCCCTCGCGCGGCACCTAGATGGGCCGATGGGTTTCATCATGTTCGACACCCACCTCGACACCGCGCCGGACATCGACGGGGAGCCGCTTTCGCACTGCTCACCCGTGCACCGGGTGCTCGACCTGCCGAACGTCGACGGGAGCAACGTCGTCCTGGTCGGCATCCACGGGGCGGCCAACCCGAAGTACGAGAAGGACATCGCCGAGGAGTACGGCGTGCGGGTCTTCACCGTCCGCGACGTGGACCGGCTGGGGATCGACGAGGTGGCCCGCCGTGCCCTGGCCGCCGCGTCCGACGGCACCGCGGGCGTCTACCTCTCCATCGACATCGACGTCCTCGACGGCGCGTACGTCTCGGGCACCTGTGGACCAGAGATAGGAGGACTGACCGGACGGGAGATCGTCCGGGCCCTGGAGATCGTGGCCGCCGGGCCGATCTGCGCCGCGGACTGCGTCGAGGTGGCGCCGATGCTCGACGCCTCCGGCAACACCGCACGTGTCGCCGCACGCCTGGTCATCGACATCATCGCCGCCCGAGCGTGCCGCGCCCGTGACGGCCATCCCCTCCCGTCCGCCCCTCGCGCATGACCGAGTCCGCCCCGAACAAACACGTCCGCCCCGCACGATCGAACGTCCCGCGCGCATGGCCGAGCTAGCGCGCCTAGCCGAGTCCGTTCCGCACGACCACACGATCGTTCCGCATGGCTGAGCTTGGCGCGCGCACATGGGCAATCCGCCGCGCATAACCGAGTTCGCCGCGCATAACCAAAACCTGCCGCGTATTGGCAATTCCGCCGCGTATGACAATGCCAGCCTTGCATGACCGTGTCCCACACGCGAAATACGCGAAAACGGCCTGCACTGCAGGCGACGAAACGAGATTGGAAGCGCATGACCGACGTTCCGGCGACCAAGCCGTACATCGATCCGTCCCGCACCGCACTGTTGGTCATCGACATGCAGAAGGGGTTCTGCGACCCCGAGAGCCGGATGGAGAAGGCGGGGATCGGCACCGCCAACCAGCGGGCGGCCCTGCCCTGGATCCTCGAACTGGTGGAGATGTGCCGGGGTTACGGGATGCCGATCCTGTGGTCGCAGCAGATCCATTACCCGGAGGACGTGACCCGGCAACGCCGCAGCATTCCGTCCCACATCGACAAGCAGAAGTGGGCGCCGTGCCTGCGCGGCACCTGGGAGGTCGACTTCGTGGACGAGGTGACCGCCGTCCTCCGTCCCGAGGACATCATCGTCGAGAAGCACCGCGCGTCGGTGTTCTTCGAGACGACGCTCGACACAAAGCTGCGGATGCTGGGCATCGAGCAGATCATCATCTCCGGCTGCAACACCGACTTCTGCGTCGAGACCACGATCCGCGACGGGTACTACCGCGACCTCGACGTGATCGTCGTCCGCGAGTGCGTGGCCGGGCCCCGCAAGCGGTTCCACGAGGACACGCTCGCCAAGGTGGAGACCTACTTCGGCGCCGTCGTCACGCTCGGCGAGCTGCCCTCCGTGGTCATGTCGCCGGAGGCCGTGGAGGCGTCGGCATGACGGTCGGAGCTCAGGCCGGACGGCGGCTGCGGCTCGACCCGTCGGTGTTCGAGATCGTCAGGCACCGCCTCTGGTACATCAACGACGAGGGCGCGCTGACGATCAGCAGGCTGTCGGGCTCGCCGGTGGCCACGGAGGTGTTCGACATGAACACCGGGCTGATGACGGCGAACGGCGACCTGGTCTACATCGACAATTTCATCTGCGCGCAGGCGACGACCCTGTCGGCGCACGTCAAGCACCTGCTGGAGTCGTACGCCGACAATCCGGGCTTCGCGGACGGCGACGTGTTCCTATGCAACGACCCGTACGTCTCGGTCTGCCACCAGAACTGCGTCCAGGTCGTCGCGCCGATCTTCTACGAAGGCGACCTGGTGGCGTGGGCGGGCGCGTCGCTGCACGCCATCGACGTCGGAGGTCCGACCGCAGGCCAGGTCCAGCCGGACGCCGCCGACATCTACGGGGAGCAGCCGCTGATCGGGCCGATCAAGGTGTACGAGGGCGGCAGGTTCCGGCGGGACGTCGAGAACACCTATCTCAACAACTCGCGGCTGCCCGAGCTGCTCGGCCTCGACCTGCGGGCGAAGGTCGCGGCGGTGCAGGTCATCCGCACCCGCCTGGTGGAGACGCTGCGCGAGTTCGGCGCCGAGACGGTGCTCGCCGCGATGGAAGACGTCATCGACTACACCGAATGGCGGCTGCGGGCACGGCTCGCCGAGCTGCCGGACGGCACGTGGCGGCACCGCGCGTATATCGAGTTCGGCGACGACATCTACGACTGCCACGTCACGATGCGCAAAGAGGGCGAGCACCTCGCCTTCGACTTCACCGAGACGGCCGACCAGGCGCCCGCCGTCATCAACTGCGCGCGGCCCGCGCTGCACGGCGGGGTCCTCGCCGCGGTCCTGGTCTACCTGTGCTGGGACATCCCGTGGTCACCGGCGGGCGTACGGCGGGCGCTGACCATCGAGTCCCGCGAGGGCTCGGTCGTGGACGCGGCCCGTCCCGCCGGCGTCTCCAAGTCCACCACGACCTCCATCTGGGAGGTCCGCAACCTGGCCAGCATCACCTGCGGCAAGATGCTCGCCGCCAGCGACCTGCACCGGCACCGCGCGATGGCGGGGTGGCAGGGCGTCAAGGCGCTGGAGGAGCTGTTCGGGTACGAGGCCGACGGCGAGCGCTTCGGCGGTCCGCTGCTGGACGGCATGGCCGGCGGCGGGGGCGCGCTCGCCACCCGCGACGGCATCGACACGGGCGGGCACACCAGCTCGCTGCGCGCGACCATCGCCAACGTCGAGAGCTACGAGCTGCGCTACCCCATCCTGTACCTCTACCGGCGGCAGACCCGCGACTCCGGCGGGCCGGGCAAGTACCGGGGCGGCGCCGGGCCCAGCATGATGTACATCGTCCACGGGGTCGAGGAGATCCCGACCAAGATCCTTCACACGTTCGGGGTGGAGCAGCCCGAATCGCCTGGTCTGTGCGGCGGCTACCCGTCCACGACGAACCAGTTCGCCATCGTGCGCGGGTCGGACGTCCGAGCACGCCTCGCGCGGGGTGAGGTTCCGCAGGAACTCGACGACCTCGACGGCACGCTGGAGGTCTTCGGCGCGTTCGCCGCCACGTCGATGCGGTCCGATGACGTGTACCGGGTCGTGTCCATGGGCGGCGGCGGTTACGGAGACCCGCTGGAGCGCGACCCCGCGCTCGTCGCCCGGGACGTCGGCGCCTTCCTCGTCAGCCGCGAGTGGGCGGAGCGCGTCTGGGGCGTCGTCCTGGCCCCTGGCACTCTCGAGGTGGACCTCGCCGCCACCGCCCGCCGCCGCGCCGACCTCCGCCACGAACGCGCCACCGCCGCCGGCCTGCCCAACCCCGCCGAGGCCGCCGTCCCGCCGCGTTCTGCCGGTGGGGGGCTGCCGGGTGACTCCGGAGGGAGCGGGGATGCCGTTGCCGGGGAGCGGTTGAGTGAGCTGTTGTTTCGTGGTCACTCCGGTTCGTCTGGCGAGGGGGCGGTGTATCGGTGCCGGTGCGGGCATGTGCTCGGCGCCGCCGAGCGTCCGTACAAGGAGCTCGCCGCGCAGGCGCGCTTTCCGGTGCAGCGGATCGGCCCGGAGGTCAACCCGCACAAGATCAACGGCGCCCGATTCGAGCTGCGCGAGTTCTACTGCCCTGGCTGCCTGGCGCTTCTGGAGATCGAGATCGCCCGTCCCGGCGATCCGGTCCTGGACGACGCCCGCCTGGCCCTGGACGACGCGCGGCAGGGGGAGAACCGCACATGAGCTACGTCATCGCCGTCGACAGCGGCGGCACGTTCACCGACTGCGTCGTGCTGGACGGGAACGGCACCGCCACCCGCGCGAAGGCGCCGTCGACGCCGCCGCAGTTCGAGCAGGGCGTCCTGGACGCCGTCGCCCAGGCCGCCCGGCAACTCGGCATGCCGCTGGGGACGCTGCTGGCCGACACCACCCTGTTCGCGCACGGCACCACCGTCGCCACCAACATCCTGATCACCAGGACCGGCCCGCGCACCGCACTGCTCACCACCCGCGGCCATGAGGACGTGATGCTCATCGGGCGGACCGTCCAGAAGGTGGCCGGGCTCTCCGAGGCCGAGATCATCAACGTCGCCGGGCTGTCCAAGGCCGAGCCGCTGGTGCCGCGGACGAGCGTCCACGGCATCGACGAGCGGGTGGACCGCGCCGGCCAGATCGTGGCGCCGCTGAAGCTCGACCGGCTGGAAGGCCCGGACGGGCTGCGCAAGCGGCTACGGGACGCCGGCGTCGAGTCGATCGCCGTCAGCCTGCTGTGGTCGTTCCTCAACCCCGAGCACGAGCGGAAGCTGCGCGAATGGCTCGGCGACGGCGAGGACGGCTGGTTCGTCACCGCGTCCAGCGACCTCGCGCCGGTGATCCGGGAGTACGAGCGGACGTCGACGACCGTGCTCAACGCCTACCTGACCCCCGGCGTGCATCGCTATCTCGACATCATGGCCGAGCGGCTGCGGGACAAGGGGCACCGGGGCGCGATCACTGTGATGCACTCCTCGGGCGGCGTCTCGTCGATCGAGGAGGCCCGCGAGCGGGGCGTGGCGCTGCTGTCGTCCGGCCCGGCCGGCGGGATGCTCGGCGCGCGGAACCTCGCCGCGCGGCTCGGCTTCGACCGGGTGATCGCGACGGACGTCGGAGGTACGAGCTTCGACATCGGGATGGTGGTGGACGGCGAGCCCGCGTACGCGGAGGCGCCGATCTTCGCCCAGCATCCCGTCGCGCTGCCGATCATCGACGTCGCGTCGATCGGCGCGGGCGGCGGCAGCATCGCCTGGGTGGAGAAGGGGACCGGCGTCCTCAAGGTCGGACCTCGGAGCGCCGGCGCCTCGCCGGGGCCCGTCTGCTACGGCGCGGGCGGCACAGAGCCGACCGTCACCGACGCCAACGTCGTCCTCGGCCGCATCGACCCCGCCAACTTCCTCGGCGGCCGGATACGGCTCGACGCGGACGCGGCCCGCGAGGCCGTCCGGGAGCATGTCGCCGAGCCGCTCGGGCTGACGCCGGAGGAGGCGGCGGCCCGGGTCATCGGCATCGTGGACGCGCAGATGGCCGACCTCATCCGCCGGGTGACGGTGGAGCGCGGCCTCGATCCGGCGCGGCTCACGGTGCTCGCGTACGGCGGCGCGGGCGGGCTGCACGCCGGTGCGTACGCCGCCACGCTGGGCTGCCGCCACGTCGTCGTGCCGCGCGAGGCGGCCGTCTTCTCCGCCATGGGCATCGGGCTGAGCGACGCCAAGCGCATCGCCCAGGTGTCCGACCCGGCGCGGGCGCCGTTCGACCTGGCCCGATGGCGGACGACGTTCGACGGCCTGGCCGCCGGGCTGCGCGAGGACTTCGCCGCGGCGAACCTGCCGGTGCACGACCTCACCCTGCGGCGCTTCGTCGACCTGCAGTTCCGCGGGCAGGTGCACACGGTCCGGGTCCCGGTCGAGGACGCCGACCTCGCCGCGGCGGACGGCGGCGAACGGGTCATCGAACGCTTCACCACTTCCTACGAGGACACGTACGGCCCCGGCACCGCCTACCGGAAGGCCGGTGTGGAGGCCATGACCTTCTCGGTCGAGGCGGTCGCAGGTCTCGGCATCCCCGAGCCCGCGCCGCTGCCGGACGAGGGCAAAGACGCCTCGGCGGCGCGCTCGGGAGAACGGTTGGTGCACTTGGGGCCTGGCACGTCCGAGACGGTCCCGACCTACGAGGCGGCGAAGCTGCGTCCGGGCAACCGCCTCGCCGGGCCCGCCATCATCGAGGCGGTCGACACGACGGTGCTCGTCCACCCGGGCCAGCACCTCTGGGTGGACGGTCACCTCAACCTCCGCTTGGACCTCGTATGACCGACCAGCCCGCGTTGGGGGTGGCGCTGCCCGGTGATCTGCCGGTGCGGGAGACGATCGCGCTGGCCCGCGAGGCCGAAGCGCTCGGGTACGACAACGTGTGGGTCAACGACGACCGGCTGCAGCGGGACCCGATCGCGCTGCTGGCCGCGATCGCCGGCGCGACCTCCCGGGTCGCGCTCGGGCCCGGCGTGACCAACCCGTACACCCGCCATCCGGCGCTGCTGGCCTCGGCCGTGGCCACGCTCGACGAGCTGTCCGGCGGCCGGGCGGTGCTCGGCCTCGGGACCGGCGGGACCGGGCACCGCCCGCTGGGCGTCCGGCGGGACGCGCCCGCCGCCGCGCTCCGCGAGGCCGTCGCCGTGACCCGGGCCCTCCTCGCCGGCGAGGAGGTGACGCTCGACGGGCGCGTGGTCCGCACGGACGGGGCACGGCTCGACTTCGCGCCCGTCCGCGCGGACGTTCCGATCTATGTCGGGGCCCGCGGCCCGCGCGTCCTTGAGGTGGCGGGGGAGGTCGCGGACGGGGTCATCGTCGGCAACCTCGCCACCCCGGAGGGCTGGTCGTATGCCACCGGACGGATCGCCCGCGGCGCGGAGCGGGCCGGGCGGGCGCTCGGCGAGGTGCGGCTGGTGGCCTGGTTCTACTGCTGCGTCGCCGACGATCCGGGCGCGGCGCTGGACGCGATCCGGCCGATGGTGGCGACCTCGCTCGCCACCAGCCGCCCGATCCTCGGCGAGCTCGGCGTCGAGCTGCCGGGACGGTTCGCCGCCGCGATGGAGGCGCACGGGTGGAGCTTGGAGCGCGCCGCCGTCACCGCCGCCGGGAAGCTGCTCCCGGAGGACGTCCTGCAGCGTTTCGGGCTCGCCGGCACCCCGGAGCACTGCCGGGCGGCGCTGGCCCGTCTGCTCGCCGGATTCCCGCAGATCGCCCAGGTGGTGATCGTGCCGTTCGTCCCGCCGGGCGGGGAGGTGCGGGAGACCATGGCGCGCTTCCACGCCGAGGTGGCGTCCCGGCTGGACGTCCGAAGACCGGGTGCTCGCGCTGGAAACCCCTGATGAACCCGGCACACCGCCGTGGAGCCCGCGGGTTTCCCATGGAGCCCGAGCAGTCGTCGCTGGAGGGAGGGAGCAACCGATGCGTACACCACCGGCAGGCAAGCCGCTGGTCATGCGCGGCATCGTCAAGCGGTACGGGGACGTGCGCGCGCTCGACGGGGTGGACCTGGAACTGCGGCCCGGTGAGGTGCACGCGCTGCTCGGCGAGAACGGCGCGGGCAAGACCACGCTGATGAACGTCCTGTACGGGATGACCAGGCCCGACGCCGGGACGATCGAGATCGGCGGGCGGGCGGTGCGGTTCGCCGCGCCGCGCGACGCGGCCGCCGAGGGCATCGGGATGGTGCACCAGCACTTCATGCTCGTCCCGACGCTGACGGTCGCCGAGAACATGGTCCTCGGCAGGCCCGGCGGGCTGTTCCTCGGCCGGCGGCGGCTGGCGGCGGTGGCCGACCGGCTGGCGGAGCTCGCCCGGCGGTATGAGCTGGACGTCGACCCGCACGCCAAGGTCTGGCAGCTCTCGGTCGGGGAGCAGCAGCGGGTGGAGATCCTGCGGGCGCTCTACCACGAGGCGCGCGTCCTCATCCTCGACGAGCCCACCTCGACGCTCGCCCCGGTGGAGAGCGAGCGGCTGTTCCCCCGGCTGCGCGCGATGGCGCGGGAGGGCGCGGCCGTCGTGTTCATCACCCATCACCTCGGCGACGTCATGCGCTGGGCCGACCGCATCACCGTGCTGAGGCGCGGCACGCGGGTCGGCGTCCTGGATCCGGCCGCGACGTCCGAGCCGGAGCTCGCCCGCCTGATGGTCGGCCGCGACGTGGGCACGGTCGCGCCGCGGACGGGCCCGTCCGTCCGGAAGGAGACGGTGCTCACCGTCGACGGGATCAGGGCGAACGGGGACAGGGGCCCGATCGCGCTTCATGACGTGAGCTTCACCGTCGCGGCGGGCGAGATCGTGGCGATCGCCGGCGTGGAGGGCAACGGGCAGCCCGAGCTGGAGGAGGTCCTGACGGGCCTGCGGGCGCCGGCGGCCGGACGGGTCCTCCTCGACGGACGGGACGTGACCGATCTGCCGCCCGGCGCGCGGCTCGGTCACGGGCTCGGGCTCGTCCCGTCGGACCGCAACCGGCGCGGCATCGTCGGCGGCCTCTCGGTCGCCGAGAACCTCGTCCTCGACCGGATCGGCCGGGCGCCGTTCGGGACCCCGCTCCGGGTCTCCCGGCAGGCGATCGAGGAACACGGGGCGGCCGAGGTCGAGCGCTTCTCGATCGCGGTGTCGTCCCCGGCGCAGCTCGCCGGGACGCTCTCCGGCGGCAACGCCCAGCGCACGGTGCTCGCCCGGGCGCTGAGCGCGGGACTGCGCTGCCTCGTCGCCGCGCAACCCACCCGGGGCCTGGACGTCGGCGCGATCGAGTTCGTCTGGGAGCGGCTGGCCGAGGCCCGCGCCGCCGGACTCGCCGTCCTGCTCATCTCCACCGACCTGGACGAGGTCATGAGCATCGCCGACCGGTGCTGCGTCCTCTACCGGGGCCGGCTGGTCGCGTCCTGGCCACGGGAGGACCTCGACCGCGAGCAGATCGGCCTGGCCATGGGCGGCGCCCTCAACCACCCACCGCAGGCCCCCGACGCCGCCGAGGCCGCCCGCTCCGCCGACGACGCTCCGAGCCCCGACTTCGAGGAGGCCTGATGACCACAGCGAACCGAGGGTCTTCGGGGCTCCCGCCCCGCCTGCTCCCCGGGGGCCATGGGGTTGCGCTTCAGAAAGGCGGGGCGTGATGGTCGGCGCGCGGCTGGGGCGGGACTCCGCGCTTCCCGACCGGCTCGGCGGGGTGATGGGCCGACCCGTCGTGTCCACGCCGGTCGCCGTCGTCCTCGCGTTGGTGGCGGGCGGGGCGCTGATGGTGATCGCGGGCGGCGACCCCGTTTCCGGGTACCGCGCGCTGCTC
Source organism: Actinomadura sp. KC06 (assembly GCF_004348735.1). GTDB lineage: Bacteria > Actinomycetota > Actinomycetes > Streptosporangiales > Streptosporangiaceae > Spirillospora. The sequence goes on from NZ_SMKT01000051.1 coordinate 12,475, forward strand.
GACAGTGCCTTCGGCTCCCCGTACGGTGTGGGCCAGGTGCTCACCGTGGCGGTTCCGCTGGTGTTGATCGGGCTGGGCCTGGCGCTGGCGTTCCGCGGACGGGTCTACAACATCGGCGCGGAGGGGCAGCTCTTCATGGGCGCGCTCGCGTCGGGCACGACCGCGATCATGCTGCCCGCCGGGTCCGCACCGGTCCTGATCAGCGCGTCGCTGGCGGCGGGGGTCGCCGGCGGCGCGGCCTGGGCGTACGCGGTCGGGGTGCTGCGGGCGCGCTGGGGCGTCAACGTGGTCATCACCTCGCTGCTGCTCAACTACGTCGCGACGCTGATCTTCAGCTATGTGATCCGGAAGCCGCTGCGCGATCCGTCCACCACCTCGGCGCTCAAAGGCGAGCAGGTGCCCGCGGGGGCGGTCCTTCCCGACCTTCCCGGCCTCCAGGTCCACGCCGGCGCGCTGGCCGTGCTCGTGCTGGTCCCGCTGATCTGGTACGTGAGCGCCCGCACCCCGTTCGGCTTCCAGGTGCGGATGCTCGGGCTCAACGAGGAGGCGGCGCAGGCGGCGGGCGTGCCGTCCGGACGGATGGTCGTCCGGCTGATGCTGATCTCCGGCGGGCTCGCCGGGCTGGCCGGCGCGCTACAGGTCCTGGGCGTCTCGGACCGCCTGGACCCGGACCTCTCGCAGGGGTACGGGTTCACCGCGATCGTCGTCGCGCTGCTCGGACGGCTCCAGGCGCCCGGGGTGCTGGTCGCCGGGCTGCTGCTCGCGGCGCTGGTGACCGGAGGCCAGGGGATGAGCGTCACGGAGGGCCTCCCGTACGCGATCGTCGCCGCCATCACCGGGGTCTTCGTCGTGTTCCTGCTGATCGCCGACCGGTTCGGCCGAGAGTGACGGTGATGGGGATGGACTGGTCAGCGGTCTTCGGATCCGCAGCCCTGATCGTGCTGTTCAAGACCGGCCTGGCGCTGGCGATGCCCACGGCGCTGGCCGCGGTGGGGGAGACGGTCGCCGAGCGCGCCGGGGTGCTCAACCTCGGGCTGGAGGGCATGATGCTCTCCGGCGCGCTGGCGTCGTTCCTCGCCGCGTACTACCTGGAGAGCTCGGTCGCCGGAGCGGTCGCGGGTCCGGTCGCGGGGGTCGTGCTCGGCGCGCTGATGGCCTTCCTGAGCGTGACGCTGCGCACCGACCAGATCATCAACGGCATCGCGATCGTGCTGTTCGCCCAGGGGATCTGCGCGTTCGTCTTCGAGCGGCTCTTCGGCGGCGCCGACCAGCCGACGATCCCCGGCATCCCGGATCTGCACGTCCCGCTCCTGGGCTCCATCCCGGTGGTGGGGGAGATCCTCTTCCAGCAGAACCTCCTGTTCTACGTGGCGCTCGTCCTGGCGCTCGGGACGTGGGTGCTGCTGCACCGCACCCGCCTCGGCCTCTCGATCCGGGCCGTGGGCGAACGTCCCGAGGCCGCCGACTCGGTCTCGGTCGACGTCCGCCGGGTGCGGTGGACCGCGCTGCTCGTCTGCGGCGGGATGGCCGGGCTGGGCGGCGCGGTGCTGGTCGTCGGCCAGCTCAACCTCTTCGAGGACACCGTGACGGCCGGACGCGGCTGGATCGCGATCGCGCTGGTCATCTTCGGGCGCTGGAACCCGGCGCTGGTGCTGGCGGGCGCGTTCCTGTTCGGGCTCACCGACGCGCTCCAGCTCCGGGTCCAGACGATCAGCGGCGGGGTCAACTCCGCCGTCCCGTACGAGATGTTCGCGGCCCTGCCGTACGTCGTGACGCTGACGGTGATGGTCGCGGCGACGATCCGCAGCCGCCGTGCCGCGCAGCCGTCCGCGCTCGGCATCCCGTTCCGGAAGGAGGCCAGGAGCTCCTAGCCCCACGGAAAGGCTCCCGTCCTGAGAGAGATACGCCGACGTACGACGACTGGAGAAGGACATGCTCGACAAGTTCAGGACCAGGACCGTGGCCGCCGCCGCGGCGCTTCTTCCGGCGCTCGGAGCCGTCGGCTGCGGCGACTCGTCCGGTGACGCCGCCGCCGACGGCAAGCTGCAGACCGCGCTGGTGATGCCGTGCACGGCCAGCGACCCGTGGTGCGGGCAGGCGCTCAGCGCGGCCAAGCGGCTGGAGTCCGAAGGCAAGATCGAACTCAAGGTGACGACCAACGCGCCGCAGGACACCGCGGGGATCTCCCGGGTGCTCGCGCAGTACGCGCAGTCCGGCACCGACCTGGTCATCGCCCACTCGACCTGGGGCGACGCGGTGCTGGAGGTGGCCAAGAAGTTCGGCGACACCCACTTCGCCACGTACGGCTCCACCGGCGCGGACAACGTCGCGCTGCTGGAGGAACCGCTGTACGAGGCGTCCTACCTCGCCGGAATGCTGGCCGGCGACATCACCCGCAGCGGCGTCATCGGCGGGACGGCCGGGCAGGACATCGCGCTGTGCCACGCGCTGCTCAAGGCGTTCGAGCTGGGCGCGCAACGGGTCCGCAAGGGCACGAAGATGATCGCGACCTACATCGGGGATTGGAACGACGCCGCCAAGGGCAGGCAGGCGACCATGTCACAGCATCAGCAGGGCTCCGACGTCGCCATCGCCTGCGGCGGAGGCCCGGCCAACGGGATGGTGCAGGCCATCAAGGCCACCAACACCGGCGGCTTCGGCTACATGGGCGACATGCGGTCCCTGGCGCCGAAGAATCTCGTCGGCTCTGTCACGTACAACCTCGTCCCCTACTACACGGCGCTGGTGAACGACGTGTCCAAGGGCAGCACGCAGCCCGGGAAGAAGTACCACTTCGGCCTCGCCCAGGGCGGCGTGGACCTCACGCTCAACCCGGGCTACCCCGCCACCGGCAAGCTGACTTCGGCTATCAAGGAGATGGAGAAGGTCAAGAAGCAGATCGTGGACGGGACGTTCAAGGTCCCCTACGTGACGGAGGGCTGAATGCCGCCAGAGGGTCTGCTGCTGCAAGGCGCGACGCTGGCCGACGGCTCGCGCGCCGACGTACGCGTCTCCGGCGACCTCATCGCCGAGGTCGCCGCGCCGGGCCGGGCCGTCCCCCGGCCCGGCGAGACGGTCACCGACCTCGACGGGTACGTCCTGCTCCCGGCCCCCGCAGAACCGCACGCCCATCTCGACAAGGCCCTGACCGCCGACGAGGTGCCGGTGCCGAACGCGGACCTGCCGGCCGCCGTCGCCGCCTGGCGGGAGCACCGCTCCACGCTCACCACCGAGGACATCGCCCGGCGCGCCCGGCGTGCGGCGCTGCTCGGGCTGTCGTACGGGGTCACGGCGATCCGCACGCACGCGGACGTCGGGCCCGGCGTCGAGCTGCGCGCCGTCGAGGCGCTGGTGGACGTACGCGACGAGCTGCGCGGCCTCGTCGACGTACAGGTGGTGGCGATGGCCAACTCCTTCACCGGAGAAGGCAGCGAATCCCCGTCCAGGCTGCGGGACGCCCTGGCGCTGGGCGCGGACATGCTCGGCGGCGCCCCGCACATCGACGAAGACCCCGCCCACCACCTGCGGACGGTGCTGGCAATGGCCGCCGAACACGGCGTACCCGTCGACCTCCACATGGACGAGCACCTCGGGGACGCGCTCGACCTGCCCGCTCTCGCCCATCTGGCCGGATCCCCTGGCGCGCCGCCCGCGGTGACGGCCAGCCACTGCGTGAGTCTGGGGATGCGGACGCCCGCCGTCCAGGAGGAGGTCTCCCGGACGGTCGCCGCGGCGGGCGTCGGCGTGGTGGTCTGCCCACCGACCAACCTCTATCTCCAGGGCCGCGACCTGCAGACCGGCACGCCGCGCGGCCTCGCCCCGGTCGGAGAACTGCTGCGCGCCGGCGTGCTGGTCGCGGCGGGCGGCGACAACGTCCAGGACCCGTTCAACCCGTTGGGCCGCTGCGACCCCCTCCAGACCGCGCAGTTGCTGGTCATGGCCGGCCACCTCACCGTCGACCAGGCGTACGACCTGGTCAGCGACGGCGCCCGGCGGGTCATGGGCCTCCCGCCGGCCCGCGTCGAACCAGGCTTCCGGGCCGAACTCCTCGCCATCGCCGCCGGCTCGCTCCGCGAGGCCATCGCCACCACGACCGAGGCCCGCATCGTGATCCGCGGCCCCAGGATCGTCCACCGCACCCGCGTCGTCCATGACCCGTGACCCACGCCATGACGGTGTGGCCAGGATGAACGGGCTTGTCACCCAATCGCGTGTAGGCGGCATCGGTGGTGGAGGAACAAGCGGTTCAGGGGTCGGTGCGACAGCCGAAAGGGGGCCGTCGTGCTTCACGGCATCGACGTCTCATCCCACAACCCCTCCTTCGAGTCCGAGGGACTGGACTTCGTGATCGTCAAGGCGACCGAGGGGCGCACCTACACCAACCCCCGCCGGGCCAAGCAGGCCGCGCAGGCCCGCAGGGACGGCTGCGTAGTGGGGTTCTATCACTTCCTGCTCGGCCGCCGGGGCCTGAGCCTGGCCCGGATCACCGCGCAGGCCCGGTACTTCGTCGAGAACTGCGGCGCCGAGGACGGCGACATCCTGGCCCTGGACTGGGAGACCGACCCGAAGGGACGGCGTGCCACCAGCGCCCAGAAGGACAAGTTCCTGCGCGAGGTGAAGAAGCTGCGCCCGGACCACAAGCTGATCCTGTACGTCAACCGCGACCTGTGGACGAGGAAGAGCACCGGCGACTACAAGGCCGACGGGCTATGGATCGCCGACTACCGCGAGGCCGGCGACCCGCTCATCAAGGACAAGTGGCTCTTCCACCAGTACACGTCCAAGCCGCTCGACAAGAACGTCGCCGACTTCAAGTCCCGCGACGCCCTCAAGGAATGGGCCTCGACCACCTGACGGCCGCCCGGACATAGGTGGAAGCCGCAGGTCGACCCCGCGGCTTCTCCCGGACGGACCTACAGGTAGACGGTGTTGGGCTCCAGGCCGAGCGCGACCCGGCCGTAGAGTTCGAGGTTGGTGTTGGGGTGCAGGATCGCGTGCAGGTTGATCGCCTGGATGTCGCGCCGGATCCGCTGGATCGGGGCGGAGTCGTAGATCGAGGACGCGCCGCTCGCGGTGCTGAAGATCTCGACGGCCCGCATCGCGAGCTCGCACGCCGAAGAGGCGTCCAGCCGGATCAGTGCGCGCTCCTGTACCGTCCACGACTCGCCGGCGGCGCTCTTGGCGTCCAGGGCCGCGGCGGCGCGCTCGGCGTGGAAGGCGGCCTCGTCCATCCTCATCTGCGCCTCGGCGAGCTGCAGGTGGGTGATCGGCGCCTCGAGCTGGCGCTCGTAGGTGGTGTAGGTGATCTTTCGTTCGGGCGCCCGGCGCAGGAACTCCTCCTTCGCCGCGGCGGCCAGCCCGAGCGCCGTCCCGGTCACGCTCATGCAGGCGGTCGGCAGCAGCGGGGTGCGGAAGATCGGGTTTCCGGCGTTGGCCTCGCTGGCGTACTGCTCGCTGAGCAGCGCGGGGAGCGGCAGCACCCGCTCCATGGGGATGAACAGGTCCGTGGCGACGGTGGTGACGCTGCCGGTCGCGCGCAACCCGCTGGTGTGCCAGTCGTCGATGATGGACATGTCCGACATCGGAGCGATCGCCATGACGGGCCACTGCTGGTCGCCGCCGGGCGCCGGGGCCATCGCGATGAGGACGTTCCAGTGGCTGTGGAGGGCGCCGGTGTTGAACGCCCACCGGCCGTTGAACAGGAAACCGCCGTCCTGCGGGACGGCGGTTCCGGTCGGGCTCAGCAGGCCGCAGATCCGAGTGCCCGGAACGTCGAAGACCTCGTCCTGGACCGCGTCGGGAAAGAGCGAGGCGAGCCAGCTGCAGATCGACCAGACCGCCGTCGTCCACGCCACGGAGGCGTCTCCGCGGCCCAGCTCGGCGATCGTCGCGACCAGGGTCCGCATGTCGACCTCGTGCCCGCCGTGCCGCGCGGGGACCCGCAGCTTGAGCATCCCGGCCTTGTCCAGAAGGTCGATCAGGTCGTCGTCCAGTCGCCGCTGCCGCTCGGCCTCGGCCGCCCTGGCGCGCAGCTCCGGCACCAGACCCGACGCGCTGCGGACCGCCTCCGAGGCGGACAGAGCTTGTGCGGTTTCCATGAATTCTCCTCGTGGGTTGCGTCCTGACCGTCGTGGTAAGTGCTCGGCTCGCTTCCATTCCGAGCCTCTCACCCGCGGCGAAGTGGTGCTTCTTCGTGAGTGCGGACGGGAAAGGAAACGGCGCGCCCGTCAGGTGAGACAGCGCCGCAGCGTTTCCAGATATCGCTCCAGCATGGCGACCATCGGCGCCTCGTCGTGCAAATTGCTGCTGTAGCCGAGGCTGCCGGTCAGCTCCCCGTTCGGGCCGAGTTGGAGCGACCACAGAGAGCCGTCCGGGATATCGGAACCGACGGGCAGCGAGAGCAGATGCCGGCTGATCGAGGTGTAACTGAGATCGCCGACGGTGTCCGATCTCATGCTGAACGGCGACTGGACGACCTGGAACACCGACGCGGCCAAACCGTCGACCGCGGCGGGCCGCATCAGGCCGGGCGCCTCCTCCAGCAACTGCATCAGCGGCAGCTCGTGCCGGTACGCCTCCAGGCAGGTCGTCCGGCACTTGCGCACGACGTCGGAGAAGTCGGCGCAGTCGGCGATGTCGGTGCGCAGCGGCAGGAAGTTGAAGAACGCGCCGACCGTGTCCTGGATCCGGCTTCCCGAGCGACCGGACGTGAAGGTCGGCACCACCAGATCGGTCTTGCCGGTCAGGTCGCGGATCATCACCTTGAACGCCGCCAGGAACACCATGAACGCTGAGCCGCGGAGCTTGGACGCCTGCGCGAGGGCGGTGGAGGCCAGCTCGCCGGGCACCGAGAACCGGTACCAGGAGGTGCGGAAATCCGGCGCGGTCGACCGCATCCGGTCGGTCGGGAGTGCGATGATCTCGCCTCCGTCGAGCTTGCGCCGCCAGTACTCGCGCGCCGCCCTCGTCCTGGCGCCGCCGCCGGTCTCCGCGCGCTGGATCGCGGCGTACTCGCGATACTGCAGCGGAGGCGCGAGGTCGGGCACCGAATACCCCGACCGGGCCGCGTACCGGTTGGCCAGGTCGCGCACCATCAGCATCACCGACCACGAGTCGACGGCTGTGTGGTGCACCATGAGCGCGAGCACGGCGTCATCGTCGTCGAACCTGCCGAGGAACGCGCGTACCAGCGGCAGCGACCGGACGTCGAACTCGCCGCCCTCGATCTCGTTGAGGAATCGCTCCGCCTCCAGCTCGCGCAGGTCCGGCGGCGTCCGCGGCAGCGTCCTCGTCTCCAGCCGCACCGGGACGGGCTCGGAGATCCGCAGGTACGGGTCGCCCTCGTCGCGCACTATGACCGTCCGCAGGGCCTCGTGCCGGTGGACGACGTCGTCCAGCGCCGCCTGCAGCGTCGCGTCGTCGATCCGGCCACGGACCCGCCAGCCGCCGACGTGGTGGTATCGAGGGCCGAACGGGCCCGCATCGTCCCCCTTGTCGAAAATGCAGAGGAATTCCTGCTGCAACGACACCGGATAACGTCGTTCCGCGACCGTGGTCATGGCGAATACCTCTCTTCTGCTCGATGTTCTACAATGCTGCTCTCATTGCTTTTGTTGAAACGGGATCCTCATCCGGCAGCCTCTTCATCGCTATTCGCAGGATCGGCGGCGCCATCAGTGAAGTGAACAACGCGACCAGGATGATGATCGTGTACATCTCCGTGTTCAGTACGCCCAGCCGCAGCCCGACCATCGCGACCATCACCTCGACCACCCCGCGCGCGTTCATGCCCGCGCCGAGTGCGAGCCCTTCCCATTTGCCGAGCCTGGAGATGCGGGCGCCGAGGAACGCGCCGAGGAACTTGCCGATGACCGCGACGGCCAGAATGATGACCGCCGTTCCCAGGAGCGCCCAGTCGGCCAGCAGGGTCAGATCCATGCGCAGTCCCGCGACCGCGAAGAACACCGGCGCGAACACCGACAGCACGATCGCGCGCAGGGCGGCGAGGCCGGGAAGGGACGAATCAGCGAACCGGCCGACGAACATCCCGCACAGGAACGCGCCGAGCAGGGCCTCCAGGCCCAGCGCGTGGGTCCCCGCGGCGGACAGCAGGATCATGCTGACGATCAGGGCCGCCCCCGCCGCCGGATGGGTGTGCCGGGCATCCCGCTCCCCGCGCCGTTCGGCGCCGCGGGCGCAGAGCTTCCAGATCACGACCACCAGTGCCGCCACGCCGAGGAGCGACGCCAGTGACCTGGTCACACCGCCGCCGCTCAACCTCCCGGTCGCCATGGACGAGACCAGCGAGAGCATGAACCAGCCGAAGACGTCGTCGATGACGCCCGCGGTCAGGGCCAGCTGCCCCACCTTGCGCTCCAGGAGGTTCATGTCCAGGAGGATCTTCGCGATGACCGGCACGGCGCTCACGCACATCGCCACGCCGAGGAAGAGGGGGAACGTGGCCGCGCCGGACGCGCCGGACGCGCCGGACGCGCCGGACGCGCCGGTCAGCGCGGTCGGCAGCAGGACGCCGGTCAGGACGCCGAGCCCGAGCGGGATCACCAGGCCCAGCCCGCTGACCCAGGCCGCGGTCGACACCCTGGACCGTGCGTGCCGGAGGTCCAACCCGGCCCCGGTCACGCCGACGAGCAGCAGCACACCCACCTGCCCGATGGCGTCGAGCATCGCGAACTGCTGCGCGTCGCGTGGGAACAGCCAGGCCGAGGCGTCCGGCAGGAGGTGGTGGAGCACCGACGGCCCGAGCAGCACCCCGGCCAGCAGTTCCGCGATCAGCGCCGGCATGCGCAGCCGGCCGGCGAGCCGGCCCAGCAGGAGCGCGAGCAGCAGCAACACGCCGATCTGCACCAGGAAGACCTGCAGCGCGTGCGCCGACAGGAACTGCACCGGCGCGGAGTCATCGCCCATGGATTGCGCCCCCGGCCATCGATCAGCTGCGGGTCGGCACGGCCCAGTGCATCCCGTCGTCCGACGAGACCAGGCCGCCCTCGAACATCGGCGTGTGCTCGTCGGCGTTCGAACCGAGCGCGGCCTGGACCTGGATGTTGGCTCCGCCCTTGAGGATCGGCTTCACCAGCGAGGACTGGAACAGGTCAGGCTCCTCTCCCGTCCCCGTCTCCCGCTTCTCGACGATGTCGGACAGTTCCTGGAACGCGTCCTGGCGCGATTCGACGTAGCCGGCCTCGAACAGCGCCGTGTCCGCTGACGCGCCCCCGCCGACCAGCTCGACGAACGACTCGAAGTGGTCGGCCGTGCTGTTGGTGACCTTCTTGGCCTTCCAGAAATAGGACTGCTCGTCCTGGTGCATGTCGTAGAACGCGACGAGGAAGTCATGGAACAGCGCGAACTCCTTGCGGTAGCGCCGTTCGAACTCGTCGAAGGAGGCCGTCTCGTCGACCGTGCCCGCCAGGACGGAGTTGATGGACCGGGCCGACAGCAGCCCGCTGTAGGTCGCGAGGTGGACGCCGGAGGAGAAGACCGGGTCGATGAAGCACGCCGCGTCTCCGATCAGCACCAGCCCTGGCCGCCAGAACTTTTCGCGGCTGTAGGAGTAGTCCTTTCGGACCCGGATCTCGCCGTAGGTGCCGCTGGTGACCCGGTGCGCGTCGGCGAGGTACTCGGCGATCATCGGGCAGTCCTCGATGAAGCCGTTCAGGGCCGCCTCCTTGTCGCCCTGCACCCGGTCCAGCGCGTCCGGCAGCAGGACGGCGCCGACGCTCGTCAGGTCGTCGGTCAGCGGGATGTACCAGAACCAGCCGTGTTCGAACGCGACGCCGAGGATGTTGCCGCGGTTGGGCGCCGGCAGGCGCCGGCCGCCGCGGTAGTAGCCGAACAGCGCCAGGTTCCGGAAGAACTCCGAATAGACCCGCTTGCTGTGCACCCGGCTGTGGATGCGGCTCTTGTTGCCGGACGCGTCCACGACGATCCGGGCCCGCGCCTCGCGCTGTGCGCCGTCCGGGTCGGTGTAGGTGACGCCGCACACGCGTCCGGACTCGTCCTCGACGACGTCGAGCACCGAGCAGCGCTCGCGCACGTCGACGCCGTTGCGCCGGGCGTTGTCCAGCAGGATCTTGTCGAACTTCATGCGTTCGACCTGGAAGGCCGTCGCTCCGGCGCCGGAGAACTTCGACGAGATGGAGAAGGAGAAGGTCCACGGTTCCGGATTGCTGCCCCACAGCAGCGTCCCGCCCCGTTTCACCATGAAGTTCGCGTCCTCGAGTTCCTTGGTGACGCCCAGCATCCGGCAGATCCCATGGACCGTCGACGGCAGCAGCGACTCGCCGATCTGATAGCGGGGGAAGGTCTCCTTCTCCAGCAGGAGCACGCGATGGCCCTGCTTGGCCACCAGTGTGGACACGGTCGAGCCCCCTGGCCCGCCGCCGACCACGATCACGTCGTACACAGGGTTGTCACTACTCAATGTTCCGCCTCCTCGGCATCCGCCTGGACGTTCGGTCGGTTCGGTGCCCGCTAGCGCAGCGCGATCCCGGCGTCACGGGCGACCGACAGGAATCGCCCGTCGGACACCGCGGCCGCGATCCGCTCGATGTCGTCGGCCATGTACCGGTCCTCGGCCAGCGTCGGCACCAGGGCCCGGACCTGCTCGTAGGTCGCCCTCGCCGCCGGGCCGAGCAGGTCGCGCCGCCCCGACAGGTCGACGGCCTGCGCGGCGGCCAGGAATTCGAGGGCGAGGATCCGGTCGTTGTTGCGCAGGACCCGCCGGGCGTTCCTGGCGGAGATCAGCCCCATGCTGACCACGTCCTGGTTGTCGCCGTTGGACGGAACGCTCTGCGTGCTGGCCGGCCCGATCGTGCGGTTCTCCGCGACCAGCGCCGTCGCCGGATACTGCGCCCCGGCGAACCCGCTGTTGAGGCCGGGTTCCCCGGCGACCAGGAACTCCGGCAGCCCTTCGCTGAGATGCCGGTTCAGCAGGCGGTTCGTCCGGCGCTCGGAGAAGACCCCGAGCTGGGTCAGGGCGATGGTGACGAAGTCCATCGCGAACGCGATCGGCTGACCGTGGAAGTTCGCGCCGTGGAAGACTTCCTTGCCCTCGAAGAACAGCGGGTTGTCGTTGGCCGAGTTGAGTTCGGTCTCCAGTTTCGCCTTCGCGTCGTACAGCGTCTCCCGGACGGCGCCGAGCACCTGGGGGATGGCGCGCAAGGTGTAGGCCTTCTGCATGTAGACCTCGTTCCGGCCCACCCCGTTGCCGGACTGCTTGTACTCCTCCACCTGGCGGCGCAGGGCCGAGTGCTCGAGGATCGCCGCGCTGCCGTCCAGCAGGGCGCGCATGTTCGCGGCGGACTCGATCTGCCCGCGATGCGGCCGGGCGATCTCGTGGCCTTCCGGCTGGAACGGGCTGTTGGACGCGCGCAGGCTCTCCAGCACCAGCGCGCACACGATCTCGGCCTGCCGTACCTGGTCCAGCGCCCGGCCGACGACCAGCGAGCCCAGCCCGGTCATCGCCGACGTGCCGTTGATCAGCGCGAGCCCCTCCTTGAACTTGAGGTCCATCGGAGTGATCTCGCGTTCGGTCAGCACCTCCGCGGTCGGTACCCGGTGACCGTCCCGCAGCACGTACCCCTCGCCGATGACGGTGACCGCGACGTGGGCGAGCGGGGCCAGGTCTCCGCTGGCCCCGAGCGAGCCCACTTCCGGGATCGCCGGGACGATCCGCTCGTTCAGGTACAGCACGAGCTGATTGATCAGTTCGGGCCGCACGGCCGAGTACCCCTTGGCGAGTGCGTTCAGGCGGGCCGCGACGATCGCGCGGGCCTCGGCCTCCTCGAACATCGGCCCGACGCCGGCGGAATGGCTGCGGACCAGGTTGGTCTGCAGTTCGGTCTCCTTCGCCGTGTCGACCATCCGGTAGATCATCTCGCCGTATCCGGTCGTGACGCCGTAGACCGGGATGCCGGAGCGGACGAGTTTCTCGAACATCTCCCGGCTCTGTGCCGCCCGTTCCAGGCACGCCGGTTCCACGGTGCACAGGGCACCCCGTTCGGCGATGTTCCGGATATGGTCGATGTCGATCGACTCGCCGTCCAAGGCGATGGACACGCCCTTCTCGGTGATTGTCACTTCACTCACATCCCATCGTTACGTTCGACCAGCTGCGCCATTGCGTGCAGCGAAGGATTCTCGAAAACCTTCCACGGCGAGATCCGTACACCGAACACTTCATAGATCCGTTCGACCAGGATCGGCACCAGCATTGAATGGCCCCCGGCCGAGAAGAAGTCGCCGCCGCCGTCGGCCAGCTCGCTCGACACCAGCATTTCGCTCCAGATCTCGGCCATTCTCTTCTCCTGCGGTGGCAGCGCGCCTCCGCCGATTCCGTCGGGACGGTGCCCGTCTTCGGACAGCCGCCGCCGGTCGATCTTTCCGCTCACCGTTCTCGGCAGCCGGTCGCGAACCTCGACGGCGACCGGCGGTCCCGGGCCGCCGAACCAGCCGCGCAGCCGGTCCCGGCACTCCCGCACGAGTCCGGTGCGATCGGCGCCGGCACCTGCGGGGACGACGTGGGCGACCAGCCCGGCCGGCGACCCGTCCGGTCCTGCCACCGGGACGACTCCGCACTCGACGACCCCCGGGTGAGCGGCCAGCGCGGTCTCCACTTCGGAGAGCTCCAACCGCTTTCCGTGCAGCTTGATCTGGAAGTCACGCCGCCCGAGGAACTCCAGTTCGCCGTTCCAGCGGAATCGCCCCCGATCTCCGGTTCGATAACTGCCGGTGGACTCGGTGTCGCGGCGCAATGGCAGGAACGCCGCCTGGTCCGCCGTCGCACCCAGATAGCCACGCGCGACGAATGGGCCGCGGATCACGATCTCGCCGGGCACGCCTGCCGGGCACGGCTCGTCCCGCTCATCGACGACGACGACCTGACGACCCGGAATGGCCATGCCGACTGGAACCATGCCGCGCTCGGTTCCGTCGACCTCATGCCACGTCGCGAGAATGGATTCGGTCGGGCCGTACAGATTGACGACACGGGCCGCCGGCGCCGCCGCGCGGAACGCGTGGGCCAGATCCGCCGACAGGGCTTCTCCCGCGAGGAGCACATGGGTCAGGTGGGACAGAATGGCCGGGGTATTTCGCCGCTCGATGGCCGCGAGGATCTCCCTGGCAAAGCTCGGCACCGTCTGGAAGTGCGTGATCCGCTGCATTTCGAGCCAGGCCACCAGCTTGTCGGGATTGGCCCGGATCCGTTGAGGCACCGGATACAGCGTCCCGCCGCCGACCAAGGACATGAACACTTCGCAAAGGCTCGCGTCATAGCTCGGCACGGCCCATTGCGCGACCCTCGCGCCGGGGCCGATCGCGAACTCGGTACGCATCCAGGAAGCGAACTGCGCGAGCGCTGCGTGCGACTGCGCGATTCCCTTGGGCCGGCCGGTCGAGCCGGACGTGTGCGCGATGTAGGCCCGGTCGGGGTCGCCGCCACCGCCACCGGTACCTGGCTGGCGCCGGACGTCGAACCCGCCGCCGCCCGCGGTGACCAGCCACTGCGCCCCCATGTCGGTCAGCACGGCGCTGCTGCGATCCCCCTTTTCCGCGGGGTTCAGGCACAGCACGTGGCCCCCGGCCCGGAACACGCCGAGCAGGGCCGTCACGTATTCGGGGCCGGGCGGGATCTGTACGGCCACCGTCGTTCCCGCGCCGCACCCGAGCTTCTGCAGGGTCGCCTGCAGTTCCGCCGCGGCCGCGTCGACGGCGCCGTAGGTGAGCGTCACGTCCGTTCCGACCACTGCGGTGTCATAGGGCCTGCGCTCCGCCCAGGAGCGCACCATCTCGTGCACCGGCTCGTGCGCTGGCGCGTGCGCCGGCTTGTGAGCCGGGAGCCCTTCTGCGATGCGGTCCGAACCTGCCGTTCCGTTGTCCAATGGCAGCGCCCTTATAGGAGTGTTCGGATTCGCGATTCCCGCGCCAAGGAGCGTGTGGAGTTGCTCGACGATACGAGAGGCGGATTCGGGGTCGTACATGCTCGCCCGATACTCCAGCGAGCCGCTCACCGTCGGCTCGGTCCGATCGATCCGCAAAGTGAGATCGTGGTGCACCGGTACCCGCTCCGGCAGTTCCCGGCGCACTGACGCGCCCGGCAGCCGCAGTTCCCTCTCCGGTTCTCCGGCCGGGACGAAAAGTGCGGCACACAGCGGAATCCGCCGTGGATCCCGAGCGGGTCTCAGTTCGCGTACGACATCGGCGAACGGTGTGTCCCGGTGTGCTTTCGCCTCGTCGACCGAGTGGCGGATTCTGTCCACCAGCTCGGCGAACGTCCATGAGGAAGAGATGTCACTGCACCACACCACCAGATTTGTGAAGGGACCGGGCAGGTGGTCAGATCCGGTGCGAAGCGACACTGGGCCGCACACCGGAACCCGGTCCTGCTGTGAATACCGGTGAAGCAGTGCTTGGAAGGCGGCGAGAAGCGCGGCGGACGACGCGGAGAAATCCCAGCCGAATCGAGCCACGCCGCCTTCGGGCGACGGGACGTCGAGCCTTGGCCGATCGGCCGGAAGATCCACTGGCTCCGGCGCAGGTGACAGCCGTGCGGACCACCAGCCGGCCGGTCGCCGACGTTCTCCGGAGTGTTCCGCCGGGCTCGGGAGCCCCTCGATCGGCGAGCACCCTCGTAGCACGTTGCCATAGCCGGTCGACAATTCGTCCCGAAGCAGGGAAACGGTCTCGTCGTCCGCGATCGAGCGGTGCAGCGCCATCTGCACGATGTGGCTCGTTCCGGTCTCCCGTTTCACCGCCAGCCGCGCCAGCGGACCAGCGGTCAGGTCAAAAGCGCCGGGCTCGATCTCGTGGTCGACAAAGGCGGATTCCGACTGCTTATTGACCACCGGAACCGGGCGGCCACCGGACCGGTCAAAGGTCGTCCGGAGAATATCGTGGCGGTCGACGATCGATCTCCACGCCGCATCCAGGGCCGCGATATTCAGCTTTCCGACCACCCGGTACCGGCGGTCGATGACATTGGCGGGGCTGCCGGGGACCAGTTGCTCAAGAAACCAGTGCGCCTCCTGGCCTGCAAGCATTCGAGCTCCCCAAAAGAAGCCCCGACCGGGGCAGCCTTCATCTGGCAATAATTCGACTCCACCGAGTGTCACACCCGGGTCGCACCGGGGGCTTCTCGTGAAATGCGATGCATGACGGCGACTCCGCAATCGAGGAGATGCCCCCGCTCGCCGGGCCTGTGACCCTGGCCCCATGACTGAATTCGACGGCAGGACGATCCTCATCACCGGCGGGGGAAGCGGCATCGGCCTGGCCACCGCCGAGCGGCTGCTGAACAGCGGCGCCAACGTGGTGCTGGCCGGACGCAACGACCTGCGGCTCAAGACCGCCGCCGCGGAACTCGACAACGGCGACCGGGTGCTGGCGGCGCCCGCGGACGTCTCCGACACGCGCGATCTGGACGGCCTCGCCGAACAGATCAAGGCTCGCTTCGGACGGCTCGACGGCGTGTTCGCCAACGCCGGGATCGGGGTGAACGCCCCCGCCGCGCAGCTCGCCGAGGCCGACTTCGACAGCGTCGTCAGCACGAACCTCAAGGGCGTCTACTTCACCGTCCAGAAGGCCCTGCCGCTGCTCAACGACGGCGGCGCGATCGTGTTGAACTCCTCATGGACGGCCCACGCGGGCGTGCCCGGTTCGTCGGTCTACGCCGCGACCAAGGCCGCGGTGCTGCACCTGACGCGCACGCTCGCGACCGAGACCGCCGGACGCGGCATCCGGGTCAACGCCGTGACGCCGGGGCACGTGCTGACCGACATGTTCAATGCCATCACCGGCAGCGACGAGGTCCGCGAGATGTTCCGGGCGCAGGTCGCGCTCGGCCGGCTCGGCCTCCCCGAGGACATCGCCAACGCAGTGCACTTCCTGCTGTCCGACCGGGCGTCCTACATCACCGGCCAGGAACTCGTCGTCGACGGCGGGCTGACCAAGGCCATGCCCAGCTGACCCTTGCCCGCCTACTTGGCATGAGGAGTTCGTTGTGACAGTCAAGCAGGCCGCGACGACGCACGAGAGCGGCACCCGCGCAGTCGTGCTAGGCGGCAGTATCGCCGGGTTGTTCGCCGCCCGGGTGCTCTCCGAGGCGTACGACGAGGTCCAGATCGTGGACCGCGACCGCCTGGTGGGCGTGGCCGGGACGCGGCGCGGACGCCCGCAGGGCAAGCACATCAACGCGATGCACTGCCGCGGCAGGCTCGTGATGGAGGAGCTCTATCCGGGCATCACCGATGAGCTCATCGCGGACGGGTGCCCGAGCGGCGACATGGCGGGATCGGTGCGCTGGTACTTCCGCGGCAAGCGCGCGAAGCAGCCCCACGTCGGTCTGCTGGCCGTGCCCGCGACGGCGCCTCTCATGGAGCAGCACATCCGCGAGCGGACCCAGCAGCTGCCGAACGTCACCTTCGTGGAGCGCCGGGACGTGCTGGGACTCGTGACCGCACCCGGAGGCGGAAAGGTGACGGGCGTCCGGGTGCACCGCCTGGACGACCCGCAGGACGGCGCGTCCGCCGAGGAGGTCATCGACGCCGATCTGGTGGTCGACGCCACCGGCCGCGGCTCCCGCACCCCTGTCTGGCTGGAGGAACTCGGCTACGGGCGGGTCGAGGAGGAGCGGAAGAAGATCGGGCTGGGTTACGTCACCCAGCACTACCGCATGAAGAAGGACCCGTACCACGGCGATTTGGCGATCATTCCGGTCGCCTGGCCCGCGTTGCCGCGCGGCGCCATCTTCACCAAGACCGACGGCGGCCGCACCGAGCTGACCACCTACGGAATCCTCGGCGATCACCCGCCCACCGACCAGGCCGGCCTGTACGGGTGGCTGAAGACGCTGCCCTGCCCCGACATCTACGAGGCCGTGCAGAACGCGGAGCCGCTCGACGAGCCGGTGGCGTTCCGCTTCCCGACCACGGTGCGCCAGCGCTACGAGCGGATGTCCCGGTTCCCCGAGGGGCTGCTCGTGGTCGGTGACGCCGTCGCGTGCTTCAACCCGGTGTACGCGCAGGGCATGACGGTCGCGGCGATGACCGCGCTGACCCTCCGCGAGCACCTGCACAGTGGGGCGGCGCCCGTGCCGCAGGACTACTTCCGCGATCTCGCCCGGGACGTCATCGATCCGCCCTGGGAGATGACCAACACGGTCGACCTGAGCTTCCCGGGGGTGCAGGGCGAACGGCCGCTGAAGGTCCGGCTCGGCCAGGCGTACCTGGCCAGAGTGCAGGTCGCGGCGACTAAGGACGCGAAGGTCGCCGCCGCGTACATGCGCTGCGCCGGCATGGTCGACCGCCCCGACGCCCTCATGAAGCCCAAGGTCGTCCTGCGGGTGCTGCGCAAGGCCTGGCGAGTGCCCGCCACCACCGTCACCAACCCCGCCGCAACGGCCCCGCGGGCGGCGGACAGGCACGTCCGCGCAACGTAGCTCCCGAACCGAGAAGAGAGCCCCGCATGAGCAAGGAAGGAACTGAGAAGGCGACCCGGCGAAGGGTGAACGGCGGTCAGGCGGCCGTCGTGGCCGCGCCGCAGCTTTCCGGCGAGCAGGTACCGCCCGAGCGCGCAGCACGAAGGTGGTGGGTCAACCCCTGGCTGATCGGTCTCCTCGTCCTCGTCGGGTTCAACCTGTTCCACGCGCTGCCGTACGCGGCGCTGGACCCCGCCCGGTCGCGATCCATCCTGGACCCGGCGTTCCCCGCGCACTTCCCGGTGCTGGTCGCGCACATCCTCACCGGGAACATCGCCATGGTCACCGTTTTCCTGCAGGTGATCCCCGCCATCCGGGAGCAGTGGCCGCGGCTGCACCGGATCAGCGGACGGGTGTACGTCTTCGCCGGCGCGCTGCCGTCGGCGACGCTCGCACTCGTGATCCTGCCCTACTCGACCGCGACCAGCGGAACGGCGTTGTCGGCGGCGCTCTGGCTCGTCGTCACCGCGTTCGGCTGGCGGGCGGCCCGGCAGCGGCGCTACGCCGACCACCGGCGCCTCATGATCTACAGCTTCGCGCTGGCGCTGGGCACCTCGTGGGGCCGGGTGATCTTCGTGCTCACCACGGCGATGCCGAGCATCAAGATCCCCGCCGACATCCTGATGGACACCTCGACCTGGACGAGCTGGGTGGTCAACCTGATCATCGCGCAGTGGTGGCTGATCCACACCGAACACCGGCGGCGGCGGAAACCACGGCGCGTCGTGGCGACGCAATGAGCGTACAGCCGGTGAGCGCATAGCCGGTGAGCTCACGGTACGGGCGGGACACGCGATGAGGTGTCCCGCCCGTCGTCCGTCGCCCCGTGCTCGGGGCCCTCACCGGCCGTCGGACATCCCCTTCCACGCCGAGCCGAGCTCGGAGAACGAGGCGAGATCGGGGACGGTCCAGCCATCGAGGTCGTACTCGCTGAGGCAGGCGTCGACCATGCTCGTGAAGCGGTCCAGCTGCCCGCCGGCGAGCTGGGCGTTCATGAGCTCGATCCGCGTGTTCTCGTGGTTGCCCGCGTAGTTGCGCTCGTACAGCTCGTGCCGGCCGCCGAACTCCGTTCCCACCGCGTCCCACAGCAGCTTCATCACCTTGACCCGGCCGGCGGCGTCGGTGCCGCCCGACCCGCGGAGGTACGTGTCCAGGTACCGGCGGATGTCGGGGTTGTGGAAGTCTTCGGCGCTCGAGTTGGTGTAGATGAGCCCGCTCGCGACGTCCTGCTGCACGATCTCCATGACCCGCGGGTACCCCACCTGCATGAACCAGCGGTAGGCCAGCCCGTATTCGGGGTTCGGCAGGACCGCGCCGTCGTGCCACGGCACCGGGTTGCGCGCCGCGGCGTCGGAGAGCGCCCAGAACAGGTTGCGCCAGGCCAGCACCTCCCCGACCCGGCTCTGGACGCCGCGGAACCCCGCCGAGCCGGTGATCTCCAACGCCTTCACCAGCAGGCCGGCGATGAACTCGAGCTTGACCGCCAGCCGGGTGCAGCCGTGGAAGGTGAACCGCTCGAAGAACCCCGACCGGCCGCTGAACAGTTGCGCCTTGCCGAGGTCGCCGTAGACGAAGACGTTCTCCCAGGGGATGAGGACCTTGTCCAGGACGAGGATCGTGTCGTTCTCGTCCAGGCGCGACGACAGCGGATAGTCGAACGGGCTGCCCATCACCGCCGCCTGCTGGGTATAGGACGCGCGGCAGATCAGCTTCATCCCGGGTGCGTCCATCGGCACCGACGCCACCAGCGCGAACTCACGCTTCTTGATCGGCAGCCCGTAGTGCGCGATGAAGTTGTGGTGGGCGAGCGCGGAACCGGTCGCGACCACTTTGGCGCCGCTGACGACCAGCCCGGCGTCGGTCTCCTTCTCGACATGGACGAACACGTCGGCGACCTCGTCCGGAGGCCGGTCCCTGTCGACCGGCGGGTGCACGATCGCGTGGTTCCAGAACAGCACCTTCTCCTGCGCCTCCCGGTACCACCGGCGCGCGTTGTCGGCGAAGGGCGCGTAGTAGTCGGCGTTCGCGCCGAGCGTGCCGAGGAACGACGCCTTGTAATCCGGGCTGCGCCCCATCCAGCCGTAGGTCATCCTCGCCCAGGCGGCGATGGCCTGCTGGCAGGCGACGAGATCATCGGCGCTGCGCGGCGTGGTGAAGAACCGATGCGTGAATCCGGCCCGGCCGGTGTCCGTCGGACAGGTGAGCACGCCCTGGGTCTCCGGAGCGTGCAGCGAGTCGTACAACCTGGCCGTCATGCGGATCGGATTGTGGAATGCCGGGTGCGTCGTGACGTCCTTGACACGGTCGCCGTAGAGGAAGATCTCCCGGCCGTCGCGCAGGCTTTCGACGTACTCGTCCCCGGTCATCGGCCGAGTCGGTGCTTCAGATGTCTCGTTTCCGACCATCGCGCTCTCCTCGTTCCAGGTCATTTCTTGCGGGCGATCGTCAGCCCGTCCGCCACCGGCAACACGGTCACCTCGACCCGATCGTCGGCCGCGAGCGCGGCGTTGAAGTCGTGCAGCGCTTTGGCGCTGCGGTGCAGCAGCCTTTCCTTCGCGAGTTCTGGATCCAGGACGTAGCCGTCCAGCAGCACGTTGTCGGCCAGCAGCACGCCACCGGGGCGCAACCGTTCCAGGAGCAGTTCGTAGTACGTGGCGTAATTCAGTTTGTCCGCGTCTATGAAGGCGAGGTCGGCGCCGGTTTCCGGTGGCAGCGAGCGCAGCGTCCTGGCCGCCGCTCCGAGCCTGAACTCGATCCGGTCGGCGACGCCCGCCTGCTCCCAGCGCTTCTCCGCGACGGCGAGCCACTGATCGGTGACGTCGCAGGTGATCACTCGGCCGCCGGGGGCGAGCCCCGTCGCGAAGGCCAGCGCCGAGACGCCGGTGAACGTGCCGATGTCGAGCACGAGCGAGGCCGACATGAGGCGGGTCAGCATCGTCAGGAGGCGGGCCTGTTCCGGCGGGACCATCATCGCCGACAGTTCGCCGGCCGCGCCGGTGTCCTCGATCAGGCCGGCCAAGGCGGGATCCAGGGGAGAACCCGATCCGTCCAGATAGTCCCCCATCGCGGGAGTGACGAACAACTGCCGCCCCATGCCACCTCCAGAGCCGATTCACAGACAGGGCGCACAACGCGCGCCCCACTCCGCCCATCATTGGATCTTCCGGTCGGCCACGGCACCTTCTGTGTTGCCGAATCACGGCGCCGGCCGCCGCCCCCCGGAGGTGCGCATCATCGAAGAAACCCCGCCACGAACGAACTGCTACAAATGAGAAACGTACGACCTCGTGGAACGTCGCCGCACGCGTCAACAGGAGGAGTCATGCAGGAAAAGAACCTGATCTCGGAAAAAGTCGCCGAGATCTGGAGGGATGTACTCGGCGCTCCCGACGGCGATTCCTCCGCCACCTTTTTCGAGCTGAAAGGCCAGTCGATTTCGGCGGTGCGCATCGCCGCGCGGATCGAGGACGAGCTCGGCATCGAGGTCGATGTCGGCCTGCTCTTCGAGGACCCGGACCTGGACTCGTTCACGCACGAGGTTCTCTCCGCCGCCAAGTCCATCGCGTAGCGCCAAGGGGGCAGTCATGGCTCGGCCGGGCTTCGATCCCGTGGAGATCGGAAAGACCTATGACGAGAACGCGGCGATAAGGGACGGGTTCGGATACGGCCACCTGCACATGTGGTACTGGTACGACGACGAGGACGAGGCGCCGCTGGAGGAGGCGGTGCACCGGATCACCCGGAAGGTGGTCGACACGCTCGGCGTCCGGCCGGGGGAGCACGTCCTCGACGCGGGGTGCGGCCAGGGCGAACCGGCCCGATATCTCGCCAGGGAGTTCGGCGCCCGCGTCACGGGCGTCTCCGTGAGCGCCGCCGAGATCGACGACGCGATCCGGCGCACCAAGGGGACCGATCTGGCCGACCGGGTCAGGTTCGAGTACGGCGATTACACCGATCTCCCTTATCCGGACGGCACGTTCGACGCCGTGCTGGTGATCGAGGCGCTGATGTATTCACCGGACCTCGACCGGGCGCTGCGCGAGCTCTTCCGCGTGCTGCGACCGGGCGGCCGCATATCGTTCTCCGACTTCAGCCTGATGCCGACCGCGGACCCGAAGCGTATCGAAAAGTTCATGTCGACCGTGAAGATGAACGTTCTCCCGTCCTTGCCGGAATGGCTTGACAGGGTGCAGGACGCGGGATTCGGCGTCGAAGAGCACACCCAGTGCGGCCCGCGCGTATACGGCAAGAAGTCGAAGTATCTGAAGGCCGCGATGGCCCGCAGGGACGAGATATCGACCGCGGTCGGGGATTCGACGATGAGTGAATTCTCGCGAAGCCTCCAAGGCTTCTACGCGCCGCGCAAGGACGACATCGGATACGTGATCATCTCGGCCCGGAAACCCTGATCTGAGGCGTCCTTGGAGGGACCATGCGCCTGACTCGGAACCTGTTCACCCCGCTGGCCGTCACCGTGGCGGCGATCACGCTCGCCGGCGGCGCGGTCGCGGCGGACGACCGCGCCGAGCGGGACGTGAGCGTGACCTTCTGGCTGGCCGACCGGTGGCCGGGGCATCTGGACTGGGTGAAGGCCAAGGCCGCCGAATTCGGCGCCGAGCATCCCGACGTCAAGATCGACATCCAGGGGCACGATCTGCTGGAACTGCCGGGCAAGGTCAGGGAAGCGGCCGCCCGCGGCGAGGCGCCGGACGTCGCGGAGTACTACTACTCCGCGACGCAGGAGGCCCTCGACGCCGACGCCGCCGACGGCCGCCCCCTGTTCGCCTCGGTCGAGGAGGCCGTCGGGGACCGGGAGACGATCCTCGGCGAGAAGGTCGTGATCGGCGACATCCTGCCCACGGCCGGCAAGTTCTACCGCCACCGGGGCCGGCTGGCGGCCATGCCGCGCAACATCTCGACGACCTTGCAGTTCGCCAACATGAAGATCCTCAAGGCGGCGGGCGTGGAACGCCCGCCGCGCACCTGGGACGAACTCGACGCGGCGTGCACGGCGATCGCGAAGCTGCCCGACGGGCCCGACAACTGCATGACCTGGCCGACCCACGGCTGGTTCTTCGAGCAGGCGGCCTCGACGCAGGGCGTGAACCTCGCCGATCACGAGAACGGCCGCGCGGCGCCGGCGAGGAAGGTCGACTTCACGTCCAAGGCCATGCTCGACTGGACCCGGTGGTGGGCCGGACAGCAGAAGAAGGGCCACTACGTGCTCACCGGCAAGGACGTGGGCGGTGACTGGATCGGGATCCGGAAGGCGTTCGCCGCGCAGCAGGTGGCCTTCCTGTTCAGTTCTTCCGTGGAGACCGACCCGATCGTGCAGGACGGGATCAACGGCGACTTCCCCGTCCAGACCACCTACCTACCGCACAACGGCGACGTCCCTCTCGCCGGCTACGTGCTGGGCGGTGACGCGCTCTGGATCCAGGACCGGCTGGACCAGCGGACCCGCGACGGCGCGCTGGCCTTCATGCAGTTCATCAACCGTCCGGCCAACGGCGCCGCATGGGCGAAGGAACCGGGAAGCGGCTTCATGCCGGTCACGCACGGAGCCGTCGAACACTTGGCGCGAGAGGGCTACTTCACCAAGAACCCGCACAAGAAGGTGGCGATCCAGCAGCTGAGCCGCAACGCGCACACCCCGGCGGCGCTCGGCGCGTTCATCGGCGACTTCTACGCCATGCAGGACATCATGTCCGTCGCGATGATCGACGTCCTCACCGGCAAGGCGACGCCGGAGAAGGCGATGCGGCGGGCGGACCGCGAGTCGCAGGCCCGGCTGGACGCCTATCACGCGTCGCGGCCGCGCCGCTGACCTGCATGTTCGCGCCGTCGACCCGCGAGGGCGGGGCAGGGTCCAGTACCCTCGGGCTACTGCCTGTACCCGTCCGCGGTGCGCTCCGTGACCGATGGATTTCACCGCCAAGGTGGGTTACATCTGCATGGACAAGGTGAGCACATTGCAACCTCGTTTCGGGCACAGCCGACTCGGCGACGACGAAGCCGTCGTCTCGGCCGCACGGGACGGCGATGAGCTGGCGTTCGGCGCTCTGGCGGAACGCTACCGACCCGAGTTGCGGGTTCACTGCTACAGGATGCTCGGCTCTTTCGAGGAGGCCGAGGACCTCGTGCAGGAGACGTTCCTGCGCGCGTGGCGGTCCCGGGAGCGGTTCAGCCTTGAGGGGCACTGGTCGTTTCGCGCCTGGCTGTACCGGATCGCAACGAACGCGTGCCTCAACACGTTGACGCGTACCCCGAGACGCGTGCTGCCCTCGCAGCTGGGACCGGCCGGCGACCCCACCCGGCCGGTCGCGCCGCCCGCGGACCAGCCGTGGTTGCAACCGTTCCCGGACCATCTGCTGGAGAACCTCGTTTCCGACGAGATGGAGCCCGAGACCGCGGTCCTGGCGAAGGAGACGATCGAACTCGCCTTCCTCGCGGCGATCCAGTTGCTGCCGCCCAGGCAGCGGGCCGTGCTCATCCTGCGGGACGTGCTGGGCTGGCCGACGAAGGAGGTCGCCGACCTGCTCGACTCCAGCGGCGCGTCCGTCGCCAGCGCCCTGCAGCGCGCCCGCGCCACCCTCATGGCCCACCTGCCGTCCCGCCGGGTCGAGTGGTCTCCCGTCGCGGAGGCGAGCGCCGAAGAGCGTGCCGTCCTGCACCGGTACATGGAGGCGCACCAGCGCGCCGACATCCGGACGCTGGCGGCTCTGCTGCGCGAGGACGCCGTCGGCACGATGCCGCCGACGCCCACCTGGTACCGGGGCCGCGCGTCGATTCTGGCCGCGTTGCGGTCGAGTTTCGATCCCGGTTCCGAAGGCTTCATCGGAGATCTGCGATTCATCGCGACCCGCGCCAATGCGCAACCGGCGGCGGCCTGCTATGCCAAGGCTCCCGGCGATTCGCGATTTCGAGCGTTCTCGCTGGACGTGCTGCGGATCGACGACGGCCAGATCGCGGAGATCACCAGTTTCACTCCCGTTGTCTTCCCGTTCTTCGAACTGCCCGGGGAACTGTGATGGACGACCGGCTTTCCATGCCGCGCGACCGGGTTCCGTCCTCGATGGCGCGCCGGACCTTCACGATCCCGCCGGGCGCGAGCAGGGAGTACGTCAGCGCCGACTGGCAGGACGCGCTGGTCATCGTCGAACGCGGCTCGATCGAAGTGGAGGCCGTCGACGGCGTGCGCCAGCGGTTCGATCGCGGGGACGTGCTGACGCTGAGCGAACTGCCGTTGCGGACGCTGCACGGCCTCGGCCCCGAAACCGCCGTCCTGACCGTCATCTTCCGCAGGTCAGGGCCGAATTCCGCAGCAGACCGATGAGTTTCTCGCCGCACTGGGGTTCCAACAGCTAGCACCTCAGCAAAGGAGAGAAACCGTGAACGACAGCCAAGCGCTCCGCGCGGGGCGTCGAGAATGGATCGGTCTGGCCGTTCTGGCCTTGCCGACCTTCCTCGTGTCCATTGACGTCTTCGTGCTGTTGCTTGCTTTGCCGCACCTCAGCTCGGACCTCGACGCCAGCAGCACGGAACAGCTGTGGATTACCGACATTTACGGCTTCCTGCTCGCCGGCTTCATGATCACGATGGGCAATGTCGGCGACCGTATCGGCCGCCGGAAACTGTTGCTCATCGGCGCCACGGCGTTCGGCGCGGCCTCGGTCGCCGCCGCGTTCGCCGTCAACGCCGAGATGCTGATCGTCTCCCGGGCCCTGCTGGGCATCGCCGGATCGACGCTGATGCCGTCGACGCTGTCCCTCATCACCACGATGTTCAAGGACGCCCAGCAGCGCGGCCTGGCCATCGGGGTCTGGATGGTCTGCTTCATGGCGGGCGCCACCGCCGGCCCGCTGGTCGGCGGCGTGATGCTGGACGCGTTCTGGTGGGGCTCGGTGTTCCTGCTCGGCGTCCCCGCGATGGTCCTGCTCCTGGTCACCGGCCCGATCCTGCTGCCCGAGTACCGCGACACCAGCGTGCGGGCGCCGCTCGACCTGGTCAGCGTCGGCCTGTCGCTGCTGGCGATCCTGCCGTTCGTGTACGGCCTCAAGGAGGTCGCGAAGGACGGCTGGAGCGCCGCCCCCGTGGCGATCAGCCTGATCGGCATCGTCTTCGGGATCATCTTCGTGCTCCGGCAGCGCAAGCTGACCAGCCCGCTGCTCGACCTGCGGCTGTTCGGCAACAGGTCGTTCAGCGCCGCGCTGCTGGGGATGTTCCTGGGGACGCTGACCACGGGCGCGATGATGCTGTTCATCACGCAGTACTTCCAGCTGGTCGCCGAGCTGTCCCCCTTCGTGGCCGGGCTGTGGATGATCCCGGCGATGGCCGGCTCGATCGCCGGCAACATGGCCGCGCCGCTGCTCGCCCGGCGGTACCGGCCGGCGTACGTGATCGGCCTCGGCCTCATGGTCTCGGTCGTCGGTCTGCTCGCGCTCACCCAGGCGGGCGCGGACGGCGCGCTGGCGCCCGTGGTGATCGGATTCGCGCTGATCAACCTGGGCGCCGGTCCGCTGGTGGCCCTGGCCACGGACCTGATCGTCGGCTCCGCGCCGGAGGAGAAGGCCGGTTCGGCCGCCTCGATGTCCGAGGTCAGCGGCGAGTTCGGATACGCGATCGGGGTCGCGCTGATCGGCAGCCTCGGCGCCTGGATCTACCGTGACTCGATCACGGTGCCCGCCGGGGTGCCCGCCGACGCGGCCGCCGCGGCGGAGGACAGCCTCGCCGGCGCGAGCGACGCGGCCTCGAAGCTGCCGGACGACGTGGGCGCGAGCCTGCTCGAACCGGCTCAGGAGGCGTTCGCCAGCGGCTTCCACGTGGTGGCCGCGGTGAGCGCGGTTCTGCTCGTCGGGATCGCCATCACGACGGCCTGGTTGTTGCGGTCGGTTCCTCCTACCGGTGCTCAGCAGGAGAAGGACACCGCCGCGACCCAGGACGACACCGCCCCGGTCGGCTGACCGGGGTTCATGGGTACGGGAGGCGAGCCCCGCGCGCCTCCCGTACTCATGTGATGGTCCTGTTGTCGCTCAGGGGCGGTCGCTCATGACCGGTCGGCGGACTGCTTCAACCAGGTGGAGGGGTTCTCCATCTCGTACCAGCCCAGATACGGCGGGCACAGGTCGTAGCCGAGCAGCTCCTGTACCTCCTGGGGATAGGCCAGCACCTTGTCCCGCGCAACGGCCAGGTACTGGTTCTCCTCCTGGCGGATGTTGCCCAGATCCAAGCCGATGGTCAGGCCCGTCCGCGGCCGGTCCGTGCTGTTGCGCCCTCCGGCATGCCACACCGCCCCAAGCCAAACCAGCGCTGAACCCGCCGGCATCTCGGTGGGGACCGCTTCCTCCAGCCTGGGACGCCGTTCGTCGTCCCAGTGGTGGCTGCCCGGGATCACCAGCGTGGCGCCGTTGTCCGCGGTGAAATCGCTCATGGCCAGCATCAACTGGACGCGGGTGGTCGGTCCCGGATGGGGGCGCAGGTGCAGGGTGTCGTCCCGGTGAAGGGGCTGCTTGCTCTCACCGGGCATGATCTGCACCGCCTGCGTCACCCCGATCTGGATCGACGGCGTGATCTCCGCCCGGTAGCGGCCGACCCAGCGTCTGACCGGCTTCTGCATGATCCGGCGCGCGGGCCCCAGGTAGAGCGGATGCGTCACCACCGGCGTCAGGTGGTCGGTGCGGCCGAACAGGCCGTTGACCCTTTTCGTCCTGGTTCCGCCGAACTGGTCCTCCGGCAGCATGGTCGCGTCGAGACGGGGGCCCAGGTCGTCCCACAGCCCCCGCAACGTGTCGGGGGCTGCGAAGTCCTCCACCACGACGCCGCCGTCCCGTTCGATGATCTCGACCACGTCGTCGACGTCGGCGTCGTTCGTTACCCGGATGAGTGCGGTCATTACGCCTCCGTGTGTGAGGTCAGTAGGTCACCACGGCCCGGAAGCGCACATCTCCACGGGCCACGCGTTCGACTGCGTCGTTGACCCTCGCCAGCGGGAACTCCTCGATGACCGGGGCCACCCGGCCGGAGGCGACGAGGTCGAACGCCTCGCCCAGCCAATGCAGGCCGCCGTGGGTGGCGCCCATGACCGTGCAGCCCTGGGCGAAGAACGGGAAGTCGGGCGGGATCGTGAAGGAGTTCTGGGGATCGATGCCGGCCAGCACGAGCCGTCCGTCCGGGCGCAGGCCGCGCAGGACCTCTGAGGCCGCGGCGAAGGAGCTGCCGGTCTGGAGGATCACGTCCGCTCCGCCCGCGGCGCGCAGTTCCTCTCCGCTGAAGACCACCAGGTCCGCGCCGAGCCTTTTGGCCGCGTCCTGCTTGCCGGGGGTGCTGGTGATCGCCACGGTCTCGAAACCGCACGCGCTCGCGAACTGCACCGCGAGGTGGCCGAGGCCGCCGATGCCGAGGACCGCGACCCGCTCGGACGGCTGGACCCTGGCCACCCGCAACGCGCTCCACGCCGTGTAACCGGCGCACAGCACCGGCGCGGCGAGTTCGAACGGCACCTGATCGGGGATCCTGACGGTGCTGTCGGCCGGGATGGCGATGTACTCGGCATGCCCGCCCTGGACCGTCATCCCGGCGAGCGAGGGCGCCGCGCAGTTCATCGCCGACTGCCCGGTGAGCGGCTTCATCTCGCGGCAGTAGTCGCAGCGGCCGCAGGTGCCCTGCACCCACGTCGTCCCCACCCGGTCGCCGACGTCGAGCGTGCTCACTCCCGCGCCGACCTCGACGACCTCCCCGGCCGCCTCGTGGCCGACGATCACCGGGTCCATGGGCGGGAAGGGGTATCCGCCCCGCGTCAACCCGACGTCATTGCCGCAGACGCCGCACGCGCGCACCCGTACCAGAACCTCGCCCGGACCGGCCGAGGGCGTCGGGACGTCCTGAACCTCCCACGGCGCACTGACCTTGGGGACCACTGCCGCTCGCATAAGACCTCTCCTCTGTCTCTCTACCGCGGTTTCGGGAGGACCGGCAGCGAGCCGACGCCGTTCATGATGAACGTCTCCTGGGGCTTGATCTCGGCCCGCGACACCGCAAGCGTGAGGTCGGGGAAGCGGCGGAAGAGGCTGGAGAGCGCGATCTCCGCCTCCAGCAGCGCGAGCGGCTTTCCGATGCAGCGGTAGATCCCGTGCCCGAAGGACAGGTGCGAGGTGTCCGGCCTCGTGCAGTCGAATTCGGCGGCGGTGTCGCCGTGAACGGCGGGATCGCGCCCGACGCCGGCGAACCCGATCAGCACCGGGTCGCCCTCGGCGATCGTCACACCGCCCAGCTCGATGTCCTCGACGGCGAACCTGAAGGGCAGGTGCGCCACCGGCGCCTCGGCCCGCAGCGTCTCCTCGATGACCTGCTGCCAGGACACCCCGCCCGACTGCACCAGCCGCCGCTGCTCCGGGTGCGCGAGCAGCGCGCACACCGCGTTCGCGATCAGGTTCATCACGGGCTCGGTGCCGGTGGCCAGCATCAGGTGGATCGTGCCGGCCAGCTCGTTGTCGGTGAGCTTGGAGCCGTCCTCGTCCTGGGCCGCGATCAGGGCCGAGGTGAGGTCGTCTCCCATCGCCCGCCGCTTGCCGTCGACGAAGTCAAGAATCGTCTGATGCCATTTCTCCACATTGGCCGCGGATTCCTCCGGGGTGATCGTCGTATTGACGTTCACCTCGCCGCCGTGCAGCATCTCCGCGCGCCGCTCGACCGGTATTCCGAACAGGTCGCAGATCACGGCGGACGGAAGCGGGTGCGCGAAACGCGCTTTAAGGTCGATCGCCTGGCCCGGCGGTGTGGTGTCGATGTCGTCCAGCAGTTCCGCGGTGACCTTCTCGATGCTCTCGCGCATCTTCTCGACACGGCGCGGCGTGAACGCGCCCGCGGTCAGGCGGCGGAGCCGGCTGTGGTCCGCTCCGTGCATGGTGGTCAGGTTCTCCATCAGGATCCAGCCGATGAGCGGGAAGTCCATCCCGATCTCACCGCGCACGAAGGCCGTCCAATGTTTGCGTGGATCCTTGGAGAACCGGCTGTCCGACAGCGCCTGCCTGGCCTCGTCATAACCAGTGATCGACCAGGCCGTCACGCCGCCCGGAAGTTCGATCCTCGCGACCGGACCGCGCGCCCGGATCCGCGCCGCCTCACCATGGATGTCGGCACCGGTCGGGTCGATGACCACCGGATCGGGCCGGGCGCCGCGCCGCGCCGTCCTGTCGACCGCCGCCGACTCCGCCCGGGCCGCCGACGCAGCACTATCGGTGGACATTGGACCCCCTCTGACCAGGAACTATTGCCGATCCCGCCATCTCATGATCTCTCCGCGTGCGTACCTCCGCATCTTCTGAAGTGCTCCCTGCCTACCGATAAGGTTCCGGGCATGCCGGTTTACCGGCTGGCGCCGACGTGAACGGCTAGTCCGGATTTCTTCTGTTTCAGCCCGCGGCCTCGGCATTGTCATTCAGAGCCGCAACCCACGATTTATGTAGGCTTATTAGAACGACCTTTAGCGCTGCAATCTTCGGGCGACGTCGAGAGCGACCGTGTAGGCGCCGGCGACGTCGTCCTCGCCAGTGGGGAGGGGCGCGACCTTGTAGGTGATCAGGACGACCACGTTCCGCACGCGGAATCCCACGTGGCCGAAGTCGTGCATGTGGCCGCCGAATGCCTGCTCGCCCAGTCCTCCCAGCGGACGGAACTCCTTCAGCACCCCACGCGATCTGCGCTGCAGCCCCGCATAGCCATGGGATGCCGCGCGATACCCGGCCCCCGGCCAATAATCGGAGACCGACGCCACCTCGACCGTCAGATCCGCGGACTGCGTCTTCGAGTCCACGGTCTTGTCGGCCTTCCAGCGGCAGGAGGTGACGTGAACATCGCGGAATCCGGCGAGGAGCGGTTCTTCCTTCCAGGGTTCGATGTTCACGCCGTCACGGACCACTTTGCCGAGCGTCTCGGCGGACACCAACCGGCAAGCTTGTGGAACCTGGTGAAGCGGGGATGGTCCCTGCGGGTCGTCCTTCTTGTGCGGGGTCGGTTTCGCGGGCAGGCCGAGCTTGCGGGCGACATCGATCGCAGCCCGCCGGGCTCCGGCCAGCGCCACCTCCTTGGAGATCGGCCGCCCTTGCTCGTACCCCTCGTAGACGATGGCGTAGTACCGTCCGCGAGCGGTGAAGACGTACTCGCCTCGCCCGCCCTTCGCCACGCTGGAGAATCGCGAGATGGCCTGCTCGCCGAGGCCGTCCACGCGTTCGGCGGGCGGGCTGAGCGTGCCGAACGCCGTGTCGTACGCCGAGGTCGCCGGCATGTTCCGGGACGTGTCGAGCTGGTCGACCTTCACCGTGAGGACCTTCTTGTGGCCGCTCGCGCCGGACTGGGAGAGCCAGACGCAGTCGTCGGGGTCCTCGTACCGGTTCAGCGGAACCAGTGCCTTGGCGGTTCGCTTCGACACTCCGCACCCATCGGGCAGGTCGGGAAGCTCGGGGACGGTGTCAGGCCCACGGCGCGGAGTCTCGAACGGCCCCTCGGCGACACCGTGGACGCGAGAAGGGCGCGGCTCGTCCTCGCTGGACCGGGCGACCCCCACCCCGGCCGCGACCAGCACGATGACGATGACAGCCGCGACGGCGGCGGCTAACCGAGGCTCGGCGCGCAGCCGCCGGACGAGCTGACCGATCATGCCCGCGGCCTCCGGACGCCGGGCGGGGCAGCGGTATACCCGGCCTCAACGGTCCCCGAGAGGAACGCGCGCGGCCGATTCAACGGCTCAACGATCACATGGGCTTTGATCGCTTGTACGGCCGTGAAGTTCGAGACACTTTCGCCCTCCGCGCTCGACGACTGACACCCTGCGCAGGCGGCCCCACCGTGGCGAGCGTCCCGCGAACGTCACGGCCTCAGTGATCTAGCACTCTTTATGCCGATCAAGGTCAGTGGCCGCGGGTTGCTCTGAACCGCTGTGGTGCCGCGCGTTCGCCGCTGGCCGCGTCGGCGATGATCCGGCCGATGAGGGGAGCGAATTTGGCGCCGTGTCCCGAACAGGCTGAGGCGACGGTGATCCCGTCCACACCGTCGACAACGAAGTCCTCGGTGGGGGTGTTGGTGAACAGGCAGGTCGTTTCGGCATAAGGCTCGGGGACGAGACCAGGCAACGTCCGCCGGACGTACGCGATGAGCCGCTCACGATTGGCCGGATCGATCTCGCCGTTCTGTGCGGCCGCACTCCGGATCGGCCGTCCGCCGTTGTACTCGGCCACTTTCTGGCCGGACCGGCCGTCGGGGAGGACGGCGTCGCGGCCGCCGGGCAGGCCGTAGATCAGCATGGTCGACTTCTTGTGGATGAACGTCGGCCACGTCCCTTCCAGGGTGTCGCGATACGGGAAGTGGTAGGCGTTCTCCTGCATTACCTGAAGCGGAGGGAACGCGGTCAGGAACCGCCCCGGCAGAGGAAGTTCGCCGAGCAGGTCCGGCAGCCAGGCGCCGGCGGTGACGATGACCTTCTCGGCCTCCTCGGCGCGTCCGTCCGAGCCCACCAGGCGATGGCCGCGGCCGGCCCGTTCGATCGACGCCACCGGCCAGCCGGTCTCGACGCGGGCGCCATCGGCCAGCGCCAGCCGCAGCATGGCCGCCGCGGCGGCTTCCGCGTCGATCACCCCGGCACCCGGGTGCCACAGGACGCCGGCGTTCTCGCCGTCGAAGCCGAGCCCCGGCCAGCGCGCGGCGGCCGCGGCGGCGGTGAGCAGCTCGTGCTCGACGCCGACCTGCTCGAACACGGCGGCCAGCGCCGCCGGGGCGCGGGCGGCGCCGAAGTCGAGCGAGCCCGTTGGGGTGATGAGCCGCTCACCGGCCTGGCGTTCCAGCTCGTCCCATTCGCTCCGCGAGTCGGCGACGAGCCGGGTGTAGAACGGGTCGTGGTAGCCGTACCGGAAGATCCGCGCGGACCCGTGCGAGCTGCCCGCGGCGTTGGCTGGAGTGGAGCGTTCCAGCACGGTCACCTCGTGACCGCGCCGCGCCAGCTGCCAGGCGGCCGCGGCCCCGGCGAGCCCGGCCCCGACGACGACGAACGAGCCCATCGCGGTCCTTCCCACCCGGCACGCTTGCCCTGCCGAACCTACCCGCAGACCGTTGCCGCCGTCGGGCTGGCGGACGGGGCGGCGTGGAGGAACTGAGCGGGTCAGTCTGTGCAGGACCACGAGCCAAGGCGGCTGATGGTGATCACCACCGGACGGGCGGCTCCGGCTATCGGCTCTTTCCGCGGTAGCGGAAGTCGGTCAGGGCGACGGTGTAGTCGTCACGGTTCTCGCGGTAGGCGATGCAGTAGCTCGTCGGATACCAGCCGGCCAACCGCCACTCGCGCGGCTGCTTGAACGGCACGCAGATGTCGCCGGTCGCGCCCTTGCGCTGGCCGTCGAACCAGGCCTTGGTGATCATCGCTTCGTAGAACGTGATCTCGCCGTCGTACTGGCCGTAGATCCACGTGTGCGTGAACGGCCTGCCGTTGAACTCCGGGCCGGTCAGGTCGATCAGGTGGTTGCCCATCGCGGGCTCGACCGCGTCGACATCGCTGAAGTCCGGTGGACGGTAGCGCTCGGGCACCGGCAGTTTCGCGCGTTTGTAGTCGTCGCAGTTGGTGAGCATCGGGCACGGACCAGGACGGATCTGGTTCCGTTCCGCGAGCGGCTGGATGTAGAAGTGAAAGTCGAAGTGCGGGACGTCGTAGACGCCGGTCGGCATGTGCCCTTGGGGGTTCCAGTTCGTCAGCGACCATTTGAACGGCGTGTCGATGGCGCTGCGAAACCCGCGCGGCAGGTCGAGCACGAGTTCATGGCCGACGGCGCATTCCTTGTGCAGGTCGAGGTCGCCGCTGCCGTCCTTGTCGAAGCAGTGCTTGCCGTCGCTCACCGGGATGGGCAGGTTCCGCAACGTCGACGCCCGGAACGTCACGCCCATCGCGAGCGGACGGCTGCGTACACGCTGCGTGTACGTACGCATCGCGCCGTCGCCGAGTGAGAGCGAGTGGCCGTACTCGGCGCACGGGCCGACATACGACAACGAGGTGCGCAGGAGCTTCGGTACGGCGCGCGATGGCACGCGGATCGTATGTTCGCGGTCTGGGTTGTCGCGGGCGACGAAGCAGACCGTCGTGCCGCGGCCACCGGGTTCTGCGGCCAGCGCAGTTCCCGGTGCCGGCGATGCTCCGGCCAGGAGGACGGCGAGCGCCGCGACGAGCAGTGGACGCGCCGGGCGGCGCAGGAGGCGAGACACCATCGATCCTCGTGCCGATGGGTTCCGGGATGTCATCGGTCGAGTCCCCCTGTCCATGTGGTTGACCGGGGGATCGTCGTACAGGCGGCTGGAAGGCGGACGCGAACTCGCGCATCGGAACCGGGTAGGGGCCGAACCGCTCGTAACGCGCCGATGGTTTCAGCGCGTCCGACCACGATGTTGTGCACGAGACCGCCCTTCGCCATGACCCTCGCGAAAAGTTGACGCCGCGACGTGAATCGCTCGCTCGGCGACACACCGATCGACGCTCACACTTTGCCCACGTCATGGTGATGGACGACTGACAGCTGACGCCCCTGCGCGGACACCCCGGCTATGGGTCACTCCGAGTCCCCCGCCAACGGGTTCCCCTGCGGCGCGGAGCGGACTTCGACGGCGACCTGTGGCCGGGGACGGGACGTCAGCCGTTCGGGGTGAAGTGGCCGTGGAAGCCGAACGGGATGCCGTGCGGCACCTCGGCCCGCGCGAGCTCCTCGAATGTGGACGCGTCGAGGACCAGCAGGAAGGATCGGCCGCGTCCGACGTCCAAGACGACCGACAGCACCACGCCGTCGTCCTCGGCGGTGGCGTCCGGCGCGGACACGAACACCGGCTCGCCCGGATAGCAGCCGGGTTCGTCCCAGTGAAGGGTGTCGCCGGTCGTGACGCGCAGCCGGCACAGCCGGTCGAAGAAGTCGCCGCCCGCCGGATCGGACGCGCTGACGCCGTAGGCGACCTCGTACTCGCGGCCGTTCCGGCTCCCGTACGCGATCTGCGGGAGCTCCAGCGGCTCGGACGACAGCCGCCGGGTCGTGACCTCGCCCGACGCCATGTCGATCCGGTAGCGGGTCGGCAGCGGCATGGGGACGGGGGCGCCGTCCCGCAGCCGGTGCAGGTACAGCGCGTCGATCACTTCGGAGTCCTCGTAGGCGCAGATGTCGACGGAAATGGCGTCGGGGCCGTCCTCGAAGGCGTTGATGTGATGGAAGGCGAACAGGGGCGGTCCATGGAACTCGCCGCGGATGGAGCCGTCCTGGAGGTCCAGCACGACGAACCGCGTGTCCAGCTCCGGCCGCCATCGGTAGTTCTCGATGAACGGTCGGTTACGTAGGACGAAGGACAGGGCGTTCACGGCGAACGGGTAGACGACCAGCACGGCGTAGCGTTCGGTGATCGCGAAGCTGTGCATGTAGCCGGGCAGGTCGGTGCCGTAGGAGCCGATCGGGGTCCGCCGGAGCTCGCTGCCGCGCTGCCGCTGGACCATGTACTCGCTGACCCGCGAGAACCGCAGGAAGACGTTCACCAGGTCGTCGGTGCCCGGCTGGACGTGCGGATGCGCCGTCGTCGTGTGCGCATCGAGGTCGTCGCTGTATCCGACGACGCCGAGCGTCTCCAGCGTGCCGGGATCGAATTGCACGGCCATCGGCGCCTCGGTGATCGCGAGTGATCGATTACCGGCCCGGACGATGTTGACGTTGGCGTTTACGCTCGCTTCCCGATCTTGAACGCCGCTCGGGCCGGGAATGAAACGGCTGATGAACCTCCGGAAGATGGACATGCACGGGTCCGTTGCGAACTCCCCGTGAGTGATCCGGCCTTCATGGCGAATGGCCCGGTAAGCGGGCGAATTCAGAAAACGATTCGTGTATGTGACGGTGCCCGCTTCGATGGTGAAGCGGTGCAGCATCGCCTGGCCGTCGAACCAGTGCCGGACCGACCGGCCGGCGTGCGCGTCGAACAGCGCGGGCCCGTTGCGCAGCAGGGCCCCGGTGAGCCAGCCTGGTAGTGCGCCCTGCACCACAAGGTCTTCCTCAATTACCTCATTGGTCAGGCTGGAGAAGCCCGATGTGAACGTTGCCGGGATGATCTCACTCTCGTTCATCACACACATGCCCCCTTCTGGCCCGGCCAGGAGGAAAAGCCAGGCTTGACGTATACGAATGGTTACGTGTAGCTACCTAGTTACATAGAGATACTTTACTTACCACTGCACACATGCAAGCATACGCCCAGTTTGTTTCACCAGTCCGATGAGCAAACCGGCGCGGGGGCGATCGTATGGACTCAGAGATCGACGCAGCCACGGAACAATCCGGCCCGATTCAGGGCCGGACGGAGACAACGGAGATAGCGGAGATCGTGCGGCGCTGCGCGGCGGGGGACGCCGGCGCCTGGGCAATCCTGATCAGGACGTTCACACCGGTCGTGTGGACGGTCGCCCGGTCGCTCCGGTTATCCCGGGCCGACTGCGAGGACGTGTGCCAGGCCACGTGGCTCCGCCTCGCGCAGAGCATCGGCGGGCTCCGCGAGCCGGCGAAAATCGGCGGCTGGCTCGTCACCACATCACGCCGGGAGGCCCTGAAGGTGGTGGCCTGCCGCGAGCCGGTTCCGGTCGGCGACTCCCGCCTGTGGTCGGAACAGGAGGACTCCGGGCCCGGACCCGAGGACACGGCGCTGACCCGGTGCGAGGCCACCCGGGTGCTGGAGGCCGTACGCCGGCTCCCCGACCAGCATCAGGCCCTGATGGCGCTGCTGTTGACCGAGCCGCCGATGAGCTACGAGGCGATCAGCGACGCGCTGGCCATTCCACGCGGCTCGATCGGCCCCACTCGCCGCCGGATCCTGCGACACCTGGCGGACCAGATGAAGGCACCGTCACCCAACCGAGGCTGACCGGGATGGGGCGTGCCCGGCGGTGTGGCAGGTCGTTTCCGGCGGGGGGTGGATTTTCGCGTGCTCAAGCCAGTGGGCGCGTTATGGGACTTCGCTGGGGACGAGGCGGCCGAGCATGGCCTCCAGCTTGGCGTCGAACAGCGGCTTCGCGTCCTGCAGTGCCCACCGCTGATGCCCGAACGTCTCCATCGTGACCATTC
Source organism: Actinomadura sp. KC06 (assembly GCF_004348735.1). GTDB lineage: Bacteria > Actinomycetota > Actinomycetes > Streptosporangiales > Streptosporangiaceae > Spirillospora. Next base: position 49,078 of record NZ_SMKT01000051.1, read on the forward strand.
CGTAGAGGTTGGTCCAGCAGGACAGGTAGACGTAGACGGCGCCGACCGGCAGCAGTCCGCCGAGCCGGTCGCCGACGTCCGCGAGCTGCTCGCGCAGGTCGGGGGCGATCTCGTCCGGCTCGGGTATCGGGAACGGCTGGTGGAACCAGAGCTCGTTGAACAGGTTGGAGAACACCCGGGCGAAGCGCATGCCGGCCTCGGTGCACGCCGCCTGCGCCATGTCCGTGCTGGTCAAGTGATCGCTGAAGGCGGGCAGGGGGGCTCCGAACATCAGGGCGAACTCGGCCGGATGCTCGACCGCCCATTCCCGGAACGCGTGGCTGACGGCGCGCAGCCGTGTCAGCGCGTCCGCCTTGGGCACGGCGTCGCGCGCCTCCTCCATGACGAGGCGCACCTCGTCGTAGAAGTCACCGGTCAGCACCGTCACCAGCGTCTCCAGGCTGGGGAAGTACCGGTACAGCGCCGGTGAGGTCATCCCCATCTCCCGGGCGATGGCCCGCAGCGAGATCTGGGCCGGCCCGCCCTGCACCAGATGCCGGCGCGCCACCTCCTTGATCTCGGCGACCGTCGCGGCACGGATGCGGTCTCGCCTGCTCGGAACCGTTGTCATCAGCTGCCTCCACCCCCAAGAGAACATTACCTCTTGACTCACGTTAGCAGTGCTGAAAGAGTTATCAGCAGTAACAAGAATGATCCATGCATACCAAACCGGGAGGGGTGGAGCGGTGTTCGCAGGCATAGGACGGGCGGCCGTAAGGCTGCGATGGACGATCCTGGCGTTGGCCGGAGGCGTCCTGCTCGTGGCGTCGACATGGGGGACCACGGTCTTCACCGCGTTGACCGATGGCGGGTTCGACGATCCCAAGGCCGAAGCGCAGAAGACCATCGGGCAGATCGATCGCGAGGTGGGTCCGCAGCGCGTCGACCTGCTGGTGATGTACTCCAGCGGATCGTGGACCGTGGACGACCCGCGGTTCAAGGCGGCCGTCGCGCCGGTCATCGACCGGCTCGGCCGGCAGCCCGAGGTGGAGCGCGTCCTGTCGTTCCAGCAGACGGGCGCCCCGGTGTTCGTGGCCGAGGACCGCAAGGCCACCTACCTGGCGCTGACTCTGCGCGGCAAGGACAACAACGCCAGGGTGGACAGCTTCAAGGACATCGAGGACGCCCTCAAGGCGCCGGGTCTGGCACAGACCATCGGCGGTCCGGTCGCCGTCTACGACGACCTCAACGTCGAAGCGACCAAGGACGTCGGGCTGGGCGAGTCCATCACCCTGCCGATCCTGCTGGTGCTGCTGGTGTTCATCTTCCGGTCGGCGGTCGCCGCCCTGCTGCCGCTGGCCGTCGGCGGCATGGCGATCCTGGGCGGGTTCCTGGTCACCAGGCTGCTGACCTACGCCACCGACATCTCCATCTTCTCGGTCAATGTGATTATCCTGCTGGGGCTCGGCCTCGGCATCGACTACGCGCTGTTCATCGTCAGCCGTTTCCGGGAGGAACTGGCCCGCGGACGGGACGTTCCCGAAGCGGTGCGCACGACGATGGCGACCGCGGGGCGCACGGTGGCGGTCTCCGGCCTGATCCTGTCCCTCGCCCTGTCGGCGCTCCTGCTGTTCCCGCAGCCGTTCCTCCGCTCCATGGGGATGGGCGGCATCGGCACCGTGGTGGTCGCGGCGGTCAGCGCGCTGACGGTCCTTCCGGCGCTGCTCGCGGTGCTCGGGCCGCGGGTCGACTCCTGGCGGGTTCCGCTGCCAGGACGGCGCCGCCGCGAGGCGCGTCCGGCGACCGGGCCCGACCGGTGGATCCGGCTGGGCACCGCCGTCACCCGGCGGCCGGTGATCTTCGCCGCCGCCTCGCTCGCGCTGCTCGTGGTGATGGCGCTGCCGCTGCTGCACATCCGGCTCGGCGCCGCCGACGAGCGCATGCTGCCCTCCGACGCCCGCAGCCGGGTGACCGCGGAGCGGATCGCCGCCGACTTCCCCGCCCCGGGTGTCAACGACGTCGACGTCCTGGTCTCCGGCGCCGATCCCGCCGCGGCGCAGCGGCTGGGCGACGGGATCCGCGGGTTGCGGGGCGTGGAGAACGTCCGGCCGGCCGCCGCGCGCGGCTCGTCCACCCTGTTCCGGGTGTCGCTGTCCGTGCCGCCGACCTCCGATCGAGCGCGGGCGCTGGTGACCGAGATCCGGGAGCTGCCGGCGCCGCCCGGCGGGGAGGTGATGGTCGGAGGCACCAGCGCGGCGCTCGTCGACCGCCTCGACGGCCTGGGAGTTCGGCTGCCCGTGGTGGGGGCGATCCTGACCGCGGTGATGCTGTTCGTGCTGTTCATCGCGTTCCGTTCGGTGCTCTTGCCGATCAAGGCGGTGCTGATGAACGGCCTGTCCATCGCCGCCGCGCTCGGCGTCGTGGTCTGGGGGTTCCAGGACGGGCACCTGGCCGGCGTGCTCGGCTTCACCTCCACCGGCGAGCTGGAGGCCAACCAGCTCATCTTGATCTTCACGCTGCTGTTCGGGCTGTCCCTGGACTACGAGGTGTTCCTCGTCTCGCGGATGCGCGAGGAATGGGATCGCACGGGCGACAACAGCAAGGCCATCATCGGTGGGCTCCAGCGCAGCGGCAGCATCATCACGGCCGCGGCGCTGCTGCTGATCGTCGTGATCGGCGGTTTCGCACTCGGCGGCGTAACCTTCATGAAGATGACCGGAGTGGGCGGTGTCGTGGCGATCGCGATCGATGCGACGATCATCCGGTTGCTGCTTTCCCCGGCGCTGATGCAGATCTTCGGAAAGGCGGGCTGGTGGGCCCCGTTCCTCGGCCGGACGGTCCGGCCAAGGCGCGAGACCGACCCGGCCGATGAGGATTCGGTCGGTCGCTCGGTGCCGTCGGTCACGGCACAATAAAGGGGTGGACGACCGCCGCGGGGAGCCGCCGTACCCGGTGGCTCCCCGCGGCGGAACTCCCGATGAAGTCGCCGATGGAGGACACCCCTCCGCGTCGGCCAGCAAGAATTCGAAACGGTGGTGAGACGATCGTGACAGAAGCCCGCGTGAGTTTGTATGGACTTCATCACCGTCCGTGGGGTGGTCAAGCCGAATCGGGCGTCAGTCGTCCGGTGTCCGAATCCCCGTCCGCGTCCGGTTGCGCTTGGAGCCGTATGGGACGGTTCGCGCAGCGGATTTCGGTGCGCGCCCGTGCCCTGCTTAATGGCCCCAGCCCCAGCC
>NZ_SMKT01000052.1 GCF_004348735.1 Actinomadura sp. KC06
TCGGGGTGGCGGCGGTCCTCGGCGAGGACGGCGAGGTTCGGCAGATCGTCGGCCGTCGTCCGGCGGCCCAGGTAGTGGGGCGGGAGCTCGGGGTCCAGCCACCGGACCAGGTGCAGCAGCTTCACGTCGGACGGCAGGCGCGTGGTGAGATGGCCGTCGACGAGGTCGATGCGGCCATCGTCGTCGGGCATTTCCGCGAGCCAGTCGCGCAGGCTCCGCCACGCCTCCCCGGACTCGCCGCGTGCGAAAAAGTATTGGGCGGCGTGATCCCAGTCTTCGATGAGCGCGCGCGCCAGTTCGTCCCGGCGGGTGAAACGGCGGCCTTTGAACGGGAGCCCGCTGCTTGTCTCAGGTTGCCGACTCTCTTCGGCTACCGGTGGGGAACCGCCGTCGAGCCATTCCTTTATTTGGGCGCCCGTCCATCTTTTGCGGGGGTCGCGGGTCAGGAGGCCCTGGCACAGCAGCCGCAGGCTCGGGTCGGGGACGTCGTCCGCGCTCACGGGCCGCGTCGCCAGATGGTCGACCACCACGGTCTCGCTCAGGCCCTGGAACGGGGCCCGGCCCGTCGCCATCTCCCGGACGATCATGCCGAGCGACCACCAGTCACGGGCGGGCGACACCTGTCCGGACAGCGACTCCGGCGCGGCGTAGGCCAGCGTCCGCGACGACGACGCGAACACCACGCTCTGATCGAGCACCTTGCTCAGCCCGAAGTCGGCGATGGCCAGGCGCACCGGGTCCGCGCCCAGCACCAGGACGTTCTCCGGCTTGAGATCGCGGTGGACGATGCCCGCCCGGTGCAGCGCCGTCAGGCCGTCCGCGAGCTGCGCGGCGAACTCGGCGGCGGTCTCCGCGGGGAGCGGCCCGTCCCGCAGCAGCGATCGCAGGTTGCCGTCGGGCGCGTAGGCGGCGACCTCGTAGTCGCGACCGTCGGCGTGGCCGGTCTCCAGGATCCGCAGGACGTGCGGCGAGTCCAGCGCCGGCAGCTTCGCCCAGACCTCCCGGTCGGCGCTGTACCCGCGGCGGAAGATCTTCGCCACGTGCTCGTCGCCGCGCGCGTCCCGTACCAGGAGCAGGTCCGACTCGGCGCCCTGGACGGGAAGCTCCGCGATCGCCTCGTACCGCTCGCCCAGCACGGCCGGGAGCCGCATCAGCGATTCGTTGCCGGTCGCCGCTTCGCCGTCCCGTCGCGTCTCCGACGGCGGACGCGACCCGGGGCGGGGCGCCGGGACCCGCGCGTCGCGCCGGGTCGACCCCGCGTCCGACGCGGGACCTGCGATGTCGCGCCGCGTGTCCTGCGGCGGCGTCCCGCCGCCGGGCCGGGTCTCGTCGAACTCGCCCACCAGCAGCCCCGTCTAGTCCTTGTCCTTGATGGCCCGCAGATACTCACTGATCTTGAACTGATTGATCACGAATTCGAGGACGATGCGCGTGATGAGCACCTGGAGGAGCCAGATGAACGGAGCCGCGACCAGGACGACGAGGCCGATCGACGAGCCCTCTTCGAGGTAGGCCAGCCCGTACCACGCCAGGACCAGCGAGACGAGGGTGATCGGGAGCAGCGACAGGGCATAGATGATCTTGACCAGTTTGGCGGTGATCATGTAGTCGAAGTTCAGGTCGAACAGCGTCCCGACCACGCCCTTGCCCGCCCGATCGCGGGGATACGGAGGCGTCCAGTCCTGGCGCGCGTTCTGCGGCCCGTACTCCGGGCCCGGCGGGCGAGGCCCGGGGACGGTGCCCGGTTGCTGCGGCGGACCTGGTTGCTGAGGTGGGGCCGGTTGCTGGGGTTGCGGCGGCGGGCCGTAAGGATCTCCCGGGTGACCGGCTCCCGGGTGCCCGGCACCGGGCTGGCCGGGAGCCTGCGGGCGCGGTGGTTGACCGGGGTCCGAGGGGTGCGTCATCGCCGTCGTCTCCAGTGTGAGGCCGCCTACAGGAAGACTCTAGAGCCTGCGCCCCGCCCGCGCCCGGGACGAACTGCGCCGCCGCCCGTCCGGCGCCGTGGAAGGACGGCGCATGTCCCCGTACCGTTGGGGTGCCGAGGTCGAAGCGAGGCCGGATCAGGGCGAGGTTCAGTGGTCGCGTTCGTGTTGCTTCCCGTGGGGCTCGTCGTCGGCCTGCTCTTGGCGCCGCTGGCGGCACCGTTCGCCGGCGACGTCCGGCGCCGCCGCCGCGTCATGATGGGCCTGGTCACGGCCGCCGTCTACGGGGTGCTCGGATGGCGTGTCGGGCCCGAGCCCGTCCTGCCCGCGCTGCTTTACCTCGCTGCGGTCGGCACACTCCTCGGGTTCATCGACATCAAGGCCAAGCGGCTTCCCGACCGGTTCACCCTGCCGTCCTACGGCATCGCGGCGGCGCTCCTCGCCGCGGCCGCGCCTTTCACCGACGACGGCCTGCGCCGTTTCGAGCACGCGCTCATCGGAATGGCGCTGCTGTTCGGGCTTTATTTCGTCCAGGCGTTCCTGGTTCCGTCCGGTATCGGCATGGGGGACGTCAAGCTGTCCGGTGTGCTCGGCCTCTACCTCGGCTGGTTCGGGCAGGACGCCTGGATACTGGGCCTTTTGGCGACGTACCTGTTCGGCGGGGCGGCCGGTGTCGGCATCATGATCGTCCGCCGTACCCGGAAAGGCGAGTTCGCGTTCGGCCCCTTCATGCTCGCGGGGGCGCTGCTCGCACTCCTCTCATTCTCCGCGCCCACGACCTGAACTCCACACGGACGTCAGCCGCACAGCTTCTCGCCGCCCTTGACCCCTCCGCCGATCTTGTGGATCGTCGGCGGGGCGAGCCGCAGGCCGTTCCGGCCGATGACGAGCCGCACGCCGTTCGCCGGAGCCGCGGCGTCGGGGGTGAGCAGCGCGTCGGGGACGTCTCGCGCGAGCGCCGACGCCTGCGCCTCCGCGGACGGCGCGAAGACGATGCGGCTCTCGGGCGCGGCGGCGCCCTTCTCGACCTTCTTCGCCACCTTGAAACCGCGTTGGCGGAGCTGCTTCACGACGCGCTTCACCAGCTGGTCCCGTCCACCCGCGGCGACGACCGTGACGTTCACCTTGCCGGGGGCCGGCGGCGCCTGCTTCGCCTTGACTGGCTCGGCCGGCTCCGCTGGCAGGTCGTTGTCGTGGCGGACCGCGTCGAACAGCGGCTTGGCCAGCTCCTGGTTCCACTGGACGCGGTTCGGGTCCGGCGCGTACCGCTCGACCGGGACGGTCACGAACCGCACCTGACCAGCGCTCATGCCCTTGAGACCGTCGGCCAGCTTCCGCATCGCGGACAGGTCCAGCTCGTCGTCCGTCGTCACCGACTTGGTCGCGGCCTTGAGGAACTTGTACGTCTTCGCCGGGTCGGTGAGGACTTTGCCGCTGGTCGCCTTGTCGACGACCGCGGCCATGAACTTCTGCTGGCGTTCGATCCGCTCGAGGTCGGACCCGTTCCCGAGCGAGTACCGGGCCCGCACGTAGCCGAGGGCCTGCTCGCCCTTGACGGTCTGCTTCCCGGCCTTCAGATAGAGCTCCGCCCGCGGGTCGTTGACGGGCTTGTCGACGCAGATCTCGACGCCGCCCAATGCGTCCACCATGCGCTTGAAGCCCGAGAAGTCCACCTGGACGAAATGGTCGATGTGGATGCCTGTGAGCGACTCCAGCATCTTCCATGTGCAGGTCGGCCCCGCGAACGCGAACGCCGAGTTCAGCATCCCGAACCGCCCCGGAACGGTCCCGCCCTTCTCTTTCTCGCACGCGGGGATTTTCACCATCGAGTCACGCGGAAAGCTGATCCCGACCGCCTGGTCCCTGTTGGGCGACAGGTGCAGCAGGATCGCCGTGTCCGACCGCGCCCCCGCGAACTCGGCCGACCCGCCGTACTCGGCGTTGTCGCCCTCACGCGTGTCGGACCCGATCAGCAGAATGTTGAGCGACTTGTTCAGCTTCTTCGGACGGTCGGCGCCGAGCTGATCGGTGACGTGCTTCGTCCTGATCCCGCCGACCAGATCGTGATACAGCCACGCCGCTCCCGCGCCCCCGAGAAGCATGACGACGACCAGGCCGAACGCGACCCGCCGAAGCACCCTCCGCGGCCGCTTGCCTCCACCATCCGCGGCGCCCTTCTCCCCGTCCTCAGGGGCCGGCGCGTCTTTGGCACGGTCCTGCCGCGTTTCGGCTTCAGCAGCCTCGGACGTGTCCTGGCCGGACGCGGCTGACGTGTCGTCCGTGGGGCCGTCCGCCCGCGTCACGTTCACCGACCCCGCGTCACCCGAAGCGGCTTCCTCCGGTTCTGGTGCGCTTTCGGCGCTGTCCGGCGGCGTCTCGGCTGGTGCTTCGGCGGGTGTGGTGCCGCGTAGTCGGGTTTCGTCGAAGACGACGCCGGCGGTCGGTGAGGTGTCCTTCTGGCCGGACGCGCGCGGGTCGGTCGCGGTGTCATCGGCTGAGGTGCTGGGTGCGGCCTGGTCCCCCGCGAGGTCGTCGCGGCCGGGGTCGTTGTCGCTCATCGGTCCCGTCTCGGCGCGGGCCCTGGTCAGGGCGCGTGATTTACGTAGTCCGTCAGTTCAGGAAGGCGGCGGGAGCCACGGGGGAGCGTGCACCTCCACTTATTTGATGCGCGAGACGTCCGTTCTGTTGACAAGTGCGCGGAAAACCTGGCGTCGTGACGGTGCGGTGCCGGTTCGCGGCTTTCCGTGCGGCCGGCGCCGTGAACGCGGGCCGGATGATCGGGCTCCGGTTCGCCATGATCACCCGGATCGGGACGGGGAGGGTCCTCGGGGGCCGGGTGACCTGCGCCGAGGAGGCGGCGTCCGGATCGGTCATGCCTTTGCGTGCTCGTCTCCATTCCGCTGGGCAATAACAACTGGTTATGGATGACGGGCGGTGCCGAGGGGGCCTTCGGCGGATAAAGTCTGTGGTCAGACTCACATATGGGTTCTCCCTGTTATGTATGTCACAGCTCCCGTCAGGTGGCGTAAGGTCGCTTCGCTAGAAGCGCACACGAGGCGTCACCGCCCGCATGCGGCACGGCCTCCGGCCGCCGTCCGCGGCCCCGGCAAGGGGCGCTCGACCAAAGGGCCGAGGGTTCTGACCCAGGGGCGACGGCCGGGCGCGACGGACGCGTGGGTGCGCGCAGACCGTGATACGGGGACATGACGACCCGAGCTCAGGAGAGCGATCGATGAGCACTGTGGAGGCGCCGGCTAAGTCGCGCGCCCAGATCAAGGAACGCACGCTCCGGAAGGACAACTGGCGCCTGTATCCGGTCACGACCTTCGTGATCTTCACGGCATGGGTGGTGTACGCGACGGTCCGGGCCTTCTGGGGCTCGGCGTTCTACGTCCCGGAATTTCACTACCTGACGCCGTTCTACTCGCCGTGCTTCAACGAGATCTGCAACAACGTGACGGTGAACGGCCACACCGGGAACGCGGCGGAATTCGGGACGTTCCTGCCCGAGTCCACCCGGGGCTGGATCCCGTTCGCGGCGATCTCGCTGCCGTTCCTGCTGCTGTTCCGGCTCACCTGCTACTACTACCGGAAGGCGTACTACCGCTCGTTCTGGGCGTCGCCGTCCGCGTGCGCGGTGAAGGAGCCGCACGGCAAGTACACCGGCGAGCGGCGTTTCCCGCTCATCGGGCAGAACCTGCACCGCTACTTCTGGCTCGCGGCCGTCCTCATCTCGCTCGTCAACACCTACGACGCGATCCTCGCCTTCCACGGCAAGGACGGCGGGTTCGGCATCGGGCTCGGCACGCTCATCCTGGTCGCGAACGTGGTCCTGCTGTGGCTGTACACCCTGTCGTGCCACTCGTGCCGGCACATCGTCGGCGGACGGTTGAAGAACTTCTCCAAGCACCCGTTCCGGTACCGGATGTGGGGCTGGGTGTCCAAGATCAACGAGCGGCACGGCATGTACGCGCTGATCACCCTGGGCTCGCTGGTGGTCGCCGACCTGTACGTCGCGCTCGTCGCCAGCGAGACCATCTCCGACCTGCGTATCTTCAACTGAGGCCAAGGAATCATGACTGAGATCGAGAGGCACTCGTACGACGTCGTGGTCATCGGTGCCGGCGGCGCCGGGCTGCGCGCGGCGATCGAGGCGCGCCTCCAGGGCAAGAAGACCGCGATCATCTCCAAGTCGCTGTTCGGCAAGGCGCACACGGTGATGGCCGAGGGCGGCGCCGCCGCGGCGATGGGCAACATCAACTCCAACGACAACTGGCAGGTCCACTTCCGCGACACCATGCGCGGCGGCAAGTTCATGAACAGCTGGCGGATGGCGGAGCTGCACGCCAAGGAGGCCCCGGACCGCATCTGGGAGCTGGAGCACTGGGGCGCGCTGTTCGACCGCACCAAGGACGGCAAGATCAGCCAGCGCAACTTCGGCGGGCACGAGTACCCCCGGCTCGCGCACGTCGGCGACCGGACGGGCCTGGAGCTGATCCGCACCACGCAGCAGAAGGTCGTCGCGCTGCAGCAGGAGGACCACGCCGAGCACGGCGACTACGAGGCCCGGCTGAAGGTGTGGGCCGAGACGACCGTGACGCGGCTGCTCAAGGACGGCGACGGCAAGATCTGCGGCGCGTTCGGCTACGTCCGCGAGACCGGCAAGTTCGTCGTGTTCGAGGCGCCCGCCGTGGTGCTCGCGACGGGCGGGATCGGCAAGGCGTTCAAGGTCACGTCCAACTCCTGGGAGTACACCGGGGACGGGCACGCGCTGGCGCTGCTGGCCGGCGGGACGCTGCTGAACATGGAGTTCGTGCAGTTCCACCCGACGGGGATGGTCTGGCCGCCGTCCGTCAAGGGCATCCTCGTGACCGAGTCGGTGCGCGGCGACCGCGGCGTCCTGCGGAACTCCGAGGGCAAGCGGTTCATGTTCGACTACATCCCCGAGGTGTTCAAGCACCAGTACGCGACCACCGAGGAGGAGGGCGACCGCTGGTACGACGACCCCGACAACAACAAGCGCCCGCCCGAGCTGCTGCCGCGCGACGAGGTGGCGCGCGCGATCAACTCCGAGGTCAAGGCGGGACGGGGATCGCCGCACGGCGGGGTGTTCCTCACCGTCGTCGACCGGATGCCGGGCGGCGCCGAGGAGATCAGGCGGCGGCTGCCGTCGATGTACCACCAGTTCAAGGAGCTGGCGGACGTCGACATCACCGCGGAGGCGATGGAGGTCGGCCCGACCTGCCACTACGTGATGGGCGGCGTGGAGGTCGACCCTGACACCGGCGCCGCGCTGGTGCCGGGGCTGTTCGCGGCGGGCGAGGTCTCCGGCGGCATGCACGGCTCGAACCGGCTCGGCGGCAACTCGCTGTCCGACCTGCTGGTGTTCGGGCGGCGGGCCGGGCTCGGCGCGTCCGAGTACATCGACGGGCTGGACGCGCGTCCCGCGGTCCCGGACGCGGAGGTCGACGCGGCGACGGCCGAGGCGCTGGCGCCGTTGGAGCGGGAGGGCGGCGAGAACCCCTACGCCGTCCACGCCGAGCTGCAGCAGACGATGAACGAGCTGGTCGGCATCATCCGCAAGGAGGGGGAGCTGGAGCAGGCGATCGCGTCGCTCGGCAAGCTCCGCGAGCGGATCGCGAACGTCGGCGTCGAGCCGGTCGCGGTCGGCGACGGCGGCCGCGGCTACCACCCCGGCTGGCACCTCGCGCTCGACCTGCGCAACATGCTGCTGGTGTCGGAGGCCGTCGCGAAGGCGGCGCTGGAGCGGCAGGAGAGCCGCGGCGGCCACACCCGCGACGACTACCCGCAGATGTCCGCGGACTGGCGGAAGATCAACCTGGTCTGCTCGCTGGCCGGCGACCCGGCGTCCCCGCACGTCGAGCTGAAGCGGCAGGCGATGACGCCGATGCGGGACGACCTGCTCGAACTGTTCGACAACGACGAGCTGAAGAAGTACCTGACCGCTGAGGAACTGCCGGCGGGCTTGGCGGAGGAGGCCAAGACCGAGGAGGCGGAGGCCGCGGCGGGGTCCGGCGCGACCTCGGCGAAGGCCAAGGACGGCGCAGGGGCCAAGGACGACGAGGAGGACGGCCGATGAGCTACGAGGCCAAATTCAAGGTCTGGCGCGGCGACGACGGGGACGGCGAGCTCACCGACTACACCGTCGAGGTGAACGAGGGCGAGGTCGTCCTCGACATCATCCACCGGCTGCAGGCCACGCAGGCCCCCGACCTCGCCGTCCGGTGGAACTGCAAGGCGGGCAAGTGCGGCTCCTGCTCCGCGGAGATCAACGGCATGCCGCGGCTGCTGTGCATGACCCGGATGTCGACGTTCGACCCGGACGAGACGGTCACGGTCACGCCGGTCCGCACGTTCCCCGTCATCCGCGACCTCGTGACGGACGTGTCGTACAACTACCAGAAGGCGCGGGAGATCCCGTCGTTCGACCCGGGCGACGCCAAGCCCGGCGAGCTGCGCATGCAGCAGGTGGACGTCGAGCGCTCGCAGGAGTTCCGCAAGTGCATCGAGTGCTTCCTGTGCCAGAACGTCTGCCACGTCATCCGCGACCATGAGGAGAACAAGGCCGAGTTCTCCGGCCCACGCTTCCTGATGCGGATCGGGGAGCTGGAGATGCACCCGGCGGACGTCGCGGACCGGCGCGAGATCGCGGCGAAGGACCACGGGCTCGGGTTCTGCAACATCACCAAGTGCTGCACCGAGGTCTGCCCCGAGCACATCAAGATCACCGACAATGCGCTGATCCCGATGAAGGAGCGGGTCGTCGGCCGCAAGTACGACCCGGTGGTGTGGCTCGGCAGCAAGCTCGGCATCGTCAAGAAGGGCCAGGACACCCCGTCCGCCTGACGGGCACGGGCCCGGTGACCTGCGGGCCGAGGTTTCGCGAGCGTCCCCCGCCGCCCCGCGCGACGGGGGGCGCTCGCGTTTCCGTCCCGCGAGAACGACGCTCTGGCACGCGGCGTCCCCGTTTCGTGACGGGCGGCGTGCCCCCGGGCCGCCGCCCGTCGTACCGCCGTTCCCCTGAACGCGGTGGACGCTGGGTGGCCTCCCGGCCGCACACGCCATGAGCAACCCTCGCCCACGCCCGGCCGTTCGAGTAGGGATTAGTGCACACAACGCGTGATTGAACCGTGATTGTTTTCCGGGACCCGGGGAAGCCCAGGTCCCTTTAGCGTGGTGGGCATGAGCGCCCTCGAACCGGGCTCGTTCCTTGCCGATCTCACTCGGGCGGAACGCGAGGACCTGGAGTCACGTGGCCGCGTCCGCGACTTCGAACGAGGGGACACGCTCTTCGTGGAGGGGGAGCAGCCGGGCTGGGTCGCCGTCCTGCTGAGGGGCCGGGTGAAGGCGTTCTCCTACCGGGAGCAGGGCGGTGAGGCGCTGCTCGCGGTGCGCGGACCGGGCGCGCTGCTCGGCGAGGTCGCCGCGATCGACGGGCAGCCGCGCTCCGCGTCGGTGGCGGCGCTGGAGCCGGTGCGGGCGCTCGCCGTCAGGGCGGACGAGTTCATGGCGTTCCTGCAGGCCCACGGGCGCGTCTCCATCATCATCATGCGGATGCTGTGCCAGCGCTGGCGCGACGCCGACCGCAAGCGCGCCGAGTTCGGCATGTTCGACGCGACCGGACGCGTCGCGCAGCGGCTCGTGGAGCTGGCCGAGCGGTTCGGCGTCCCGTACGAGCGGCGGACGGGCCCCGGGGCGGGCGGGCAGAGCGTCCGCATCACGCTGAACCTGTCGCAGGAGGAGCTGGCGGGCTGGGTCGGCGCGTCCCGGGAGGCGGTCAGCAAGGCGCTACGGACGCTGCGCGCGCACGGCTGGATCGAGACGGGACGGCGGCGGCTGATCGTCCACGACCTCCAGGCCCTGCGCCGCCACGCCCGCTGACCGGGACGGCCCGCCGACGGGAAGGGCCGCTAGCGGCACTGCGGCTGCGGGCGGTTGGAGGGGCGGCACGTAATCTGTGCTGGATGCAGTTGCAGCAGCTCGCCTACTTCGTCGCGGTCGCGGAGGTACGCCACTTCACGCAGGCCGCCGAGCTCCTGCGGGTGGCGCAGCCTTCGCTGTCCAAGCAGATCCGTGCGCTGGAGACGGAACTCAACGTCTCCCTGTTCAGCCGCGCCAGGGGCAACATCACTCTGACGCCCGCCGGCGAGGCCCTGCTGCCACTGGCCAAGCGCATCTTGGCCGATGTCGACACCGCCCGCCTGGAAGTGCAGGAGCTGGCGGGCTTGAGGCGTGGGCGGGTACGGCTGGGCGCTACACCGTCCCTCTGCGCGGGCCTGCTGGCGGACGTTCTGCGCCGCTTCCACGACACCTACCCAGGTATTCAGCTCATCGTCGAAGAGGGAGGCTCGCGGGATCTCGTCCGGGAGCTGACGCGTGGGTCACTCGACATGGCCCTGGTCATTCTTCCGCTGCACGGTGACCCGCCCCTGGACACGACGCCGATTCTGCGTGAATACCTCGTCGTGGCTTCTCCGGCCGGTCGCCCGTCCGATACTGAGCACGGCGTCCCGGAGCGGTCGCTCAAGGCGGCGACGCTGCCGCGCCGTCCGTATCTGCGGATCGAGGATCTCCGGAACCGTCCGCTGGTGATGTTCCGTCCGGGCTACGACCTTCGTGAGGCGACCATCAGCGCGTGCCGCGAGGCGGGGTTCGAGCCCAGGTTCGCGGTGGAGGGCGGTGAGATGGACGCCGTGCTGCGGTTCGTCGAGGTCGGGCTCGGGATCGCGGTCGTCCCGAGCATGGTCCTGTCCGGACGGCCCGGGCTGCGCGGGACGCCCCTCGTCCTGCCCGACGAGGAGGCGCGGCGCGGTCATCACGGCCCCGGCCTCCTCCGGACGATCGCGCTCGCCCACCGCAAGGACGTCGAACTGACCCACGCGGCACGCGCCTTCCAAGACACCCTGCAGACGTTCCTGGTAGAGGCGGGCCTTGCCGGAAGCCTTCCCGCAGGCGTCGAAACCCTCGTCCACGACTAGCGCTGCCGGCCGCGCTCAGTCGGACAGGAGGGCCTTGAGGAGGCGGGCGCGGGTGGAGGCGTCGTCGCCTCCTTGGGGCGGGTGCCAGGGGCAGGCGATGTTCAAAGCGGCGACGCGCCCCGTGGCCATGATGCGGCGGACGGACGCGAGCACTGCGTCGGTCGACGGGCCGTCGCCGACGGGGTACTTCAGGCCGGGCAGCTCGTCCTTGTCGATGACGTCCACGTCGATGTGGAGGAGGAGCGGACCGCCGGGGAGGACGACGTCGTCCACCGGGCACTGCCGCACCCTCGACGTCGCCAGGAAGTCCTTCTCGCCCGGGTCGAGGTCGCGGGCGTCCACCAGGACGGCGCGCTCCTCGGGCAGCGGCCGGAGCCCGATGCGGTCGGCGAGCAGTTCGGGGTGGTCGCCGATGATCTGCCGCAGCGGCATCCCGCCGAGGTACCCGGACGTGGAGCTCTCCAGCGAGTGGATGTCGCCGTGCGCGTCGAACCAGATGACGGACGCGTCCACGCCCGCCCGCTGCACGCCCGCGAGGACGGCCTCGGCGATCAGGCAGTCGCCGGACACCACCGACGGCACCGTCCCGCCGGTGACCTGGTCGGCGACCTCGGCGGAGACGAGTTCGTACAGTGCGGCGAGCCGCGTCCAGACGTCGCCTTCCGGCAGGTCGCGCGTCACCTGGACGACGTCGGGGCGGGGCAGGGGGAAGGACGAGTCGGGCAGCAGTTCGTCCTGGTGGTAGGGCACGAGTGTGACTGTCATGCGATCACAGTAGAAGGCGGGGTCAGCGCTGCTTGCCGCCTGCGGTCGCCTTCAGGTAGTCGTGGTTGAGGCGGCCGATGACGTCCAGCGGGATGCCCTTCGGGCAGGCGGCGGTGCATTCGCCCGTGTTGGTGCAGCCGCCGAAGCCCTCCTCGTCGTGGGTGTCCAGCATGGACACGACTCGGTCCCAGCGTTCCGGCTGCCCCTGCGGCATCAGGCCGAGGTGGGTGACCTTGGCGCCGAGGAACAGGGCGGCGGACCCGTTGGGGCAGGCCGCGACGCAGGCGCCGCAGCCGATGCATTCGGCGGCCTCGAAGGCCCGGTCGGCGTCCGGCTTCGGGACGGGCGTCGCGTGCGCCTCCGGTGCGGTGCCGGTCGGGGCGGTGATGAAGCCCCCCGACTGGATGATCCGGTCGAACGCCGAGCGGTCCACGACCAGGTCCTTCACCACGGGGAACGCGGCCGCGCGCCACGGCTCGACGTCGATGACCTCGCCGTCGCGGAACTTGCGCATGTGGAGCTGGCACGTGGTGGTGTTGCGCTCCGGGCCGTGCGGGGTTCCGTTGATGACGAGCGAGCACATGCCGCAGATGCCCTCGCGGCAGTCGTGGTCGAACGCGACGGGCTCCTCGCCGGACGCGATGAGCTTCTCGTTGAGGACGTCCAGCATTTCCAGGAACGACGCGTCGGGGGAGATGTCGTCGAGCTTGTACTCGACCATCCCGCCCTTGTCCTCCGGGCCGCTCTGGCGCCAGATGCGCAGTGTGAGCTTCACTTGTACGACCTCTGAGTCGGCTTGACGTAGTCGAAGTTGAGGGACTCTTTGTGGAGGACGGGCCGTTCGCCTTCCCCGGCCCATTCCCAGGCGGCGACATAGCTGAAGTTGTCGTCGTCGCGCTTGGCCTCGCCGTCCTCGTCCTGGCTCTCGGCACGGAAATGGCCGCCGCAGGACTCGGTGCGGTGCAGGGCGTCGATGACCATCAGCTCGGCCAGCTCGAAGAAGTCGGCGACGCGTCCCGCCTTCTCCAGTTGCTGATTCAGTTCTTCGCCCTTGCCGGTGACCTTGACGCGCTCCCAGAATTCGGCGCGCAGGGCGGGGATGAGGTCGAGCGCCTTGCGCAGCCCTTCCTCGGTGCGCTCCATTCCGCAGTACTCCCACATGATGTGGCCGAGTTCGCGGTGGAAGGAGTCGACGGAGCGGTCGCCGTCGACCGCCAGGAGCTTGTCGATGCGCGTCCTCACCCGTTCTTCCGCTTCGGTGACGGCGGTGCCGGCGACGGGCGGGAGCGGGTTGCGGGCGATGTAGTCGCCGATGGTGTTCGGCAGGACGAAATAGCCGTCCGCCAGGCCCTGCATCAGCGCGGACGCGCCGAGGCGGTTCGCGCCGTGGTCGGAGAAATTCGCCTCACCGATGACGAACAGACCCGGAATGGTGGACTCCAGGTCGTAGTCCACCCACAGGCCGCCCATCGTGTAGTGGACGGCCGGGTAGATGCGCATTGGCGTGTCGTACGGGTTCTCGCCGGTGATGCGCTCGTACATCTGGAAGAGGTTGCCGTACTTGGCCTCGACCTTGTCCCGGCCGAGCCGCTCGATGGCGTCGGCGAAGTCGAGGTAGACGCCGAGCCCGCCGGGGCCGACGCCGCGCCCCTCGTCGCACACGTTCTTGGCGGCGCGGGACGCGATGTCGCGCGGCACGAGATTGCCGAACGACGGGTAAATGCGCTCCAGGTAGTAGTCGCGCTCGTCCTCCGGAATATCATAAGGCTGGCGCGTGTCGCCGTGCTTCTTCGGCACCCAGACGCGCCCGTCGTTGCGCAGCGACTCCGACATCAGCGTCAGCTTGGACTGGTGGTCGCCGCTGACCGGAATACACGTCGGGTGGATCTGCGTGTAGCACGGGTTGGCGAAAAGCGCGCCGTGCCTATGGGCGCGCCAGGACGCGGTGACGTTCGAGCCCATCGCGTTGGTCGAAAGGAAGTAGACGTTGCCGTAGCCGCCGGACGCCAGCACGACCGCGTCCGCCGTGTAGTGCTTGATCTCGCCGTTGATGAGGTTCCGGACGACGACGCCCCGCGCCCGCCCGTCCTCCATGATGAGGTCGAGCATCTCGTGGCGCGGGTACAGCTCCACGTTGCCCGCGTCCACCTGCCGCATCAACGCCTGGTACGCGCCGAGCAGCAATTGCTGGCCCGTCTGCCCGCGCGCGTAGAAGGTGCGGGACACCTGCGTCCCGCCGAAGGAGCGGTTGTCGAGCAGGCCGCCGTACTCGCGGGCGAACGGGACGCCCTGCGCGACGCACTGGTCGATGATGTTCCGGGAGATGTCGGCGAGCCGGTACACGTTCGACTCGCGGGAGCGGAAGTCGCCGCCCTTGACCGTCTCGTAGAACAGCCGGTACACGCTGTCGCCGTCGTTGCGGTAATTCTTGGCGGCGTTGATGCCGCCCTGCGCGGCGATCGAGTGGGCGCGGCGCGGGGAGTCCTGAAAGCAGAACTGCTGGACGTGGTACCCGGCCTCGCCGAGCGTCGCGCCGGCAGAACCGCCCGCCAGGCCCGTGCCGATGATGATGACCTTCTTCTTGCGCTTGTTGGCCGGGTTGACCTGCCTGGCCTCGAACTTGCGGGTCGTCCAGCGGTCCTCGATCGGCCCGCCCGGGGCCTTGGAGTCGGCGATCGGCTCGCCGGACTGGTAGAAGGCGTCGATCATGATCAGCTCACCCACCCGAATGTGATGGACAGGGGGACGGCGGCGAAGCCGAGCGTGATCAGCCCGGCGACGGACGCGGCGAGGCCCCGCAGGGCGCGCTCGCGGCGCGGCGTGCGCAGCCCGAGGGTCTGGAACGCGCTCCAGATGCCGTGGTGGAGGTGCAGGCCGACGAGCACGACCGCGAGGACGTACCAGACGGTGATGTACCAGCGGGCCGGGTCGAAGTCGGCGACCATCCGCTCGTAGGGCGTGGCGTCGGAGCCCTTGGGGTTGACGACGAAGAACGTCAGGTCGAGCAGGTGCCAGACGACGTACACGGCGATGATGACGCCGCCGTACCGCATCGTGCGGACGGCGTAGCCCTGCGCATGCGACTTCTTCTTCGACTGGTACTTCACCGGACGCGCGGCGGACGCGCGCCGGGCCAGCGACACCGCCGACCACATGTGCAGGACGATCGACACCCCGAGCACGACCTCGATGAGCGTCAGGACGGTCCGGCGCGGCACCGCGGGCTCGCCGATCGTGCGCAGCCAGTGCGCGTAGTGGTTGAAGTCCTCCGCGCCCATGAAGATCTTCAGGTTCCCGACCATGTGCGCGATCAGGTACAGCACGAGGATGCCGCCGGTCACCGCCATGACGGCCTTCTTGCCGACGGTCGACCGGTAGATCGCGGGTATCGCTATAGCCACACCGCGGACGCTACGTCTGCCTTGGGCAAGAGTTCCAAGTCATCAGGGCACTCGTTTTCATAGCCGCAGGCTATGAAGCGAGCAGAACGGGCATTAAGCGTCTTCGGCGACAAACGGGCAGGTGAGTGACTTCACAGGACGTCCGGGAACCCGTCCCGGAGTGATCCAGAGAACACCTCAGACCTGGCGGGACAGGAGAAGGACGGCCAGGTCGTCGGTCAGCGCGCCACCGTTGAGACGTTCCACTTCGCCGACGAGCTCGTCGATGAGCGACCGTCCGGCGATGTCCTTGCCGCGCGCCGCGTGCGCCAGCTCGACCAGGCCATCGGTGCCGAGCCGCTCGGAGCCCTCGCCGACCCGTCCCTCGATCAGGCCGTCGGTGTAGAGCAGCAGGCTCCAGGACTCGCCGAGGTCGATCTCGGTCGTCGGCCACTCCGCGCCGGGCACCAGCCCGAGCGCGGGCCCGTGCGCGTACTCCGGCAGCGCCGAGACCTCGAAACCGCCCGCTCCCGGGATGCCGGGCGTCTCGCGGAAGAGCAGCGGCGCGGGATGCCCGGCCAGGTGCATCCGGGCGGTCCGCCGGGACGGCGCGATCGTGATCATGCAGAGTGTGGTGAAGATCTCCTCGTTGCGCCGCTCGTGGCCGAGGACGGTGTCGAGGGTGCCGAGGAGCTGCTCGCCGGTGTGCCCGGCGAGGACGAGCGTCCGCCACGCCATCCGGAGCTGGACGCCGAGGGCCGCCTCGTCCGGGCCGTGGCCCGCGACGTCCCCGATCATCAGGTGGACGGCGCCGCCCTCGGTCTGCACCGTGTCGTAGAAGTCGCCGCCGAGCAGCGCCCGCCGCCGGCCGGGCCGGTAGCGGGTGTGGTGCCGCAGCGACGGGTCGTCGATCAGCGGGACGGGCAGCAGCCCGCGCTCCAGCCGGGCGTTCTCGCGGCCGAGGATGCGGGCCTCGACCAGCCGCCGCTCGGTCTCCTCCGACCGCTTGCGCTCGATGGCGTAGCGGACGGCACGGGCCAGCAAAGGCGCGTCGACCTCCTGTTTCACCAGGTAGTCCTCGGCTCCGGCCGCGACGGCCTGCACGCCGAGGTGCGCGTCGTCCAGCCCGGTGAGGACGACCACGGCGGCCGCCCCGGACAGCGCGAGCACCTGCCGCAGCCCCTCCAGCCGGTCGATGCCGGGGGTGGACAGGTCGACGAGGATGCACTGGGTGCGCCGCGTCAGCGCCCGCCGCGCGGTGGCGAGGTCGCCGGCGACCTCGATCCCGACGTCCAGGCCGCTCTCGGCGAGCATCTTCTCGACCAGGAGGACGTCGGAGGGGTCGTCGTCGATGAGGAGCAGCTCGATCCTGTCCTCTGCCCCGGGCGTGAAGGGATGCGTCTGATGACTGAAGGTGCTCACAATGCTTCCGAAGTCGGGCTTGCGACGGCACTGGCAACGGCTTGCGCGTTCCGCTTTATTCCTGCGGCCGCAGGGGGGAGCGGTACGGGCGCGCCGGGGGAGCGGCATTGGCCTAGCCGCCGGGTTCCCGGCTCATGGAGCGGAGGGAGGGGGCGCTCCGTCGATCCGACCTTAGCGTGTCCGCACGCCCCGGCGCACCCTAGGGGCTCCCCCGCAGGGCTGTTTACGGACGGTCCGAAACCGAACCCGCCTGCTGAAAAACCAGTCGAACTGAGGGCGATCGGCTGCATAACCTTCGTCCGTGAAGCCGTTGCCGGAAAAAGATCCTGGCAGCCCCGACCACAGAACCCCAGCGCGCTACCTCCTGTGGCTGCTGCGCGTCCAATGGCGCAGTTGCACCGCCGGCGCGCTTCTCGGCGTCGTGTGGATGCTCAGCCAGGCCCTCATGCCCGCCGCGATCGGCCGCGCCATCGGCGACGGCGTCGTGGCGCGGGACGAGCGCGCCCTGCTGGCGTGGGGCGGCGTGCTGCTCGGTCTCGGCGTCCTGGCGGCCGTGACCGGCGCGTTCCGGCACCGGTTCGCGGTGTTCAACTGGCTGTCGGCCGCGTACCGGACGGTCCAGCTCGTCACCCGCCAGTCCACCCGCCTCGGCGGGACGCTGCCGAAGCGGCTGAGCGCGGGCGAGGTCGTCAGCATCGGTCTGTCGGACGTCTCGCACATCGGCGACACCCTCGACATCGTCTCCCGCGGGTCGGGCGCCGTCGTCGCGATCGTCGCCGTGGCGGGCATCCTGCTGTCGACGTCGCCGCCGCTGGGGCTGATCGTGCTGGTGGGCGTCCCGCTGATCCTCGCCATCGCGGCGCCGCTGCTGCGCCCCTACCGGGACCGGGAACTGGCGCACCGGGAGCTCGTCGGCGAGCTGAGCACGCACGCCACCGACCTGGTCGCGGGCCTGCGGGTGCTGCGCGGCATCGGCGGCGAGCCGCTGTTCTCCCGCCGCTACCGCGCCGAGTCACAGCGGGTGCGGGCGGCGGGGGTCGCCGCCGCGCGGGCCGAGACGCGGCTGAGCGGCGCCGAGGTGCTGCTCCCCGGCCTGCTGATCGCGCTGGTGACGTGGGTCGGCGCCCGGTTCGCCGTCAACGGGACGATCGGTGTCGGCGAGCTGGTCGCGTTCTACGGCTACGCCGTCTTCCTGATCGTCCCGCTGAAGACCCTGGGCGAGGCCGCCGGCAAGATCACCAAGGGGCTGGTGGCGGCGGGGCGGGTCACCGCGCTGCTGGCCATCGACCCCGAGCTGCCGGACGCCGGGACCGCCCGTCCGGCGGCGGGCGGCGACCTGGTCGACATCGCGTCCGGGCTGGTCGTGCGGCCGGGACGGGTCACCGCGATCGCCGCGGCCGACCCGCGCGACGCGCAGGCGATCGCCGACCGGCTCGGCCGGTACGCGCCCGGCGAGGTCGACTACGGCGGCGTCCCACTGTACGCGGTGGCGGACCTCAGGAAGCGGATCCTGGTCGCGGTGAACGAGGACCGCCTCTTCGCCGGGCCATTGAGCGAGTCACTGGCGCCCGACAAAGACGAGGCCACTTTGCGCGCCGCGATCCATTCCGCATGCGCCGAAGACGTCGTCGCGTCTTCCGGATTGGACGCCTATGTGGCAGAGGCCGGACGGGAGTTCTCCGGCGGCCAGCAGCAACGGCTCCGGCTCGCACGGGCGCTCGCCGCCGACCCGGACGTCCTCGTCCTAGTGGAGCCCACCAGCGCCGTCGACGCGCACACCGAGGCGCGTATCGCCGACAGGCTCCGTCCAGCGCGGGCGGGACGCACCACCGTGGTGTGCACGACAAGCCCGCTCATGCTGGACCGGGCCGACCACGTGGCCTTCGTCCAGGACGGCCAGATCGTCGCAGAAGGAACGCACCGCGACCTGCTGGAGACCGAGCCGCGCTACGCGGCCACCGTCACCAGAGGAGAAGCGACGGAACCAGCGGAAAGGGCAGGACGGTGAGCGCGGAGACACTGCCTGTCGCGACGCCCGCGCAGGTGCGCGCGTACGCGCGGCGGCTCGTCGTGCGGCACCCGCGCGACCTGGCCGCCGTGCTGGCCCTGCACGCCCTCGCCGCCGTGACGGGCCTGGTGACGCCGCGCCTGCTCGGCGCGCTCGTCGAGGACGTCCGCGACGGCCGCGCCGACGTCGACACGACCGGCCTGGCCATCGCCGCCTTCGTGATCGTGCAGGCCGTGCTGACCAGGTTCGCCTACCTCGCGTCCGCGAAGCTGGGCGAGCGCGTGCTGGCGGAGCTGCGCGAGGAGTTCGTCGACCGCGTCCTGGCCCTGCCGCTGTCGCGGGTCGAGCGGGCGGGCACCGGCGACCTGGTCACCCGCGCGTCCCGGGACGTGGACACGCTCGGCACGTCCGTCCGGTACGCGATGCCGGAGACGCTCGTCGCGATCGTCGTCGGCGGGTTCACGGTCGGCGCGCTGCTGCTGAACGGGCCGCTCGTCGCGCTGCCCGCGCTGGTCGCCGTCCCGATGCTGTGGGCGGTGTGGCGCTGGTACCTGCCCCGCGCGCACGGCGGCTACATGCGGGAGAACGAGTCCTGGTCGCGGATCGCGGACGGGCTCACCGAGACCGTCCAGGGCGCCCGGACGGTCGAGGCGCTCGGCCTCGCCGGCCGCCGCCACGCCCGCGGCGACGCCGACATCGCCCGCTCGTACAAGGCCGAGCGGTACACGCTGCGGCTGCGCATGGTGGTGTTCCCGGCGGCCGAGTTCGGTTTCGTGCTGCCCGTCGTGACGACCCTGGTGGCCGGAGGCTTCCTCTACATCCACGACATGGCGTCGCTCGCGCAGGTCACCGCCGCGACCCTGTACGCGCAGCAGCTCATCCAGCCGGTGGACACGCTGCTGTCCTGGCTGGACGAGCTGCAGCTCGGCGGCGCGTCCCTGGCCCGCCTGCTCGGCGTCGGCAACGTCCCGCCGGACCGGACGCCGAACGGCCGCAGCCCGGAAGGGGAGCGGCTCACGGCCCGCGACGTCCGCTACGCCTACCGCCCGGGGCAGGACGTCCTGCACGGCGTGGATCTCGACCTGAGACCCGGTGAGCGGCTCGCGATGGTCGGGCCCAGCGGCGCGGGCAAGTCCACGCTCGGCCGCCTGCTCGCCGGGGTGGACGGCCCGCGCTCAGGGAGGGTCGCAATCGGCGAGGCCGGAGGCGATGTGCCGCTGGTCGAGCTTCCCCTGGACGATCTGCGTGGCCATGTCTCCCTGGTCACGCAGGAGCATCACGTGTTCCGCGGGACGATCCGAGAGAACCTTGTGATGGCCCGTCCGGGCGCGTCCGACGCCGACATCGAGCGGGTCCTCGCCGCGGTCGACTGGGACGGGCCCGACCTCGGCACCGTCGTCGGCTCCGGCGGCGAGACGCTGTCGCCCGCCCAGGCGCAGCAGCTCGCGCTGGCGCGGCTCGTCCTGGCGGATCCGCACACGCTCGTCCTGGACGAGGCGACCTCGCTCCTCGACCCGCGCGCGGCCCGCCGCCTGGAGCGCTCGCTCGCCGCCGTCCTCGACGGGCGGACCGTCGTGGCGATCGCGCACCGCCTCCACACCGCGCACGACGCCGATCGCGTCGCCGTCGTGGAGGACGGCCGCATCACCGAACTCGGCACCCACGACGAACTCATCGCCGCGAACGGCTCCTACGCCGCGCTCTGGCGGTCCTGGCACGGAGCCTGAGCGCGGCGCGGACGGCCTACTTCGCCAGGGCGGTCTTGAGGAAGTCCACCTGCAAGTGCATCAGGTTCTCCGCGACGACTTCCTGCGGAGTCATGTGCGTGACGCCCGACAGGGGCAGGACGGTGTGCGGGCGTCCCGCCGCGAGCAGCGCCGACGACAGGCGCAGCGTGTGGGCCGCGACGACGTTGTCGTCCGCCAGGCCGTGGATGATCATGAGCGGGCGCTTCAGCTCGCCGGCCGACTCGATGAGGGAGTTCGCGGCGTAGTTCTCCGGCTCCTCGTCGGGATGGCCCAGGTAGCGCTCGGTGTAGTGGGTGTCGTACAGGCGCCAGTCGGTGACCGGCGCGCCCGCGACGCCGGCGTGGAACACGTCCGGGCGGCGGAGCACGGCGAGCGCCGCGAGCCAGCCGCCGAACGACCAGCCGCGGATCCCGACGCGGTCGAGGTCGAACGCGGCGGGGTTCCGGCGCGCCGCCTCGATCAGCGCGGTGATCTGGTCGTCCAGGACGGGCCCGGTGAAGTCGCCGTGGACGGCGCGGTCCCACTCAGGGCCGCGTCCCGGGGTGCCGCGGCCGTCGGCGATCACGACGGCGAAGCCCTGGTCGGCCAGCCACTGCGCCTCGCAGTACATGCGCTGGACGGCGAGGACGCGCTGCGCCCCCGGCCCGCCGTAGGGGTCCATGAGGACGGGCAGCCGCCCGTCGCCGGACTTCCACCCCGTGGGCAGCAGGACCGCGGTCCGGATCTCGTGGTCGCCCGAGCGCAGCAGCTCCACCCGCGGCGTGATCACCGGCGTCTCCGCGAGCGACACGACCGGGTGGGTGCCGGACGGCGTCCGCACCTCGACCTCAGTGCCGGGACGGTCCAGCCGCGCGCCCGCGACCACCGTGATCTCGCCGGAGGCCGTCCCGCTGAAGACGCCCTGCCCTTCGGTGTGCCGGGCCACCTCGCCGTCGTTCCAGGTGTAGAGGTGGACCTCGGTGGGCTCCTCCGACGCGGTGAACAGAATGGATCGTCCGTCCACCCCTAGAACCGACCGGACCTGCAGCCCGCCGGGCGTGACGGGCTCCCCGGCGACGGTGATCCGCCGGGTGCCGGCCGCGCGGTCCTCGGTGACCCAGACGAGGTCGCCGTCGCCGGTCCGGGCGGGCAGCCCGGCGACGATATCGGTCCACGCCGCGTCCGACTCGGTGTGCAGGAGGGTCGTCTCGCCCGACGCCGGGTCGACGCTCAGCACCCGCTGGGACCGCTGGTCGCGCGGCTGGACGACGATCAGCAGCCCATGCCGGTCCCACGCGGCCGTGACGACGTAGGGGAACATGCCCCGGTCCCACGCCACCGCCGTCCTGGCGTCCGGACGACCGCCGTCGATCTTGAACAGCACCAGCCCCACCAGCGCGTTCGGGGTGCCCGCCGCCGGGTAGGCGATCTCGGCGGGCGGCGCCTCCGGGTTCGCGGGGTCGGCGATGTGCCAGCGCAGCACGGGCGTCTCGTCGACGCGGGCGGCCAGCAGCGTCCCGCCGTCCGGGGCCCACCAGTGCCCCCGCATCCGGTCCATCTCCTCCGCCGCGACGAACTCCGCGAGACCGTAGGAGACCTGGTCGGACTCCGGCTGGACGAGCGCCCGGTCGTCCGTGCCGTCCATCTCGATGAGGCGCAGCGTCCGGCCCGACACGTAGGCGATCCGGCGCCCGGCGGGGTCGGGGCGCGGGTCGAAGACGGGCTCCTGCGCGGGCAGCTCGCGCACGATCGCGGTGTCGAGATCGGCGACGTAGAGGCGTCCGCCCAGGGTGAAGGCGGCCTGCCGCATGGCCCGGTCGGTGGCGTAGCCGACGATGCCGCCCGCCTGCTCGCGGGCGCGCTCGCGCCGGGCCCGCTCCTCGGCGGGCAGGTTCTCCTCGCCGGGGACGTCGAGCGCCGCCGGGTCGGCGACGCACCGCTCCTCGCCGGTGCCGGTGTCCAGCGTCCACAGGCAGGTCACCGGGTCGTCGCCCGCCCTGGTGCGCAGGAACGCGACCCGGGACTCGTCCGGTGCGATCTGGAAGGCGCGCGGGACGCCGAGGCTGAACCTTCGCGTGCGGGCGCTCTGCCGCGGATAGCTGATGCTCATGGAATCCGAGTCTGCCAGCCGCGGATCGCCTCGCCGCAGAGCGGCCGGACGGAATCGGGCGGGCGTCTGGGTGGAATCGAGCGGCGTCCGGGTGAAATCGGGCGGAGGAAGTGCGGCGCGCGGCGGCCCCGTACCCCTATGATCACGGGTCGTCGCCTGGTGAGCCGGGAATGTCACGTGCCCGGTACCGGCCTCGCGTAAGCTCAAAGCTTCCCCAAGCACATTTGTCGTCGCGCTCTGAGGAGTGGTCCATGCCGGAGCTGCAGCCGGGAGATCCCCGGCGGCTGGGCTCGTACGAGATCGTCGAACGGCTCGGCGAGGGCGGCCAGGGAGTCGTCTACGCCGGCCTCGACGCCTCCGGGAACAAGGCCGCCATCAAGCTGCTGCGCGCCGACCTGGCCGCCGACGCGATGGCCCGCAACCGGTTCGTCCGGGAGGCGCAGGCCGCCAAGCAGGTGGCGCGGTTCTGCACCGCGCAGGTCCTGGAGGCCGACGTCGCGGGCGACCAGCCCTACATCGCCAGCGAGTACGTGCCGGGCCCCTCGCTGTTCAAGCAGGTCACCGAGGGCGGCCCGATCTCCGGGGCGACGCTGGAGCGGCTCGCGATCGGCACCGCGACCGCGCTGGTCGCGATCCACCAGGCCGGGATCGTGCACCGCGACTTCAAGCCGCACAACGTGATCATGGCGCCGGACGGCCCGCGGGTGATCGACTTCGGCATCGCGCGGGCCTTCGACACCGACCAGACCAACGCGACGAAGGCGATCGGCACCCCGTCGTACATGGCGCCCGAGCAGGTGGCGGGCGCCACCCTCACCGAGGCCGTGGACGTGTGGGCCTGGGCCACCACGATCGTGTTCGCCGCGACCGGGCGCCCGCCGTTCGGCGACGACACCGTCGTCGCGGTGATCAACCGGGTGATGCACGAGCCGCCGTCGCTG
This sequence comes from Actinomadura sp. KC06, assembly GCF_004348735.1. GTDB lineage: Bacteria > Actinomycetota > Actinomycetes > Streptosporangiales > Streptosporangiaceae > Spirillospora. The sequence continues at coordinate 23,275 of NZ_SMKT01000052.1, forward strand.
GAGGGCGTGCCCGCCGACCTGCACCGGATGATCGCCGCGTGCCTGGTCAAGGAGCCGGAGCGGCGGCCGACCGCGCAGCAGCTCATGATGGCGCTGATCGGCAGCGGCCCGGGCGGCGGGCCGACCCGCATGGACGACCCCGCGCAGGCCACCACCATGCTCGCCGAGGGCTCCACGCTCGCGGCGGGCGGCATCGCCGGCGCCGGGATGGCGGCCGCGGCCGGACGGACGCAGCCGCCGGGCGGGGCGACACGCCGCGTGTCCCCGGCCGAGTACACCGGCAACCTGCCGCCCGCGCGCTCCCCGTACGGGGCCGGTCCGCCGCCCGGCGGCCGCCGCGCCGGGTACGACGACTGGGAGCCGGAGCGCAAGTCCAAGTGGCCGATCGTCGCGGCCGTCGCCGCGATCCTCGTCCTGGCGCTGGTCGTGGGCGTGTACGCGGCTACCCGCGGGAGCAACGACCCGTCCTCGCCCGTCTCCCCGTCGGTCACCGACTCCGGGTCCGTCTCGGAGGCGCCGACGACGGAGGAGGAGGAAGAGCCGACGCCGACCCGCACCCGGACGCGCGAGAACACGCCCCCGCCGGACACCGAGCCTCCGCCGACCACCCCGACCGACGACGGCACGCCGCCGACCACCCCGACCGACGACGACACGCCGACCCCGCCGACGACCACGCCGCCCGACGACGGTGGTGGCGGCGGTGGCGGTGGTGCCGGCGGTCAGCCGCCGCCCGCCGTTCCCTGAGCCGCTGGTGCGGGGCCGCGGGACCCGCCCGGGCAGGGCGGTCGACCACCGTGCTCCGGCCCCTGAGTAGGCTCGTTTCCTATGAAGGAGCCGCGGATCCTGTTCGTCCACGCCCATCCGGACGACGAGTCCATCGGGACCGGGGCGACCATGGCCAAGTACGCCGCCGAGGGCGCCCACGTCTGTCTCGTCACGTGCACGCTGGGCGAGGAGGGCGAGGTCATCCCCGAGGAGCTGCGCCATCTGGCCTCCGACAAGGAGGACCGCCTCGGCGAGCACCGGATCGGTGAGCTCGCGGCGGCGTGCGCGGCGCTCGGCGTCCGCGACCACCGCTTCCTCGGCGGCCCGGGCCGCTGGCGCGACTCCGGGATGATGGGCGCGCCCACCAACGACGACCCGCGCTGCTTCTGGCGCGCCGACGTCGACACCGCGGCGCTGGACCTCGTCGCCGTGATCCGGGACGTCCGGCCGCAGGTGATCGTCACCTATGACGAGCGCGGCAACTACGGCCACCCCGACCACATCCAGGCGCACCGCGTCGCGTGGCGGGCGTTCGAGCTTGCCGCCGACCCCGCCCACGAGGACGGCGCCGAGCCGTGGCGGGCCGCCAAGTTCTACGCCTACGCCACGCCGCGGACCGTCCTCGCCCGCGCGATCGCCGTGATGCGGGAGGCGAAGCTGCCGTTCGCGCGCGTCGCCGGGCTGGACGAGCTCGGGTCCGGCGTCCCCGACGGGCAGGTCACCACGGTCGTGGACGCCCGCGCGCACCTGGCCGCCAAGCTCAGCGCCCTGCGCGCCCACCGCACCCAGATCGTCGTGGCGCCCGAGCAGGTCGGGCCGTTCTTCGCGCTGTCGAACAACCTGGGCCAGCAGGCGTTCGGCACCGAGTACTTCATCCTCCAGGCGGGCGAGCCGGGCCCGGTCGGCGCCGGGCGCCGCGAGCGCGACCTGTTCGCCGGGCTGGCGGACCCGCGCGGCTGAGCGCCTCTATACCCTGGAGTCCGTGGACGAACACGATGACGAGACCCGGGTGAGCCTCGCCAAGCAGGGCCTTCCCGCGCACGGCGGTCCGCCGGGGCATCCCGTGCCGCCGGGGCATTCCGTGCCGCCGGGGCATTCCGTGCCGCCCGTGCCGGACGGCGAGGCCCCGCTCGACGCGGTCGTGTCCGGCGCCGCCTACGCGGTGCTCGGGCTGCTCGGCGCCGTGTACGGGGTGGTCGGCTCGTTCGTCCAGGACTGGACGGTGGACCGGGTGCCGGTCGCGTCGATCGTCCTCGCCCTGGTGCTGTTCGCCGTGGTGCGGCTGGCGGGCTGGGGGATGGGCGGCCGGACGGGCCCCGTCATCATGGTGCTCGCCTGGCTGATCGTCGTGTTCATCCTGTCGAACGAGGGGCCAGGCGGCGATCTCGTCATGCCCTCGGAGCTGAGCGACAAGACCAACTACGCCGGGTACGTCTACATCATCGGCGGGCTGGCCGCGGCGGTGCTCGCCGTGCTGCGCGTCCGTCCCGCCGGGCCGTCCGGGCAGTGGCTCCTCGGCCGAGCCGGCCGGACGGGCCGCACCGGCCAGTAAGGCCCCGGCCGGTTTCAGGTGGTGACGTGCGCCGGTTCCGCGTCGGCGGCGGCGGGCTTCCCGGACCGGTGCCCCCTCAGTGCCAGGCAGGCCGCGGCGCCGAGGAACATCACGCCGATCGGCAGGAACATGGCCGGCTTCATGGCGTGCACGAACCCGTGCGAGAACACCTGCGCGGCCAGCTCGTGGAGGCGGTCCGCCACGCTCGGCGAGATGCCGGGCGGGAGCTGCTCCTTCGCCCCGCTCTGCCCGGCGCCGACCTCCAGCCCGCCCTTGGCGGCCTCCGCGAAGCCCCGGACGAAACTCGGGCGCACATCGGGCGGCAGGGCGGACGAGCGGGCCGTCGCCTCGTCCCGCAGCGACGAGGCGAGCTGGTTCTGCAAGAGCGCGCCGACCGCCGCCGCGCCGAGCACGGAGCCGACCTGCCGGATCGTGTTGTTGACCCCGGACGCGGCGCCCGCGAGCCGCGGCGGGACGTTCCTGGTCGCCTCGGTGGCCATCGGGGCGAACACGCCGCCGATGCCGATCCCGGCTATGGCGAGCGGGGCGATGAAGGCGGTCCAGTCGGTCCCTACCTGGGCGATGGCGGCGACCCAGAGCATCCCGGCGGCGTAGAGGACGAGGCCCGCCATCAGGATGTACTTGCCGCCGATGCGGTCCGACAGCCGTCCCGCGACGGGCGCGAGGAACATCGACATGACCGAGGACGGCGCCAGGACGAGCCCCGCCTTGAGGGCGCTGAACCCCAGCACCGACTGCATGTAGATCGTCAGCGGCAGGATCATGCCGATCATGCCGATCGAGACGGCCGCGCCGACGAGGTTCAGGATCGTGAAATTGCGGTCCCTGAACAGTGAGAACGGGACGAGCGGCTCGGCGTCCTGGCGGGTGCGCTGCTGCGCGACGAAGACCGCGAACAGGACGGCGCCCGCGGCGATCAGCCCCCAGATGACGGCGTTCCACTCGAACTTCTGGCCCTCGGTGAGCGCGAACGTCACGCAGAACAGCGCGGCGGACGCCAGCAGCACGCCCGTCAGGTCGAACTTGTGCCGGAAGCCGGGTATGTGGCCGGGCAGGATCGGCACGGCCATGCACAGCACGAGCACGCCGATCGGCAGGTTCACGAAGAAGATCCACCGCCAGTCGAGGTGGGTGACCAGCAGCCCGCCGAGCGTCGGCCCGGCGATGGTGGACACCCCGGCCACCGCGCCCCAGACGCCGAGGGCGGTGCCGCGCCGTTCCGGCGGGAACACCGCGATGATCATCGACATGGTCTGCGGCATCAGCAGCGCGGCGCCGAGGCCCTGGAGGGCGCGGCCCGCGATGAGCTGCGCCGGGTCCTGCGCGATCCCGCATACCAGGCTGGACAGGGTGAACAGCGTCACACCGGCGATGAACAGGTTCTTCTTGCCCCACAGGTCGCCGAGCCGGCCCGCGGTGATCAGCAGGACGGCCAGCACCAGGACGTAGGCGTTGATGACCCACAGGACCTGGTCGAGCGAGGCGTCCAGCTTCTCGGTGATGCTCGGGATCGCGATGTTCACGATCGTCAGGTCGAGCAGCGTCATGAAGAAGCCGAGCGAGAGCGTCAGGAGGATCGCCCAGGGATTCCCGCGCCATCTGCTCATGAGGTGCTCCCCGTCATGTTCGCCGGGCGGGTGGCGTCGTCGTCCTTCCAGGTGAGGCGGCCGGAGTCCAGGTCGTCCGCCAGGCTCCGGGTGAAGTCGAGCTCGGCGCGGACCCGGTTGATCAGCCATTCCTGGTCGATCAGCTTGTACCGCTCCAGCCCGGTCTTCAGGAGCGCTTCATGGGCCGTCTGGTGCCCGGCGAGGAGCGCCTCCAGCGCGACCGCGCGATGCCGCAGCTGCCGCGCGACCTCGGTCTCCGGCAGCAGGTTGATGAACGCCAGCGCGGTGCCGTACAGCGGGAACTCCTCGTCGGGACGCGCGAGGAGCTCGGCGAGCCTGATGTGCGCGGCGTCGCGTCCGGCGCTGGTCACCGCGTACACGGTGCGTTCGGGACGGCGGCCCTCGCGGCTCGTCTCCAGCGGCTCGATCAGCCCGGCCCCGGCGAGCCGCTCCACCGAGTGGTACAGCGCGCCGTGCGTGATCTTGACGGCCTGGTCGTAGGCGTGGTCGCGGATGCGCTGCTGCATCTCGTACGGGTGCATGGGCCCGTCGCACAGCATGCGCAGCACGGTCAGCGCGAGCGGCGTGAGGGGTCGGGACATGGAACGGCCTCATGGTTGGACGGATTAGTCCGCTTAGACTAATCCATGTAGATGAGTCCGTTACAACCGTTTTCTACGAGCACTCGCCATGTCAGCGCACGGCGTCGACCGCGTTCCCCGCGCCGTTTCGGGTCACGTACTCGCCGACCCGGTCGTCCCGGACGGCCGTGAAAAGCGCCCGCGCGCGGCCGTCGTCCAGGAGCACGATGCTCTGCCCCTCCCGCTGGTCCGTCCCCGCGACCGGGGTGGTCAGGTACTCCCGCAGCGACGTGCGCAGCAGGCGGTGCGCGAGCCCGCGCAGCGTGCCGGACGTCACGGAGTCGTCCACGGTCACCGACCGCGTCGCCGCCCGGATGAACCGGTCGATCTTGATCGGGTTGCGGGTGTCGAGCGCCTTCTCCGCCAGGGCGTGCAGGAACGCCTGCTGCCGCTTGATCCGGTCGAGGTCGCCGTCCGGGAGGTTCCAGCGCTGCCGGACGAAGTCCAGCGCCTCGACGCCGTCCAGGTGCTGGCGGCCGGCCTGCCAGGTGCGGTCGTGCTTCGGGTCGTGGGTCTTCTTGGTGATGGTGACGTCCACGCCGCCGAGCGCGTCGGTCATCTGCACGAACCCGCCGAAGTCGAGCGCGGCGTAGTGGTCGACGCGGACGCCCGTGAGCTGCTCCACCGTCCTGATCAGCAGCGCGGGCCCGCCGTGCGCGAACGCGGCGTTGATCTTCGTGGTGCCGTGCCCGGGGACGGGCACCCACCCGTCCCGCGGGATCGCGATCACCGACACGCGGTCGCCGCGCCCGGACAGGTGCACCAGCATGATCGCGTCGGCCCGCGCGCCCATCGACGGGATGTCCGCCCGCCGGTCGGACCCGATCAGCAGCCAGTTCTCGCCGCCGCCGCCGGGCGCGGGACGCCCGCCCGGCGACGGCAGCGCCCCGGCGATGCGCCGCACGTCCCCGTCGTAGGTGCGCTGCAGCAGGTAGAGGCCGCCTCCGACGAGCAGCAGGAGGCCCAGCGCCACCGCACCGCATCCGATGATCACCTGGCGCCTACTCCTGTTCCGCAGCATGCGCCCACCCTGCATGCCGGGGGCGGGCCCGTCCCGGCACCATGCGGGCGGACGGGCGAGTCTTTGACGAGATTGGAGTTTGCCCTGACCAAACGGACCGGACCCCACGCTCCCCTAGCCGGGACCTCAGCCGAGGGTCACGGGTCGTGCGGCCGGAGGCGGCCAGCGCCGGAGGTCGCACGACCCGCCGAGCCGGGCGACCGCAGCGCCACGTCACAGACCCGCACGGTCGCGGAAACCCGCACCGTGGCGTGAGGATCGACCGGCTCGCAACGGGGGTTCCAGGGGGTCGCCCCCCTGGGCCGACACGGCTCAGCCCTTGAGGGCGATGTCCAGTTGGTCCAGGGCCCAGTCGAGGTCTTCACGCTCGATGGTCAGGGGCGGGGCGAGGCGGAGGGTGGTCTCGTGCGTCTCCTTGACGAGGACGCCGAGGTCCATGAGGCGCTCGCTGACCGGACGGGCCTTGCCGTGGAGTTCGACGCCCGCCCACAGCCCGCGCCCCCGCACCTCGCGAGCGATGTCGCCGGGCAGCCGTCCGAGGCGCTCGTGCATGTGCGCGCCGAGCGTCCTGGAACGTTCCTGGTACTCGCCCGTCTTCAGCATCGCGACGACCTCGCGGCCGATGGCGCAGGCGAGCGGGTTGCCGCCGAACGTGGAGCCGTGCTGGCCCGGCCGGAAGACGCCGAGGACGTCGGCGTCCGCGACCACGGCCGAGACCGGCATGATCCCGCCGCCGAGGGCCTTGCCGAGGATGTAGATGTCGGGGACGACGTCCTCGTGCTCGCAGGCGAAGGTGGCGCCGGTGCGGCCGAGGCCCGACTGGATCTCGTCCGCGATCATCAGGGCGCCGCCCGCGGTGCACAGGTCCCGCACCGCGCGCAGGAACCCGCTCGGCGGGACGTTCACGCCCGCCTCGCCCTGGATCGGCTCGATCAGCACGCCGACCGTCGAGCCGTCCATCGCGGCCTTCAGGGCCTCGGCGTCCCCGTACGGGACGGTGCGGAAGCCCGGCGTGTAGGGGCCGTAGGAGTCCTTGGCGTCGGCGTCGGTGGAGAAGCTGACGATCGTGGTGGTGCGGCCGTGGAAGTTCCCCTCGAACGTGATGATGTTCGCCTGGTCCGCGGGGACGCCCTTGACCTCGTATCCCCATTTGCGGGCGGTCTTCAGCGCGGTCTCGACGCCTTCGGCGCCGCTGTTCATCGGCAGCACCATGTCCTTGCCGCACAGCTCGGCGAGCTCGGTGACGAACGGCCCGAAGTTGTCGTGGTCGAACGCGCGGCTCACCAGCGTGACGCGGTCCATCTGCCGCTTCGCGGCCTCGGTGAGGCGCGGGTTGCGGTGCCCGAAGTTGACCGCGGAGTAGGCGGCCAGCATGTCGAGGTAGCGGCGTCCTTCGACGTCCGTGATCCACACGCCCTCGGCCTCGGCGACCACGATGGGGAGCGGGTGGTAGTTGTGCGCGCTGTGCTCGTCGGACATCGCGCGCAGCTCCCTGGTGGACACCGCGCGCGGCTTCTGGGTCGGCGTCACGACGCTCCTTCGCGGCTCGGCCCGGCAGGTCTACCCGGGCATGGCTGGGACACCGGACGGCGTCCGGTGCCGGGGAGGAAGGGCCGGGCGGGTCGGGTGGCCGCCGGTCCGATATCCAGCGTATGTTCGGGATCGACCGTCGACCAATGACGAAAACCGACTTTGGGGGTGTTATTTGTTGCGTCTTGACGAGCTCGACCGTCGAATCGTTGCACGGCTTCTTGAGGACGGGCGCGCCTCGTACGCGCAGATCGGGGACAAGGTCGGGCTGTCGGCTCCGGCGGTGAAACGGCGCGTCGACCGGCTCCGCGCGGACGGCGTCATCACCGGCTTCGCGGCCGTCGTCGACCCGGCCGCGCTCGGCTGGACGACCGAGGCGTTCATCGAGATCTTCTGCACGGGTGCGACGTCCCCGGAGGAGATCTACTCAAGCGTCCGGGGGCATCCCGAGGTGGTCGCGGCGTACACGATCAGCGGTGACGCCAGCGCCCTGGTGCACGTGCGGGCCCGCGACATCCAGCACCTGGAGCAGGCGCTCGAACGGCTGCGCCGCGAGAACAACATCACGGCGACGAAGACTGCGATCGTCCTGTCCCGGCTGATCGGCCGCCCCATCGACGCGCCGTCCCGCTGAGCCATCGGGGTGCTCCGATGTCGCTGGGGGTGCCGGGGTCGCTAGGGTGCCGGACATGAAGTTCACGACCGCCGACCTCGTCGACGATTTCGGGGACGAGCTGCGCAGCTGCCGGACGCAGTTCCGGCAGTACGGTGCGCGCCTGTCGTTCGCCGGACGGGTGACGACCGTGCGCTGCAACCGCGACAACGGGCTGGTGAAGAAGCTGCTCAACACGCCGTCCGAGGGCCGGGTGCTCGTCGTGGACGGCGCGGGGTCGCTGGCGTCCGCGCTGATGGGGGACATGATCGCGGCGGCCGCGGTGGCGAACGGCTGGGCCGGGGTGGTGATCAACGGCGCGGTCCGGGACGTGGCGGCGCTCCGTGAACTGGACCTGGGCGCCAAGGCGCTCGGGTCGAATCCGCGCAAGAGCGCCAAGGACGGCGTCGGCGCGGTGGACGTGCCGGTGATGTTCGGCGCCGTGGAGTTCCGTCCGGGCGACTGGCTCTACAGCGACGAGGACGGGATCGTCGTGGCCGAGCGTGACCTGCTGGCCTGACCTGGCACCCGCCGGCTCCACGGGCGCATCCGGGGGCTGACCTGGTCGCATCGTCCGACATGCCATGCCAAACGGCAATAGATCGGCTAAGTCGGCCGTAGCCGGGCGTATCCCCCTTTCTTTACTTTCTCCCCGCAACCCACCTTGAGGCAGGGGAGACATGCGCGCCAAGAACATGCTGGTGGTGCCCGCGGCGGTGATGGGGCTGGTCGTGGGACTCGCGGCCTTCCCGGCCGCCGCCGCGCCGCCGAGTCCGCCCATCCCGAAACCCACCGCCAACCCATGGCAGATGAAGCACTGGCCGCAGACGCAGCCGTGGCAGCGCGCCCAGCCCTCGCCGCAGAGCTTCGCGCACGGCGCGCCGCGTCCCATCGATCCGCAGAACTTCGAGATGCCGGAGACGATGACCTGGGACGACTACAAGCAGATCCCGGACACGAACTGGGCAGACCCGTCGAAGAAGGGCTCGGTCAAGACCTTCAACGGCGCCGTCGTGCTGGTCGACTACGCCAACCAGCCGTTCGTGGTGACGCAGCCGAAGAACTCCTCGATCTTCGGCAACCCGGTCGGGGTCGGCGACGTCCCGCGCGACAAGGTCGCCAAGTTCTACGAGGAGTTCCTCAACAAGCCGGGTGAGCTCAACCGCGGCCACACCCTCCACGAGTACTGGATGGAGGACTCCGGCGGCCGGTTCGGGGTGAACCTCACCGGTTTCGGCGCCTACAAGATGCCCGCCAAGGACCACGAGTACGGCGTGGACGGCATGCAGGGCGGGACGGGCTGCCCCGCCGGCGACACCTGCAACCGCGACCTGCGCAAGGACGCGCGGGCCGCCTGGGTCGCCGACGTCGGCGAGGAGACCGCGAAGAAGTTCGACTTCGTGTTCTTCCTCAGCGCCGGGCAGGACGAGTCGTCCACCTGGCAGGAGTTCGGCGAGATGAAGTTCGGCACTAAGGAGAACGTGCCCGCGGAATGGGGTCCCGGCGACCCGGGCCTGACGAACTGGGTGCGGACCCGGTACGTCCCGTGGACGTCCTGGCAGGCCGGCTCCACCATCTGGCCGAACGCCATCTTCGGCGAGTCGTCCACCCAGGCCGAGAGTTCCGGCATGTCGGTCTTCGCCCACGAGTTCAGCCATATCCTCGGCATCGCCGACAACTACAACAACCCGTACAGCAACCCGCCGCGCCGCGCCTACAGCGGCATCTGGGACATGCTGAGCCGCGGCACGTTCAACGGGCCCGGCGGCCCCCACAGCCGGTGGACGATCCCCGCGACGGGCGGCGGCTCCATGGGCGCGCAGCACATGCTGCGCAACAAGCTGAAGCTCGAAATGGTCGACCCGGACCACGTGCTTCAACTCGACCGGGAGAGGCTGGCCGCGTCCGGTGCCGTCGTGGCGCGGGTGACGGCCCGGTCCGTCGTGCCCGGCAAGGGCGGCCTCACGGGCATCAACCTCAAGCTCGGCCCGGGCGGCGACAAGAGCCCGAAGTGCGACCCCAAGACCGACCCGCTGTGCGACGAGGGCGGCTACGACAACTACACCCTTGAGGTCGTCGACCGCATGGGCACCGACTCCTTCACCCCGGACTCAGGCGTCCTGCTGGCGAAGACCAAGAACGAGGACAAGGCCCCGTTCATCTGGGTCAAGGACGCCAACCCGCAGGACATCGACAAGGTCGACTTCGTCCTGCCGGACGGCACCCCGGTGAAGATGACCATCGGCGACTACCGGCAGCTCTCGGACGCCCTGTTCCACGCCGGGACGAACTCCGGCAGCGAGTACGAGTACGTCGACCAGGCCAACCGGCTGCACTTCTACGTCCTGGACGTGGAGCGCGACCAGAAGGGCATCCTGGCGTACACGGTCGCGATCCGGTCGCTGGACGGCTCCGGACCGCAGACGCGCGGCGTCCAGCTCGGCAACGCCCAGGGGCAGCCGACCGGCGCCGGCTGGATGAAGTGCACGCTGACGCTCCAGAACAAGGGCAAGGGCGGCACCGGCCACCACGGCTCCGACGTGTTCCGGCTCAAGGCCGGCGCGCCGAGCGGCTGGACGACCTGGCTCCCGAACGAGCTGGCCACCGCGCAGGCGAAGGGCAGCACGGAGGTCGAGGTGTGGGCGAAGGCCGCGCGCCGCGGCCATCGCAAGGCCGACCTGCCCGTGACGGCGACCTCGGAGAGCGACCCGTCGAAGTCCAGCACCGGGACGTGCAAGCTCCGCTGATAAGGGGGATTCGCGGGCGGGACGGTCTCCGGGCCGTCCCGTCCGTCGTTCCCGCGGGCCGTCCCGTCCGCGACGCCCGGGGCGGGCCGGTGGTTCACTCGCGCGACGTAATGAGGCGCGAAAACTAAGTTGCATCTCCCAATGTCATCTCTTCACCATTGGTGGCCCCGGATCGGGATACGTTGCGGAATGTGATCATCTTGCAGCGTACAGTGACCGGGCTTCGCCGGCGGGACGGCGTGGCCGTCGCGGTGGCCGTGCTCGTGGCGAGCGCCGTCCAGGCACTGCCTGCGCAGGCGTCGGCGCAGGCGTCAGCGCAGGCGGCCGTGGCGGCCCCGAACCTTCGTGACTTCGATCTGCGCCGGGTCTCCGACCGCGGCGGGCCGCTCCGCACGCTGGGCGGCAGGCTCGAACGCAGCAGCGTGGACGCGCTGCTCACCGCGTCCGGGCAGCGCAGGCTCGGCCACGGCTGCGGGAAGCCGGCCGCCGTGCCCGCCCGCTCGCTCGTCTACTGCTTCGACAGGGCGGACAGCGCGACCGGGAAGTGGGTCCCGCAGGGCGTCACGAGCGTCTCGGACGCGATGGCGAACGAGCGGCTGCCCGGCGGCGGCAGGCCCCTGCTCGTGTCGTGGCACGACAGCGGCAGGGTCAGGCTGACGTTCGTCAACCCCGCGAGGCGCACGTACCGGCACGTCCTGCTCGTCTACCCGACGATGAAGCGCGGACGGCCGACCTACACCGACATCGGCATCCACGCCGGGGGCATCGCCTGGTACGGCTCCAAGCTGTACGTGGCCGACACGCGCCACGGCGTCCGCGAATTCGACATCCGGCAGATCTACGACCTGAGCAAGAGCAAGGCCGGGTCCACGGGCCACGCGGGGCGGGTCGGGCTGCACGGCAAGAAGTACTACGGCCACGGCCACCGCTACGTCATGGCGCAGACGGGCAGCTGGCATTTCACTCGCGGCAGCACCAGCGGCAAATGCCACGGCTCGGGCCCGCTGCGCATGTCCTGGATCGCGGTCGACCGCACCACGTGGCGGCACGCCCTCATCGCGGGCGAGTACTGCAAGCCGAAGGCGCCGCAGGGACGCGTGGTCACCTGGCCGCTGTGGGCGCTTTCCGGGGGCGGCGTCGCCCACGCCGACTGGGCCGCCGCCCTGCCGGGCGACAGGATCCAGGGCGGCGTCAGGACGCACGGCCGCTGGTGGTTCACCCAGGGCAGGGGCCAGAAGCGCGGACGGCTCCTCATGACGTCCCGGGACTGGGACGGGTGGAACCGCGTCACCCGCCGCACCATCTCGCACGGGCCCGAGGATCTGTCTTGCTACCGCGGCCAGCACCGCATCTGGACGATCGCCGAACACGCCCGCAAGCGCGCCCTGTGGGGCTTCCGGGCCGACTCCTGCGGCTGACCGCCACGAACCGGGTCGGCGCGCCGAGCTCCGCGCGCCGGCCCTCCGGTCATGCGTTCACCTTCGTCCGGGGCGTGACTCCGGCCGCCTTCGCGGTCCGGTCGCGGCCGTGGCCGAGCGCGACCGCGCCCAGTGCCAGCAGGCCGAGGACGGCCCCGATCCAGGCCGTGGACGCGAGCCCGGCCCCCGCGTCGATCGCGAGACCGCCGAGCCACGGGCCCGCCGTGATCCCGACGTTGAACGCGACCACGTTCCCGGCCGCCACCAGCGTCGCCGAACCCTCCACGATCCCGAACGCCCGCGAGTTGAGCGTCGGGTTCGTCCCGAATCCGACCAGGCCCAGCAGGAACACCAGCGCCACCGCGGGCGCGGGCGACCCGGCCGTCAGGGCCAGCGCCACCGACACCAGGACGAGCCCGCCGAAACCCACGTACAGGGTCTGGACGCCTCGCGTGTCGGCCGTCGGGCCGCCGGCCGTGATGCCGATGAGCGCGCCCAGCCCATACAGGGCGAGCACGCCCGGCACCCACGCCTCCGCGACGCGGGTCGTCTCCTCCAGCAAGGCGCCCAGATAGCTGAACGTGACCATCAGCCCGCTCGTGGCCAGGGCGATCGTCCCGTACAGCAGCCACAGCCTGGGGACGGCCACCGCGCGCAGTTCGTCCCGCATACGGGGGACCTCGCCGGACGAGCGTCCGGCCGGGATCGTTGCCGCCACCCCCGCCATCGCGACCACCGACATCGCCGCGACCGTCCAGAACGCGGCCCGCCAGCCGAGATGCTGCCCGATGACCGTCCCGGCCGGGAGCCCCACGATCGCCGCGACCGTGAGCCCGCCCGCGAGGATCCCCATCGCCCGCCCGCGCGCGTTCGCCGGGACGAGGCCGATCGCCGTCGCCGCCGCCACCGCCCAGAACCCGGCGTAGACGAACGCGCCCACGACCCGTGTCGCGAACAGCACCCCATAGTCGGACGTCAGCGCGCCGATCACGTGCGTCGCGGTGAACACGGCGAGGAACGCCAGCAGCGCCCGCCGATGCGGCCAGCGCCGCGTCAGGACGGCGAGCACCGGCGCGCCGGCGAGCATCCCGATCGCGAACGCCGAGATCAGCAGCCCCGCCGCCGGCACGGACACGCCGAGATCGTCCGCCATGCCGGGCAGCAGCCCCGCCAGCATCAGCTCCGACGTCCCCTGCGCGAAGATCGCCAGCCCGAGCACGAAGACGGCCAGTGGCATCGGTCTCGCTCCTCTGTATTGGATGGTTCAGTTCAAAACTTGGTCGTGCGGACGGACGGGCATATGCGCTGTTGGCTTAGATGGCGTTCATGGCGGTGTCTGCGATCGAGGCGAGCGTGCGCCCGTCGGCGCCGCCGCGAGCCACGACCCGCATGCCGCTGACCGTCGAGACGACGAAATGCGCCAGCGCCTTCGCGTCCTTGCTCCGGTCGATCTCCCCGGACCGGATCCCTTCCTCGATGGCCGCGGTCAGGGCCGTCAGCCGCCGCCGCTCGTCCCGCTTCAGCCGCTCGGCGATCGTCTCGTCGCGCGGCGCCAGCTCCACCATCGTGTTCACGACCAGGCAACCGGCCGGATCGCCGGGCTCGGGTTCGACGGCCCACCCCAGGATCGTCCGCAGACGCTCCCGTACCGGACGGCTACCGTCCTCCAAGACCTGGACGATGTTGGCCGTCTTGACGTCCATGTAGTGGGCGAGGGCCTTCTCGAACAGGTCGTGCTTGCTCCTGAACGTGTTGTAGATGCTGCTTCGTCCGAGGCCGGTGGCGTCGCACAGCTCCTGGGTGGAGGTCGCCTCGTAGCCGTCCGTCCAGAACGCCCGCATGGCGGCCTCGACCGCCCGCTCCTCCTCGAACTTCCTCGGCCGCGCCATGCGCCCACGCTAACACGTTATGGACCGTCCGATCCAATACGGCTCAGGAGAGCTCGGGCAACTGGACGATCCTGTGCCGGCCGGGCTGCGCCAGCAATGCCTGACCTCGCCGGATCGGACCGCGCAGCGTGGACGGCACGTCCCACAGATCGGCCTCCTGCCCGCCCGCGTACCCCGTGAGCAGGAGCGAGCCTCCGGCTGATCGCATCTCCTCGACCAGGGGGTCGGCGGGCTCGCCGAAGCTGATCTGGTGACGCGCCAGCACCAGATGAAGACCGTTCACCAGACTCCACTGAAGCAGGGGCGCAAGCGGCAGGTAGGGATCGTCCTCCAGCAACCGTCTGCGGTTCCTGACGAAAAGGTAGTTGTCCGGGCCCTGGCCGGTCAGCTGCCGCTGCTCGACCCTCGCAATTGCCGCTCTGATGCGGCGGCGGAGTTGCTCGGCGGAGGACACCTGCTCGCTGCCGGCCGAGGAAGTGCCCCCTCCGTCCGTCCAGAAGAATTCATCGCTGTCGAAAGCGTTGACGATGCGTTCGGCGGTTGGGGCGCCCGTGGTGAGCTGCGTCAGCAAGTAGCTCATCAGCGCGCCCTTTCCGGAGCCGGACGGGCCCGCGATCAGCAAATGCCGGTCGGCCGTGAAGTCCAGCAGGACGGGCTCATCGGTATCGGCGTCCACGCCGATGGGGACTCGTGTGCCCGCGACCGTCGCGGACGGGGCGGCGTCCGGCTCGGGCCGCGCCTCGTCGTCGGCAAAGGTGATCGTGCGGCGGAAGCGGTCACGGAGGCCGGGAGTGCGTTCCCAGAGGCGTTCGAGAACCGGGGACTCGCCGTAAAGGATGACCACCGGATCGTCGCCGAACTCGGTCATGGCCGTGTTCAGCGCGGTACCGATGGTCGAGCGGTCGGGCCCCTCCCGAGGCGACCGGTACTCCGTGACGTGGAAATACAGCACGGAGCCGGTAGCCGACTCGAACGTGTCCAGGACCGCCCCCGTGGTGTTCATCAGGTCGAGCCCGTGCGAGTCCTCGCTGGTCGCCGATCTCGGCCTGCCCCGCGATACCACGCCCAGCTCGCCGAGCAACGCCGCGTACAGCCAAGCGGACGCCGCCATCGCCCCCATGGAATGGGACCCCTCGAACACCAGATGATGCGGTCCCGGGCGCCTGCCCATCCGCCGGGACTCGATCTCCTCCTCCATGAGTTCTCGGAACGTGGCGATGACCTCATGCTCGCCGCCTGGCCGAGCCGGCAGACCCTCATTCGCGTCCCGGGCTTCGGCCATCATGCTGCTGAGTCGGCGACGGAGTTCGGCGAACTCGTCCGAACGGTCGGTGGGCAGGGCGGGCTCCGACCGGCTCCTCGCACGTTCGAGGAAGTCGTCGAGCGCGGCTTCGGGCGGCTCCGGCGCCACCGTGAAAGGACGCGGTGTGCCGCCTCCCGCGAGGAGGTACGCGGTTTGGTCGTCCGCGAACGGGAGGTTCGCGCGTCCGAGGACGCGCTGGAGTTCGGCGGGCGGCAGGCGGCTCGCCGCGATCCGCCATCCGAGGAGCGGCAGGAACCGGCTCCACGTCGTGGTGTTCTCCACGCTGGCAGAGCTGAGCAGTAGCTGCACCCCGAGCGCCCTGCCCCGCTGGGCAAGCGAGAGGAGCGTCTCGCCCACTTCCCGCCTGCTGGACGGAAAGGTCAGCGACAGATCCGCCACCACGAGCAGCCGCGACAGGACGTCAGCGGACGATGCGCGCGCCCGGAAGTCCAATTCCGCCGACAGGAAATCGATGAACTGGCTGAGCCTTTCCGGCTGACCGAGCAATTCGTCTTCAGAGAAGCGGACATGCGGGAGATCGAGTTCTTCGCCGAGCGGATGCTCACCCAACCCAGCGAAAATCAATGTGAAGTCCCGGGGGGAGTAACTCGCGGCGAGCGCGAGGGTGGTAGCGCGGACGGCGCGCTGGCGAGCCTCGGTCTCGCCCACGACCAGCCCATGCGGAAGACCCGACGAAAGGTCGAGCGGGTACAGGGTGACGACGTTTCCATCAGCGTCGTGGCCGATAGCCGGATTCCGCGGCGTGAACGCGGGAAGGCCCCAGCCCTCCTCGAACCCTCCGTCCAATGCGCCGTTGAGCCCGAGCACGTCGAGCGCGGACGCGGGCGGGTGAACGGTGAGTCCGCGGGCGCGCGGTCCGCGCCGATCCATGGATGTCAGGAGGGGGCCGATGACCGTGGACGGGATCTGGGCGGGACGGAAGCGAGTGGGCTCCGGCCTCTCGTCCTGGAGTGTGGCATCGTCGTCGGTGAAGGCGATTCGCCATCTGGGCAGGAAGTCGAACCCTCCTGCTTCCGCAGGGTAGAACACATACCGGAAGCCGAGGTCCTGTCTCCTGGCGGACGCCCGGGCAATGTAGTCGGTCAGGTCCCGCTCCGCGCCGGGGAGCGGGCGGTTGAGGCCGAGGACGACGACCAGTGCGGGCAGCGGGCCGAGCCGGCGTCCGCGAGCGATGGCGGCCTGGTACTCGTCCCAAGACTGGACGTCGGCCTCCCTGAGGAGCTTCTCGCGGCGCTGGCTTTCGTGTCTGAGCATCGACGTGACCGCGTCAACGTCCAGGTCTTGCCAGTTGTGGACTGTGGCGGCGATGTGCGGGAGGAGGTTAAGCCCGAGAGAGGAGTCGCTCTCGTAGAAGTCGGAGCAGTTGACGAGAGCGAAGGCGACCCGCTCCGGTGAGTGGTTGAGTGCCAGGCTCAGAAGAATGGTTCGGAGCATCCGGTGGGTGGCGGCTGGCGGCCCGAGGATCGTTCCGCGCGGCAGCCGCGCGCCGGAGAGGAGGTCGATCGAGACCGTGTCGCCGTTGCCGTCCACGCCGATGGGGATGGGGCTCGGGGGGCGGTGGTCCCATTCGTCGCCGAGGAGTTCGTCGACCGGGATGCCGATGAGTTCCAGCAGGTCGGGGGCATCTGAGTGCGGTGGTTCCGGGACGAGCTGGGCGCGGGTCTGGGGGGTGAGGAGGGCGAAGTGGTCGGTGTCGGCGGTGAGGGTTACCGGGCCGCCTTCGGTGGGGAGGAGGGCGCGGAACTGGTCGGCGGACGTTCCCGCGCGGCGTTCGATCTCGGCGGAGACGGCTTCGAGGACACGGCGGGTGTGCAGGGCCTCGGGGCGCGGGAGCGTGTCGAGGAGGGCCTCGCGGGCGCCGGGCACGAATTCGTAGCGGACGCCCCCGGCCGGACGCAGCAGACCGCTCAGCAGCACTTCGGCGAGCTGCCCGGGGCCTGAGCCGCCGAGGACGCGGTGCTGGATGAGGCGCATCACCGGCAGGGACGGGACGGAGACCGCGACGTGGGCGGCGAGTTCGGCGGCGTCCGGGGAGGCCGTGGCGAGGAAGCGGCGGACGCGTTCGCCGATCGCCAGTTCGCGTTCGCGCCGCACCGGAGCCGTCCCGGCAGGGCGGGACGGGATCGTCGCGATGGCGGCGGGCTGCGGGTCCGAACCGGAGACGAGCCGGGCCCACGCGCCGAACCAGCGGGGCGACGCCTCCAGGACGGGGACGGGGATCCCGGGCGCGGCGGCGCCGTCGTACGGGGTGAAGCGCAGGTCGGTGTTCGGCGCGGCCGGGCGGGGCAGGGAGGCGATGCCGGGCGTGGCGGGGGCGGCGGTGCGCCGCCAGAGGCGTTCGGCGAGGGGCTGGAGGATCGCGGTCGGTCCCGTCTGCGCCCAGCGGCGGACGGCCTGCGCGGCGCGCCCGTTCCACCAGTGTGGCCCGGAGCAGTCGGACAGGACGAGCACTGCATGGCGGCCGGAGGCGTCCAGGAGCGTGCCGGGGGCCTGGCGCGGGGCGTCCGGGGTGGCGGTGATGCCGCCGGTGGTGTCGAGGTAGCCGAGGTGGACGTCCTGGAACGCGCCCTGGCGGAGGAGCGTCTCGGTCAGTTCGCGGGCGAGGGGACGCCAGAGCCGCATCGTCGGGCCCGTGTCGACGACGAGGCTCAGGCTCAGCCAGCGTTCGGGCGACGGGACGAGGACGGGCGTCCACAGCCGGGTCTCGGCGATGCGCGCGGCGGTGGCGTCCTCGTCCAGCTCGAAGCGGTGCCTGGACGGGACGCGGCGCTTGAGCGGCCGGAGCGCCCGCTGCACGCCGAGCGGGTCCGCCAGCATCGGCGCGGTCGGGACGAGCACCTCCGACGCCTCGCCGACCGGCCCGGCGGCCCCCGGCGCGGGTCGCGGATGGAGCCGGGAGAGCGGCTCCCGAGCGGGCGGCCGCGGATCCGGGACGGACGGAGCGGCCGGACGAGGAAGCTCGGCGGGCTCCTCGGGCGCCGCCGCCACGACCGGCGGGGCGGGCCGGGCGGCCTCGGGAGGCGAGATGTGGCAGGCGAGCCACAGTATCTCGCTCAGCTCGCGCGCGTCCGGCGGCGGCCCGATGGCGGAGAGGGCCTCCCGGAGGCGGTCAATCGTCATCGATGGGCTCCGACAGGTACGGCATGACCCGGTCGGCCAGGGCCCCGCGGTCCTCGGTGTCGGCGTGGCGGCACAGGTAGACGGCGTTGAGGAGCTGATCGGTCGCGAGGGTGCCGGACGCGGCGCGCTCGAAGAACCGGCGGACGAGGTCCTCGCTCTGGTCGGCGAGCGGCCCGAGGTGCTCGCGGACGATCGCCGCCAGCTCCGCCTCGCCCGAGGGCTGCCGCAGCTCGACGGTGACGCAGCGGCGCAGGAACGCGGGCGGGAACTCGCGCTCGCCGTTGCTGGTCATCACGACGAGCGGGAACGCGCGGCAGCGGACCGTCCCGGCGGTGACGGTGACGCGGGAGCCGGGCCCGTCGGCGGTCATGACGTCGGCGGACGGGTCCGCGCGGCGGGTCAGCTCCGGCAGCTCGTACTCGCCCTTCTCGAAGATGGTGAGCAGGTCGTTGGGCAGGTCGATGTCGCTCTTGTCGATCTCGTCGACGAGCAGGACGCGGGGACGCCCGAAGGGGAGCAGCGCGGTGCCGAGGGGGCCGAGGCGGATGTAGCGGCCGATGTCTTCCTCGGCGGGCCCAGTGCCCTGTCCGGGGGGACTGTTCTGTCCGGCCGCGTAGAGGCGGGTCAGGGGGTCGTACTGGTAGAGGCCGTCGCGGAGCGTCGTCCGGCTGGTGATGGGCCAGTGCAGGACGGGTCCGAGCCCTAGTTCGTGGGCCACCGCGTAGGCGAGCGTCGATTTCCCCGTACCGGGCGGGCCCGTCACCAGGAGCGGACGACGCAAATACAACGCGGCATTGACCTGCTGCACGGCGTCGTCCGACGGACGGTACGTCGTCGCCTGGTGCGCGTTACCGGAAGAGCCGGGCGGGGGCGGCAGGACGGGTTCGCCGTCGAACGCGCGCCAAGGCGGCGGCGGAGGCAACCGGTCGATGCCGTCGTGCGGGAGACGGCTCCCTGTGTAGAGCAGCCAGTCGGGCACCTAAACCTCCATGGCGAGCGGGGGATCGGGGAGCCGGGACGGATCGTCCCATAGCAGCGTGAGGTCGCGTCCGCAGTGCGGCTTGTCCTTGGGGGCGACGAGCGCCTCCTTGCGCAGGGCGAGCGCCACCTGGGGCAGGTCGCCGGGGTGTTTGTCGCCCACGGCGGCGGTCAGCTCGTCGAGCACCCGATGCCCGCGGCAGTCGCCGTGGGCCGGCGCGTCGCACGGCGTACGCGTCCACAGCATGACGGGGATGCCGTTGTTGAGCGCGGCCGTCAACCGGCTCTTCACCGGACGCGACCCATAGACGAGCACGCAGAAATCGACGTGCGCTTCCAGCCAGTCTTGGAATTCGCTGCCCTTGCGTGGTTCGTCGCAGGGAATCGGGTGCGGATCGCTGCGGCCGCGTGCGTTCAGCAGCTTCCAGCGATGGTGGGCCTGGTCGCGGCGGATCGAGTCGGGGCGCAGGCGCTCGACGTCCCGCACGACGACCGGATACCGGCGCATCGGGATCTTGTTGCGGGGGTCGACGTACCACTGCTCGAACGGCTTGCCGAGCCAGCTCTCCGGCACCGCGAACTCGATCATCCACTCGTGCCCGAACAGCGCCGGCGCGAGCGCGGCCACGCCCTCCTCGACCGCCGCCCTGACCCGCCGCTCCGGGACGCGCACGGTCGGCCTGGACGGCCCTTCGGCCCCGTCCGTCCAGGTGTGCACGGTGACGTCGAAGGCGTTGTCGAACGTCACCCGCTCCAACCGGACGATCACCGACGCGGGCCCCGGACGCGCCGGGCCGGGATCGGCGGGCGCGGCGCCGGCCAGATGCCGCACCGACCAGGCGGCGAGCCGCTGCCGCCGCGCCTCGGGCAGACGCCGTCCCAGCGCCGCCAGATACCGGACGAGCCGCTCCTCGGCGAGCCCTTCCGCCACATACCGCACCGACGCCCAAGCGGATCGGAACTCGCCAAGCGGGGGGCGGCCGACCGCCCGTTCCAGGTCGGCGCCGAGCGGTTCGGTGAAGCGCACGCCGTCCAGCAGCTCCCGCAGCTCGCGCCGCGCCTCCGCCGTCGCCCACCGGAGCGGGAGCCGGTCGTCCAGCTCCTCCCAGTGCGCGCGGAGGCTGGTGACGGGCAGCATCCAGCCGAGCTCCGCGCGGTCGCCGTGCCGGAGCTCGGCGTTCGTCACCATGCCGATGACCTCGCCCGACGACGTGTCGTACACGGCGGACCCGCTGAAACCCTCCTCCAGCCACTCGCCCGCGCCCGTCTTCAGCTCCCACCACTCCTGCCGCATGCCGCGGTGCGGGGACGTCGTCACGGCCGCGTGCCGCTCGTTCTGGTCGTGCCGCCGCGGGAAGCCGCAGACGCCGAACGTCCGGCCGCCGACGGTGCGTTCGTGCAGGTCGTCGGGGGCGGCCAGCCGGGCGGGCGCGTACGGAACCGGCTCGTCCAGTTCGAGGACGGCGACGTCGCCGGTGTCGCCCTCCCGCAGCCAGCCGCCGCGCCACACGACCCTGGCCGTCAGCCCTTCGCGGAGCCCGGGGAACCCGACCCGCGCCTCGTCCAGCCCGTGGACGGTGTGCGCGCAGGTCAGCAGCCGCTTCTCAGTGACGAGGAACGCGGCGCCGAGCTTCCCGCCCGCCGGATGGCCGACCCAGGCGCGCCACTGCCAGTCGTCCACGTCCGGTCACGCCTCCTCCGGGGCTCCGGTTCCCGGCCCCGCCGCCGGCCGGCCCCAGATCATCTTGACCTTGAGATGCCCCTCGACGGACGTCTTGGCGATCACGGCTCCGGCCGCCGCGTTCAGCTTGACGCCGAACTCCAGCTCGACCGCGTCCGGGTTCAGCTCGCCGCCGCGCAGCGCCGCGAGCGCGGTCTCCGCCGCGTCCCGGACGTGCTGGAACGCGTCCTCGAACTTGCCGGCGGCGTCGTGGATCATCCCGCCGGTGCGGGACACCGACGAGAATCCGGGCTCCCGGTCGTCGGTCTCCACGACGATGGTCCCGTTCTCGGTCTGCCAGCGCACCAGTTCGTTCACGTCCGCCCCCTCGTCACGGAAATCTATCAAGATCATGCGGTGTGTGATGCTTGTGCCGGGGGTTCGCGACCCGCGGGCACGGCCACAGGAGGACACGATGATCACCGTCGACCAGGTGCGGGCGCTCGCGCTGACGCTTCCGCGCACGTCCGAGCACCTGATCAGGGACCAGGTGAAGTTCCGCGTCGGCTCGATCGTCTACGTCGCCTTCTCCCAGGACGAGACCGTGATGGGCTTCGCGTTCCCCAAGGAGGAGCGCGCCGCGCTGATCGAGTCGGAGCCCGCGAAATTCCACCTCCCGCGCGAATCCGACCTGCGCTTCAACTGGGTCCACGCCTGGACAGACGCACTCGACGAGCCCGAAATGCGGGAACTGGTAGTGGACGCGTGGCGCATGGTCGTCCCGAAGAAGGTCGCCGCCGCCCGCCTCGGCCTTTAGCGCACCGCGCGGTATCCGCGTTCGTGCTTAATTCGCGGTTGCGGGCTGCGGTTCCTTCTCGTCCGGCGTCTCGCTGACCGGCTTGGCCTTCGACCGGCCGGATGGGACGCTGCGTCCCCACGCCATCGCCGCTGCGAAACACGCGAACGGTAGTGCGGGGAGCAGATACCGGTAGTCGAAGTCCACGGTGATGGGAGGGACGGCCAGAAGCGTCACACTCGACGTCCAGAACAGGGCCGTCCGCGCGCGCGCCCGCCGCCACACCATTCCGGCCGCCCCAGCCAGCAGGACGACCCCCAGCACCGTGCCGGGCACTCTCACACGCTCCTGGTAACCGCGCATGACGCCCGCGTACGGCTCCACTATGTGGGTGCGTCCCGTGCCGTGCGAATACTCACGGACGACCGTCCGCCGGTCGCCGCCGCCGAGCACCGGCAGGTCCGGCTTGCGCGCGGTGGGTTTCGTCGGGAAGTGATACCTGGCCTCGGTGCCCACGGTCGGGTACTGGCTGCGGTTCCACGAGAACGTCCGGACGAAGAAGTCGTACGACACCACCCGCGCGTAGTCGAGGGGCTGGTTCCGGATCGCCCACAGGGCGAACCGCTGCGCGTCCGCGTTGGTCTTCTCGTCGAACGCCTCGCCGTTCGTCCAGCCGGTCGGCGAGCCCTCCACCCAGATCTGGTGGGACGAGGCGGGCCGGTCGTCCTTCGGGCCGTGCGGGCAGAGCCTGGCGATGTCCGGGGGCGGCGTGAACGCGTCGCAGTCGGCGAACGCGGCTGTCCGTCCCCACAGGAAGATGCCGTCCACCCCGGTCATGCCGAACCGGCCGTGCTCCTGCTGGTACCACGTCGCGTACGCCCCCACCGGCAGGACGAACATCGCCGCGAGCGCCAGATACGCGGGCCACCGCGTGCGCCGCACCAGCAGATACAGCACCGCGATCAGGAAGAGCGGCACCCCGACCGTCCGCGTGACGGCCGCCACGCCCAGAAGCGCACCCACCAGCGCCGCCCGCTGCCATCCCGTCGCGCCCGGCTTCGCCAGCAGCAGCATCGCCCCGAACGCCAGGACGGTGAACAGCGTGTCCGACAGCACCAGGTGCTCGAGCACGATCTGGTAGGAGTCCAGCAGGATCGGCGCGACGGCCACCGCCGCCCACGCCCGCCGCACGTCGAAGTCGCGCACCAGCATCCGGTAGCCGACCACCGCGAGCCCGATGATCGCCGCATGGTGCAGCGCCGTCACCAGCGCCAGGCTGTGGAGGGGCTTCAGCGTCCACAGGAAGATCCCGTAACCGGACGGCCGCAGCGGATGCGGAAACGGATCGTTCGCGATCCGCACGAAGTCGTAACTGTCGTTGAACCACAGCACGCCCTGGAAGCCCAGCGTGGTGATCACGCGGAGCACGATGCCGGCGACCAGCACCACCGCGAACAGCCGGTTCCCCTTCACGGCGTCCACCACGGCCCCAACCGTGGGACGGCGGTCGAGCAGAGGGGAGAGCAACACCGGGACCCTAACTGTGGGACGTGCGGGCGGACAGAATCCTGTGCCGACCGGACCTCGGCCGCGTCACGCCGGGGGCGGGGAACCTGGGCTCGCCGTACGCCACCGCCCACGCATCGGCCGAGATCTTACCAGCGCACCTGGGACCCCTCACCCGTCCGTCTCTACCGCAGCGGCCAGCTCGTCGGCCAGAGCACCAACCCGCTCGCCGGGAACTGGGACGTGCCCGCCGAGTCGGCCACGTTCCGGCTCGACATGTCGTTGCAGCGCTCGGTCGGCTGGTCGAACTACGTGTCGAGCATCAACGCGCGCTGGACGTTCCCGTCCGCCGAACGTCCCGGCGACCCGTTCGAGGACCAGCTCGGACTCCTCCAGCCGCGGATCACCGGCGCCTTCGACAGCACCGGACGCGCCCCGTCGGGCGTCACGTTCCCGCTGGACGTGGTCGCCGAGCGCGCCGCGAACGGATCCGCTGTGACCTCGGCGTCGCTGGAGGCGTCCTTCGACAACGGCGCCACCTGGACCGCGGTGGCGCTGACCCCCAACGGCACCGACCGGTGGACGGCCAACGTCGCTCATCCGTCCACGCACAACGGTTACGCGGCCCTGCGGTTCAAGGCCGCCGACGGCTCCGGAAACGCGGTGGAACAGACCGTGACCCGCGCCTACGGCCTCCGCTGACCCCCTCGCGGTCCCGGCCCCGCCCCCAGGACCGCGCCACAGCGCCTCACACGCCGGCCATCCGACCCGGCGCCCGGTGCCGCCGCAGGGCACCCGCCCGCCGGGATTCGTGGCGGCGAAGCCGCGGACAAGCTGATCGGCGATCTGCGCGACATTGCGCGACAATGGGATCTCCAGCGCGTACCCGACCAGCGCGATCACCAGGGCGAGCAGCGCAAGCCAGTAGACCGGGTTCGGGGTCTAAGACAGCCACGCTGGCCCGCCTGCGGCGCGTGGTCACCCGTCCAATATTTCGAGCATGGGGAGGGTTCCGTCGATGGTGGCGCCGGCGGACTCCGGCGGAATCGCGGTCTCTTCCCGAAGCGCTGTTGTGATCTTCATGGGTACGCGCGGAGTCACCAGGTACTTGCCGGGTGGCAGCTGCGCTCGCTCCGGGAGGACGATCCTGTACGTCGTCGTCCAACTGCTCATGGTGGCGCATTCCGCCTGGACGAACGGCTGGTGCTCGCCCGTCTTTTCGCTGCCTGCAGGAAGGACGACCGCGTCCGTCGTCTTCTGCGGGATGTCATTCCGCTTGACCGGGGGCATCCGGTAGAAGGCCAGTGCCTGCGAGCCCTCGAAACCACTGCCGAGGCCAATGCTCCATTTGTAGAAATGGGTCTTGGGTGAGCTGGTCCCTTCGCCGAAGCATTGGCGTCCGCCTCCGGGCGGGTAGTAGACGCCTTCGGGCGTGCGTCCACGGAAGCGCTCTACCAGGCGCACCTCCGTCCCGGCTTTCGCTCTGGCGGGGCTGAGTGTGTATTTGAAGTCGATGTACGGGGTCTCGGCGGCCGGCATGTTGGCTTGGCCGAGGAGGACGCCGGGCTTGGTGAAGTACGCGTGAACCGCGGTGGTGCTCGTCCCGCCGACGCTCGGGCCGGGCCAGAAGAACCATGCCGCCATCACGGCGCCGGCCCCCACGGCTCCGAGGCTCGCTGCTCCCTTCGCGCCGCCGGCCTTGGCCAGGAAACCCTTGGACACGGGAATGCCGGCTTTCGCCAGGCCCGAAGCGGCGGCGCCGACCGCCGTGGAGGAGACCCCGGGTGCGAGGCCGAGCAATGCCAGGGGAACGGCGGTGGCCACCGTCGCGGCAACGGCGCCGAGCGCGATCAGGCCGCGCCGCTCCCACCCGGCCCCATAAGTCCGGACGGCGATCGCCTCAAGTTCCCTGACGAACTCGTAGGCGTTCCACACACGGTCGGACGGGCGCTTGGCTAGACCGCGTCGCACCAACGGGTGCAGGGGCTCGGGCACCTGCTCCAAGGGGGCCGGGCGTGTGGTGTGCGCGGTCTTCAACTCGGCGAGAGTCGTCCCTCGGAAGGGCCTCTCGCCCGTGACGCATTCGACGAAGACGCAGGTGGCCGCGTAGATGTCGGTCGCCGGTGTGGCGGGCTCACCGGCCCACTGCTCCGGTGACATGTAGGACGGCGTCCCCGCCTGCCCGGCCTGTCCGGTCAGGACCGCGATGCCGAAGTCGATGAGCTTGCTCTGCCCGTCGTCCTGGACGAGGACGTTCGCGGGCTTGTAGTCCCGATGGACGACTCCGGCCGCGTGTGCCGCACCTAACCCGAGCAGCGAGCCCTTCAGCGTCGTCAGCGCGGCTTCGGGCGCCAGCGGCCCGTCGTGCTCGTCCAGGACGCGGCGGAGCGAACGGCCGGGCACCGCCTCCAGGACGATCGCCGCGCCCCAGGGAGACTCCAAATAGTCGAGCAGCCGTGCCACATGCAGGTCGTTCACCCGCTTCAGCATCACGGCCTCGTCCCGGAAGACGTTCCGCGCCGCCGTGTCGCTGAGCAGGTCGGCGGCGAGGTACTTGATCGCCACCGGGCCGCCGCCGGACTCGTGGCGCGCGAGCACGACCTCTCCCTGCGCGCCCGCGCCCAGTTCGGCGAGCTCGACGTATCCCGGCAGCCGATGCTCGCGCGAGGTCACTGGCCCGTGTTGGTCTGGATCTCGCTGACGACGAGCGGCGTGGGCGGCGATGTCATGGTCATGGTTCCGAGGTCGCCCTGCTGGGGATCGCAAGCGGGACCCTCGCACGTCCAGGTGACGTTCCAGGTGATCGTGGCGGTGATCTCGTACTTGCCGCCAGGCTGGCCCGCCGAAGACCGCTTGTAGGTGTAATGGCAGGTCTTGCCGTCCTTGCTTCCCGCAGTGACGCAAGTTTTCTGGGTCTCGCCCATGTTCCAGGTGACGGACGAGGGCCGCGCGGTGGCCTGGATCATCATCTGGCCGGGCTCGCCGATCGGGCGTGTCTGGACGACGTCGAAGCCCTCGACCCAGAGGGAGGTCCGCACCTGGACGTAGGTCTTGCCGTCCGGCGCGGTGTGCACGACCGGCGTCGGCAGCACGGCGGAACTCTTCGCCACCGCGACCCAGTCGAGGGTGGTGGCGGCTGCCGGCGGAGGCGCGCCACCGTTGTCGACGGGCACGAAGCCCTGTGCCTCGTTCGCGGTGAGGCCCTCGGGCGGTGGGGGCTCCACAGGTCCGGAGTTCCCGCCGGTTCCGCCTCCGCCGGTTCCGCCGCTCCCACCGCCGCCCTTGTCCGACCAGTTGCACGTGAGCCCCTTGCAGGGAGCCGCCAGGGCCGGGACGGCGGTGAGCAAGGGGGTCGCGAGGACCGCGGCGATGATCGCGGCGGAGGATGCGCGGCGGCTGGTGCTGTGGGGAGACATCGTGTGCCCTTCCCTGCGGACCGTCAGCATGGCTTGTCCCGGATGGTGGCGGCGACTTTCCATGCACCGGAGTCGTACTGGACGGTCGCTCGGTACACGTAGGCGGTACCCGGGCCTCCGTCGATGCGCTTGCCCGTCTTCGCCGAGTAGCGGTAGGCGGCGAGCGTGCGGACGCAGTCGATGACGTAGATCTTCGTGCTGTCCCTCGCGCGAGCGTAGACGCGGGGGTTGAGCGTGTTGGTGAAGCGCCAGATCTCGCCCTTGGCCTTGGTGGCCTCCACGTCCCTCGTGACCTGGCTGAGGAGCGGGTCCATCGCGACGGCGGGCAGGTCACCGGCGTTGTTGGTCTCGTACGCCTTCATGTAGGCGGCCTGGTAGTCGCGGTAGCGCTTGAGGGCCGTTTTGTAGAGCTGCTTCTCTGGGATGCCGGACGGGGCCGCGGCGGCGGGGGCCGGGGCGGCGCCGTCGTCAAGGGAGCCGTTGGGGGCGAGTTCGCCGCTGGAGGACGAGCCGGACGAACCGCACCCGGCGGCCAGGCAGGCGGTCAGAAGGAGTCCCAGCGAGGGGGTTCTGACCAACCGGGCGCGCATCGCCATCCCTGAGCGGCAGCCGACAACGGGGCGGAATACGCGCAGAAGCTTACAGAGGCGCGTGTGGCGAGAAAAGGGATTCGTTGGGGACGGCTTGACCTCTACTGAGCTTGAGGTAGCAGGCTTCAGGTGAATGCCGTGATGGGAGGGGTTCTTATGCGTGCGGTGTGGTTGAAGGAGTTCGGCGGGCCGGAGGTTCTGGTGCCGGGGGAGGCGCCGGATCCGGTGCCGGGCGAGGGGCAGGTGCTCGTCGCGGTGGAGTTCGTCAACATCACGTTCGTGGAGACGCAGATGCGGGCGGGTACCGGGCCGGCTCCGGTGCGGGTGGAGCCGCCGGTCATCCCTGGGAACGGGGTCGGGGG
>NZ_SMKT01000053.1 GCF_004348735.1 Actinomadura sp. KC06
CCCCTGCCCCCTGCCCCCTGCCCAATCGCATCAGCCGGACGGCGCCGTGATGTTCTGCGGCTTGCCGAGGTCGTGCAGCGTCAGCGTCGCCTTGAACTTCACGTCCATGCTCCGCCTTCCGGCGTTGAGGAAGAACTCGCTGGTCATCGTCAGGCGCCGCGGGCGGTCCCGGCCGTCCACCCAGAGCTTGGAGTTGAAGACCGCGTCGCCCGGATACACGCTGAGCGCGGCCTTCCGCGCCTCCGGGGAATCCTCCAGGCACTGCGCCACGGTGCAGGACGCGGAGAAGACGCTCATCGCCTCGCCCGCCTCCGTCGTCGCGGACGGACGGGGCGCCGCGATCTGCCCGCGGTAGATCTCCGCGATCACGATGGTGTCGACCATCGTCGCGGTGCTCGCCGGGTCGTATCCGTCCTTCCCGGTAAGCCGGGGGCCCGCCGGGAGCGTCCGCCATTGCCCGGACTGGAGCGTGTTGCGCACGTAGGTCTGGTCCCCGATCGTGATCACGCGGACGGCCCCGGAGTCGTTCCGGGTCGGGCCGGGCCGGAGCTCGATCTCAGTCGTGACCGAGGACAGGTCCAGATCGGTTGCCGGGTTGCCCGGCATCGAGCGGTGCGTCCCGCGCATCTCCGCCGTCAGCTTGAAACCCGGAACCATCCCGTTGAGGGCGTAGACGTCGACCTCGACGTCCGCCCGGTGCGGCTGGCCGCTCAAGGCGGTGAGGGCCTTCTCGAGCCGTCCCGCCGCTTTCTCCTCCGGTGACTCCTCCTCCGGCCCGCACGCGGTGAGCACCAACACGAGGACGCCGAGACCGGCCCCCATCCCCCGCCACTTCATGAACAAAGACCTCCGACACGCTGCGCGGATTGCTCCGCATGGATAGCGCGTCGCCGCTGTCCATCCGCTATCAGCTCCCTGTCACACCAGGTCAGCGGCCCAGGACGGCGGAAGCGGCTCAGGACGCGCGGAAGCGGATCAGGACCGGGGTCTCGGTGAGCCGCATCGCCTGCCCGCCCCGGACGGGGACCGTCCGGCCGTCGAGGTGCTCCACCCGGTGGGCGCCCGGCTCGGTCTTCATCTCCGCCGTGCCGTCCGCCATCCACCGCACCGCGGCCTCCGCCGATCCCGGCAGCAGGAACCGGCACTGCCAGGCGCCTTCGGGGAGGCCGTCCGCGGGCCCCTTCCCGCAGGACCGGATCCGGGCGCCGTCCAGCCACTGCTGGAGCCGCTGGACGAACAGCGCCGCGCGCGTCGGCGGACCGCCCTCCGCCTGCAGCACGAGCGGCAGGTTCCGCGGCCCCCAGCTGTAGAAGTACATGCGGCTGTAGCGGGCGTACAGCCCGGCGAGGTAGTGGCGGACGGCGTAGTTGTTGGCGTCCTCCTCGCCCAGGGGCTCGACCGTCGGGATGTCGTGTGCGGGGCCGGTCGCCCACATCGGCAGGTGCACCCCGACCTGATGCAGCGCGTTGTAGATGGGCACCGCCTGCTCGGTCATCTCCTCGGGGCGTCCGTCGCCGAGCCGGGGGTGCAGCTTGACGGCGATCGCGTCGCAGGACCGGAAACCGCCGAGCGTCCCGAAACGGATGAGGTATTGGAGTCCTTCCGGCTTCCACATCTCCCCGAACGACGGGCAGACGACCGTGGCCCGCGCATCCACCGCCTTGATGATCGCGGCCGCGCGGCGGGTCAGCTCGACGAGCGTCGCCACGTCCCCGGTGTAGTGGTACGGGGTGTTGGGGAAGTCCCAGAGTTCGTACGCCTCGATCTGCCCGCGATAGCGCGAGACGACGGCGCGGACGTAGCGGTCCCAGTCGGCGAGGTCGTCCGGCGGCGCCGTCCTGGAGCCGTCGGAGTAGGCGCTCCTCGGGCCGCCGGGCGCCGCCCACGCCGGGGTGATGCCCATGGTGTAGGTCATCGGCAGCCGGGCCCGCCGCGCACCGGCCACCATCCGGTCGAGTGCCGACCAGTCGAACGCGTCCCGCCGCGGCTGGACGTTGGACCAGCGCGTCCCGCTGTCCCAGAACCGGACGGTGCCTACGCGGAACCCGGGCATGGCGCCGCTGCCGCTCCCGACCGTCGTCCCGAAGAACGCCGCCGGGACGCCGATGGGCGGCGAGTTCACCCAGGTCGGGCCGCCGATCCGCTGCCGCCCCTGCACGAGCGGCGTCCCGTCCGTTCCGGACGAGTACGGGCGGGAGAGGTCCGCTCCGGCCGCGCCGCCGCCGAGGCCGGGAAGCATCGCCAGCGCCAGCACGAGAATCGCTCCCCGGGCTCGGAGACTTCGCACACCCGCCCGTGCGGGCACCTTCGGCACGTCGGGGAAGGACTCGGTTTCGGACAGCGCGGAGCCAGGCTCCTCCGCGTCGGGCCGCATCGGCGTCGGGGGCTTCGGCTCCGGGTGTCGCAATGCGGTGTCGCCCTGGAGGATGGCCTCGTGGAGGGCGCGGAGCCCGACCGTGGGTTCGAGCCCCGTCTCCTCGACCAGCAGCGCCCGTCCCTCCCGGTACACCTCCAGCGCCTCCGACTGGCGCCCGCAGCGGTAGAGGGCGAGCATCAGCCGGGCGCGCAGGTCCTCGCGGAGCGGATGCTCGGCGACCAGCGCGGACAGTTCCGCCACGACGGCGGCGTGCCGTCCGAGGGCGAGTTCGAGGCCCAGGCATTCCTCCAGGGCCGTCAGGTGCGTCTCCTCCAGCCGCGCCGCCTCGCGGGAGGCGAAGGCCGCGTCGATCCCGTCCAGCGGACGTCCCCGCCACAGCCCGAGCGCTTCGCGGAACGTTCCCGCCGCGCTCTCCAGGCGTCCCGCGCCGGCCTCTTTCCGGGCATCCTCAACGAGGTCGGTGAACACGGCCAGATCCAGGCGGGCCGAGCCCAGGCGCAGCACGTACCCGGGCGGACGCGTCTCGATCAGCGCACCGGCCTCGCCGAGCGCGCGGCGCACCCGGTGCACGAGCGTGTGCACCTGGGTCCGGGCCGACGCGGGCGGGAGGTCGCCCCACAGCTCGTCCACCAGCCGGTCGACCGACACCACCTGGTCGGCGCTGAGCAGCAGCCGGACGAGCAGCGCCCGCCGCCGTCCCCCGCCGAGAGCCACGACACGGCCGTCGACGCTCGCCTCCACGGGCCCGAGCACGGCGAAGACGACCTCGTGCATGCGCGTCCCTTCAGGTCGGATGGCCATATTTCATGCCATCCCGGCACCGGCTTGTCCAGGGAACAGGGAGATTCCCGAGCGCCGGATCACGTGATCTTCGGAGATTGTTGGCGGCCGGATCGCCCGATCTTCACCCCGCTTGCGTAATCATCAGCGAGCTTGATCTCCGCTGAGAGGGGCGTCGCCCATGCCACGGAAACTCACGGTCGTATTGGTCACCGCCGGTCTGGTGGGCGGCGCCGGCGCCGTCCCGGTGCGGGCGGACGCGCCGGGGCCGCCGGGCGTGGACGGCGCCGGTTCGGGTGAGCGCCCAGACGCGCGGGTCGCCGCGCTGCCGTCGTCCAGCACGATCGGGAAGCTGCGGTTCACGTCGGCGACCCGGCTCGCGCCCGGCGTGGTGTTCAAGACATTCGAGACGACCGGCATCGGCGGCCCGGTGCGCGGCGACCTGCTCGACGTCGATCTGCGCAGCCCGGGCGTCAGCATGGGCCTGCTGCATCCGCCGAACGTCGCGGCGCGGCAGACGGTCTCGGCGATGGCGGACGCGCAGCGCGCGCTGGCCGGGGTGAACGGCGACTTCTTCAACATCAGCGAGACGCGTCCGGGCGTGGTGGCGACCGGGTCGTCGTCCGGCCCGGAGGTGGACGACGGGAACCCGCTCAAGGGCGCGGTGCCGGACGGGCAGCGGTTCGGCCCCGCGCTGCCGCCCGGAACGTCCGCGGAGGACGTCATCGGCATCGGCGCAGACCGGCGCGGGCATCTCGGCCGCCTGCACCTGACCGGCACCGTCCGCGCCGGCGCCACGCGGATCCCGGTGCGCGGCCTCAACCAGTACGCGCTGCCGGTCGGGAGCGCGGGCGCGTTCACCGACGAGTGGGGCAGCGTGTCGCGGCTGCGCGCGGTGTGCGGGACGGACGCCGTCCGGAACGACCCCTGCAGCACGAACACCGCCGAGGTGACCGTCCGGCGGGGCGTGGTCACGAAGGTCGCGGACGAGATCGGCGCGGGCGCCATCCCCGACGACACGACCGTCCTGGTAGGACGGGAGAACGGCGCGAACGCGCTGCGCAAGCTGCGTCCCGGCGACCGCGTACGGATCAGCTACCGCTTCACGAGCACGAGGAAGTTCCGCTTCGCCATCGGCGGCTTCCCCGTCCTGCGGGACGGCGAGCCGCTCGCCGGGCTCGACCCGAAGGGCCCGGCCCCGCGCACGGCCGCGGGCGTGAGCCGCGACGGCCGCCGCATGTACCTCGTCGTCGCGGACGGACGGTCGGAGCGCAGCGCCGGCCTGACCGTCGCCGAACTCGCCGCGCTCCTGGACGAGGCGGGCGTCGACGACGCCGTCAACCTGGACGGCGGCGGCTCGTCCACGTTCGTCACCCGGAGCGGCGGGAAGTCGGTCGTCCGCAACGAGCCCTCGGACGGCCGGGAACGCGCCGTCGCCAACGGCATCGGCGTGTTCGTCCAGAGCTCTCGTCCCTGAAACGGGATGAGCGCGGGCGGAGACGACTCCCTCGACGGCGTCGTCCCCGCCCGCGCGTTTCGACCGCCCGAGGCAAGCGGCCGAAGCGGTCGGCCAGAGCGGTGGCTACCGGCCGAAGGCCAGCATGACGTGGCCCTTGTCGTTCGGGTAGTTGGTGAACATGTCGCCGGTCAGGACGTAGACCATCCCGTTGGCGACGACGGCGCCGCCGCCTCCGGCGAGGGCCCCGCCGCGTCCGGTGCCGCCGTTGACGGTCGGGAAGTCGGCGATGGTGTCGAAGCTCCACAGCACCTGACCGGTCTCGGTCGAGTAGGCGCGGAGCTTGCCGTCCATGCTGCCCTCCCACACGAGTCCGGGCGAGGTCGTCACCGCGGGCGGGTGACCGAGCCGGCACACGTTCGGGTACTGCGCCGCGCCGCCGGTCGTGCAGCCGTCGGCCGGGTTCGGCGTCTTCCAGATGATGTGCCCGTCGGCGGGGTTGATCGCGAACAGCGTGCCCGGGTTCGCCATGTAGGTCGCCACGTAGAGGCGCTCGCCGTCATAGCTCGACCCCCACTGGATGCCGCTGAGCCCGCCGCCCGGCATGGGCTCGGACAGCTGGCGCTGCCAGACGATCTCGCCGGTCGCGGCGTCCAGCACGTGGTAGACGCCGACCTTCTGGCCGATGCCGACGAGCCGCCGCCCGTTCGCGGTGAAGATGTTCGCCGTGGCGCCGAGGTCGAAGTCCAGCGCGGTGCCGTCCTTCAGGTTGGGGCAGTACTGCTGGTCCTCGGGCGTCGGGCTGTTGCATTCGCGGCGCCAGGTGTCGACGTCGGTCATCTTGCGCGTCCAGCGCGGCTCGCCCGTCTCGGTGTTCAGCGCGAGGACGGAGTCGAAGTGCCCGCCGCTCCCGCTGTAGTTCTGCCCGGTGCCCACGTAGAGCGTCTTGGTGGACGGATCGATGGTGGGCGAGCTCCACACGCCCGCGCCGGACGGCCCGTAGCGCGGCTGGCCGTTCGGCCAGGTGCCGTCCTGCTTCGGCTCGGGGACGGTGTAGAACCGCCAGTCGAGCTTGCCGGTCTTGATGTCGCGGGCGTCCACGTGGCCCCGGAACCGGCAGCAGGGGTAGTTCTTGCCGTTGAGGTTCTCGCCGCTCGACGTGCCGACGTAGACGCGGCCCTGGAAGACGATCGGCGAGCTGGTCAGGATGGCGCCGGGGAAGTCGTCGATCCGCTCGGCCCAGGCGAGCTTCCCGGTGGCCTGGTCGAGGGCGTACAGGTAGCCGCGGGAGTCGCCGAAGAACACCTTGCCCTCGGCGACGGACGCGCCGTCGCGCACCTGGGCGAAGCCGGTGCCGACCGTGGACAGGTCGAACTGCCACTTGACCGCGCCCGTCTTCGCGTCGGCGGCGCGGTAGATCCCGTCCGGTCCGCCGAAGTAGACCGTGTCGCCGACGACGGCCGGCTGGCTGCGCGGCCCGCCCGCCTGGCGCGGGAACCCGAACGCCCACTTGAGCTTGAGCTCGCCGACGTTCTTCGGCGTGATCTGGTTCTCCGCCGCGGCGTGCCGGCTGCCGAGGTGGTCCTTCGTCCAGGTCGGCCAGTCCGCGGCGGGGGGCTCTCCGGACGCGGCCGGCCCGGAGGCGACGGCCCCGCTCACCAGCAGGCAAGCGGCGGCGGCCAAGGCGACCGCCCGTCTTTTGCGACGCATTTTCAGTTTTCCCTTCGGGAATTGGGAGCTTGGGGGTGGGGCTTCAGGAACCTTGGGAGCGCCGGGTCGGGCCCGGCAGGGCGCCCCTGAGCAGCCGGTCGCGCAGAGCGCCCGTGTTGCGCCGGCTGACGGTCAGCCGCGTGCCGCCGACCCTGAGCGTGCACCGTCCCGACTCGACGACCATCTCGTCGATGTGCGCGAGCGAGACCAGGTGCGACCGGTGGATGCGGACGAACCCGGCGTCCCGCCACGCCTCCTCCAAGGCGGCCAGCGAGACCCGGACGAGATGGCTGCCAGCCCCGGTGTAGAGGCGCGCGTAGTCGCCGTGGGCCTCGGCGTACCGGACGTCCGACCGGCGGACGAAATGCGTGGCGCGCCCCAGCCCGACCGGGATGAGCTCGTCGGCGCCGGCGTCCTTGACGACGACCACGACCACCAGACGCTCTTCATCCTCGGTCGGGCGGGACGGCGATCGCCCCTGCCGTGCACGGCTCTGAGCCTGCGTACGATTCGGCGGGGATGTCCGGCCCTGGAATGGGGCCGGACGAGAATGAACCGCTGTGGCTCGCATGCGCTCATGGAATCCGCGCGGCCGGAGGCGTTCAAGAGGCCGATGCGAAATCTGGCACGTAGCGCACAATCCGCGGCATTGCACGTCAATCCACCTGGTCGATGAAGTGCTCAGTCAGCCGATATCCAGTTATGCCGATTACTAACCGAACGGCATGTACTTCTTCCAGAAGTCGCAGTGGTGCTGCCTTCCGATCTCCCTGGTCATCTCGCTGTCACCCGCGGGCACCAGCGACATGACGCCCTGGTCCGACTCGGTGAACGGCGTCCACAGCGGGGTGCCGTCCACGGTCGGGTTCCCGGTGCGGGCGAATCCCGTCCACTGGGCGGTGAGCTGCTTGCCGAACGACACCTGGTTGGGCGTCAGCTCGGTGTTGCCGAACGGGCTGAGGAAGATGCTCTCGCTGATGTGGTACGACCCGTTGGGCTTGGTCGCGTCCAGGAAGAACATCGGCGGGGCGTCGGCGTTGTCGGTCTGGTACGCGAACACCTTGATGTGCTCGGCCATCCGCTGGTCGTTGATCAGCGCCGGGCAGACGGAGTTGGAGTCGGCCACGATCGTCCGGTAGGCGATGAACGGCGACGGGTCCGGGAACCGCTCCAGCGGGTACAGCTTCATGACCTCGTCCGCGGCGTCGCCGTACTGCTGGCGGATGTTCGCCTGGTACTCCGCGGGCGTGTTCGCGGACGGGAGCTGCGTCTCGTCGCGGTCGACGCCGTGCATCAGCGTGACGTCGTTGACCTTCCCTTCGGCGAACGCCTGCGCGGGCGACACGGGCAGCACCTCGCCGTCGACGACGGGGCCCTGCGTCCCCACGTCCGCCCCGACGCCGCGCCCGGTCTGATCCAGCAGCCGCTGGACGGGCACGGCGCGCAGGCAGGCGGCAACGTCGGCGACGTTTCCGCAACCTACGGCCGCCGCGAACCGGTCGGCCGCCTGCTGTGCCTCATCCCGGGTCGGCAGGTCGGCCATGCAGTCCTGCGGCTGCCATTGGACGTCGACGCCGCGCCGCGAGTTGTACTCGCCGCTCTGCGGGATGCCCTTGTGGAACAGCCCCTTCGCCGTCGGCGAGGCGGTGTTGGCGCACACGCTCGACCCGCCGGCGGACGCGCCGTAGATGGTCACGTTGTTCGGGTCGCCGCCGAACTTGGCGATGTTGGCCTGCACCCAGCGCAGCGCGGCCTGCTGGTCGCGGAAGGCGTAGTTGCCGGAGTTCTCGCCGAACGCCTTGTGCGACATGAAACCGAAGATGTTGAGCCGGTACCGGACACCGACGTGCAGGATGTTGCCGTTCTTCACCAGGTGCTTGCCGTCGGACGGCGCGCCGAACCGGAACCCGCCGCCGTGCAGTTCGACCATCACGGCGAGCGGCTTGCCATCGGTCTTCTCCGGGGCGGTGACGTTGAGCCGGAGGCAGTCCTCGTTCGTCGAGCCCTGGCCGAGCCCCGGCGGCTGCGGGCAGGTCGGGCCCGCGGCGGTGGCCTCAAGCGTGTTCGTCCACGGCGCGGCCGGCTGCGGCGGAGCCCAGCGCAGATTCCGCAACGGCGGGGTCGCGTACGGGATGCCGAGCCAAGTCTTGACACCGTCGGCTATCCCGCCGCACACCGGGCCCTTGTCCGTCTGGACGGTCGTGCCGTCCGCGCACACCAGCGCCTTCGCGGCGCCGCCGGGCGCGGCGTCGGCGGTGGCCTGGGCCGCGGGGAGCACGGGAGCGAACGCGACCGCCGCCGCGCCGATGGCCGGGACAATCCATTTACTGATTTTCACACCCGACGTGGTCCTGCCGGATCTTCTCGCGCCCGAGGCCGTTGCGCGAGTCCTCATTCTCGGCATTTTCATGCTCGGCGTCCTTTACCGTCGACTACAGTTCGACGGGCTCCCGGCAGGCGGTAATTCGGCGCCGGCCGTCCCGTCCCCCCGGCGGCTGGACGATAAGTCCGGCATAAGCCGATATGACAGGCGAATTCGCGCCGTTCGCGATGAGCGGTGCCGTCCACTCGCCAAGCGGTACCGCCCCACCGGCAGACGGCCTCCGGCGCACGACACGGTCGTCCGAGACCACCTCGCCCGGACGTTTGAGAAGCAGCGGCGGGCACACGCGCCCGCGCCGACGGTCACGGCCGCGTCCACACCGGCGGGGTGGGTCCCGGTCGATGGGAGGGCGGCTCGCGCGGTCGCCGGTCGGGCGTTTACTCTACCAAACAATTGTTAGAAAGACGCTGGACGGATCATGAGGGCGGCTGCACATGGATCTTGAGTTCGGGGCGGCGGACGAGGAGTTCCGCGCGGAGGTGCGGGCGTGGCTGCACGAGCACGTCCCGTCCGGGCCGCTGCCGTCGCTGGAGACCGCGGACGGCTTCGCCGCGCACCGGGAGTGGGAGCGGACGCTCGGCCGGGCCCGGCTCGGCGTCGTGTCCTGGCCGGAGGAGTACGGCGGGCGCGGCGCGTCCGTGCTGCAATGGCTGATCTTCGAGGAGGAGTACTACGCGGCCGCCGCACCGGGACGCGTCAGCCAGAACGGCATCAACCTCCTCGCCCCGACGCTGCTGAAGCACGGCACGCCGGAGCAGCTCGCCCGCGTCCTGCCGCCGATGGCCTCGGGCGAGGTGATCTGGGCGCAGGCGTGGTCGGAGCCGGGCGCGGGCAGCGACCTCGCGGCGCTCCGCGCGACCGCCACGCGCACGGACGGCGGCTGGCTGCTCGACGGGCAGAAGACGTGGAGCTCGCGGGCAGCGTTCGCCGACCGCGGTTTCGGCCTGTTCCGCTCCGACCCGGAGGCCGCGCGCCACCGCGGGCTCACGTACCTGATGTTCCCGCTGGACGTGGACGGCGTGACGGTCCGCCCGATCGGGCGGCTGGACGGCAAGCCCGCGTTCGCCGAGCTGTTCCTCGACGGGGTGTTCGTCCCGGACGAGGACGTCATCGGGACGGCCGGCGACGGGTGGCGCGTCGCGATGGCCACGGCAGGCAACGAGCGCGGCCTCACCCTCCGCAGCCCCGGGCGTTTCACGGCGGCGGCGGAACGCCTGGTCGGCCTGTGGAAGGAGCGGGCGGCCACGTCGGACACGGCCATGCGGGACCGGGTCGCCGACGCCTGGATCAGATCCCGGGCCTACCGGCTCAAGGGGTTCGAGACGATCTCGCGCGGCGACGACATCGGCGCCGAGTCGAGCCTGAACAAGGTCTTCTGGTCGGAGCTGGACGTGGCGCTGCACGAGACCGCCCTCGACCTGCTCGGCCCGGACGGCGAGCTGGAGTCGGACTGGCTGGAGAACTACGTGTTCTCGCTCGCCGGACCGATCTACGCGGGCACCAACGAGATCCAGCGCAACGTGATCGCCGAGCGGCTGCTCGGCCTGCCGAAGGGGTCCCGGTGAAGTTCGTCCTTTCCGCCGAGCAGCGCATGTTCGGCGAGACGCTGCGCGACCTGCTCGCCGAGGCGGAAACCCCGAAGACCATCCGTGCCTGGGCGGCCGGGGACACGGGGCCCGGCCGGGCGCTGTGGTCGTCGGTCGCCGAGGCGGGAGTGTTCGCGGTCGCCGTCCCGGAGGGCTCCGGCGGCGCCGGGCCGCTGCCGGTCGAGCTGTGCGTCGCCGCCGAGGAGCTGGGCCGCGCCGCCGCCCCCGGCCCGTACGTGGAAACTCTCGCGGCCGCCGAACTCCTGGGCGGCGTGGGCCGCGGCGAGTCGCCGTGGCTGCGGCGGATCGCGGACGGCG
Source organism: Actinomadura sp. KC06 (assembly GCF_004348735.1). GTDB lineage: Bacteria > Actinomycetota > Actinomycetes > Streptosporangiales > Streptosporangiaceae > Spirillospora. The sequence continues at coordinate 10,611 of NZ_SMKT01000053.1, forward strand.
AGGCGGTCGTGTCGCTCGCCGTCCCGCACGCGCTGGACGCCGACATCGCCGACCTCGTCCTGGACGCGGACGGCGTCGAACGCGAGCCGGGCGAGCGCGTCACATCACTGGACCCGGCGCGGCGCCTTTTCCGTATCCGGGGCGCCGTCCCTGGTTTCACCGATTTCGGTGCGCTGCTGTGCGCGGCGCAGCAGATCGGCCTCGGCCGGTCGCTGCTGGACGTGTCCGTCGCCTACGCCAAGACCCGGCGGCAGTTCGGACGTCCGATCGGCGAATACCAGGCGATCAAGCACCATCTGGCGAGCGCGCTGGTGGAGCTCGAATTCGCGCGGCCGCTCGTGTACGGGGCGGCGCTGTCGTACGGGACGCCGGACTTCGCGCGGGACGTGTCCGCCGCCAAGGCCGCCGCGTCCGAGGCGTCCTACGCGACGGCCAAGACCGCGCTCCAGGTGCACGGCGCGATCGGCTACACCGACGAGTACGACCCGTCCCTCTGGATCCGCAAGGCCCGCGCGCTGTACTCGGCGTGGGGCACGGTGTCCGAGCACAGGGCCCGCGTCATGGCGGCTCTTTGAGCGCCCCGCCGTCTTTGAGTTCGACGCGGCGGACCTTGCCGGACGCGGTCTTCGGGAGGTCGTCCACGAAGACGACCTCCCGCGGGACCTTGAAGTTCGCGAGCCGCTCCCGGCAGTGCCCGATCAGCTCGTCCGCCGTGGCGCTCCGCCCGGGCCGGAGGCGGACGTGGGCGCGTCCTACCTCGCCCAGGCGCGCGTCGGGGACACCGACGACACCCGACTCGGCGACCGCGTCATGGCGGGCGAGAACGTCCTCGACCTCGGCGGGGTAGACGTTGAAGCCGCCGACGACGAACATCTCCTTCGTCCGTCCGGTGATGGTGAGGTTGCCGCGCTCGTCCAGGCGTCCGCGGTCGCCGGTGTCGAGCCAGCCGCCGTCCCGGATCGTCTCCGCCGTGGCCTCCGGGTCGCCCAGGTAGCCCTTCATCACGTTGTAGCCGCGGACGAGCACCGCGCCGTCCGTGCCCGCCGGAACCTTCCCGCCCTTCTCGTCGACGATGGCGACCTCGACGTCGGCGATGGGCCTGCCGCAGGTGGTGGCGATGGTCTCGTCATCGTCGTCCACCGAGCAGACCGACACCGTGCCGGTCGACTCCGTCAGCCCGTACGCGGTCACGACCTGCGGGAACAGCTCGGCGCGGATGCGCCGCACCAGCGCCACGGGCACGTCCGCCGCGCCCGTCACGGCCAGCCGGAGGGACGACAGGTCGCGCTCGTCCCTGCCCGGCGCGTCGAGCAGCGACGTGTAGATCGTCGGCGGCCCCGGCAGGACCGTGATCCTCTCCCGCTCGATCAACCGCAGCGTCTCCGGGACGTCGAACGTCCGCTGGAGCACCATCGTGGCGCCCTTCAGCAGGCAGGCCAGCACGCCCGCCTTGTAGCCGAACGAGTGGAACAGCGGGTTGACGATCAGGTACCGGTCGCCGGACCGGACACCCGTCCGCTCGGACCACGCCTCGAAGGTGCGGACGTTCTGCTCGTGCGTGCTCATGACGCCCTTGGGCTTTCCGGTCGTCCCGGACGTGAACAGGACGTCGGCGACATCGTCCGGCCGGACGGCTCCGGCTCGCGCGTCGGCCTCTGCCTGGGAGACGGCCTTGGCGATGAACTCGTCCCATGTGCCGACGCCCGGCCGCGCGGCCCCGTTGAACGTGACCACGGCCTCCAGCGCCGGAAGCCCGGCCAGGACCCCCGACTCGTCCATGCCGAGCATTCCGGGGTAGTCGATGCCGAGGAACCCGTCCTCCACGAAGAGGACCCTCACCTCGGCCTTGGTGAGCGGCCACCGCGCCTCGTCCCCCTTGAACCGCGTGTTCAGCGGGACGAGCGTCGCGCCCGCGCCCATCGCGCCGAGCACGGCGACGATCCACGCCAGCCCGTTCGGCGCCCAGATCGCGACGCGATCGCCCGGCTCGATCCCGGCGCCGATGAACGCGCCCGCCGCCCGCCGGGCGCGGTCCCGCAGCTCGGCGTAGGTCACCCGGACGTCGCCGTCGACGACCGCCTCCGCCTCCGGAAACTCCGCGGCCGCCCGCGCCAGCACCCCCGGAATCGTCAGCTCGTTCATAACCCTTCATCATGGGCGCGGCCGAGCCGGTCACGCGAAGCCCCATCCCGCTCACCGGTACGCGGCGGCGTCACCCGTCCGGGGTCCGGCGCAGCTCCTTGGCGGCCGTCCGGTAGGCGCCGGCGATGCGGACGAGCATGTCGAGCAGCAGCGGCGCCTGCTCCGGCGTGTAGCGCGCGCCGACCTCGTCCAGATACCGCCTGGACGACTCGCAGGCGGCCTCGTAGTCGTCCATGCCTCCGGCGACCGGCTCGACGGTGACCGTCCGCCGGTCCTGCGCGCCGCGCACCCGCCGCACGTAGCCCGCCTTCTCCAGCCTGTCGACGAGCCGGGTGGTGGAGGCGGACGGCAGCCCGAGCTCCTCGGAGATCGTCCCCACCGCGAGCGGCCCGCGCATCTCCAGCAGGATCGCGGCGGCGACGTCGACCGGCTGCAGCCCGAGCCGGTCGGCGACCGCCTCGTTGTGCAGCAGGACCGCGATCACGAACTCGCGGAACACGTCCTCGCCCTGCCGCGCCTGCTCCGCCTGCTTCCGCCGACCCACTGTCGCAGCCTACTCCGCCCCGATGTATCTTCATATCGAAGATACTTCATTTCGGAGGGGATATGGAGATTCTGGTCATCGGCGGCGGCATCGGGGGCCTGGCCGCCGCACGCGAACTGCTGGCCGGCGGGCACGACGTCCGGGTCTACGAACAGGCCCCGGCCCGCCGGACCGGCGGCAAGGCGATCCTCCTCTGGAGCAACGGGACCGCCGTCCTGCACGACCTCGGCATCAGCGTCGACGGCGCCGGCAACCGCATCGACAGGATCGACGCCCTGACCTCCGACGGCCGCCTGCGCACCACCCAGAGCATCGCCCACACCGCCGGCCGCTTCGGCTTCGAGACCAAGGCCATCGCCCGCCGCGACCTGCTGGAACGCCTCGCGGACGGCCTGCCGGACGACCTCGTCCGCTACGGCAAGACCTGCGAGCGCATCAGCCAGGACGGCGACCGCGTCACGGCCGCCTTCGACGACGGATCGACCGACACCGCGGACCTGCTCGTCGGGGCCGACGGCCACCACTCGGTCGTCCGGCGCCACCTGTGGGGGGACGGCGCGGTCCGTCCGGCGACCTTCGGCACCTGGCAGGGCCTCAGCCCGATCGACATCGAGCTCACCGGCACCCACCACCACAGCATGATCACCGGACGGGAGGGCGCCTGCGGCCTCATGCCCGCCGGGGACGGCCTCCTCCAATGGTGGTTCGACGTGCGCTGGTCCCCCGCCGACCCGCGCCCCGCCTCTCCGCTGACCGACCTGCGGCGGCGTTTCGGCCATTGGGCATCGCCCGTCCCCGAGGTTCTCGCCGCCGCCAACGACGACGACCTCGAATTCTTCGGCCACCACTGGAACAAGGTCCGCCGCGTATGGGGAGACGGCCGCATCACCCTCGTCGGCGACGCCGCCCACACCATGCCGCCCACCCTCGGCCAGGGCGCCAACCAGACCCTTGAGGACGTCTGGGTCCTAGGACGCGAACTCGCCAAGGAAGACAAGGACCCGGCGGCACGCCTACGCGAATACGAGAAGACCCGCTACCCGCAGATCTCCAGGGTCTCCCGAATGGCCAAGCGCAACCCCGCCAACTGGCGCATCCCACCCGTGATCGGCCGCCTCTTCCCGGAAACGTCCCAGACCACCATGCTCGCCCGCTTCAGCAACCGCCTCACCGCCCGGGTGTCAGGGACGCGAGCGGAGCACCTCCACGACACGTGACCACGAGTCGGCGCCGTGGCCGTCGTCGATCGCCCGACGTGCCAGGTCACGCATCAGCGCCGGAAGCCGGGGATCGACGCCCGCCTGCACGCTGGTCGCGTGGACGTGCTCGAGTCCGGAGAGCTCCATCAGCAGGTTGTCCTCGGCGCCGGAATAGGTGCCCGCGTCCACATCGGCCGCGAGCCGCTCGAAGGCCGCCGGCAGGATGGCCAGGATCTCACCGGCCCAGGGCAGGAACTCCTTCGCGGTCAGACCCTGTGCGGTGGCCATCTACAGCCTGACCGAGCGCGGCGTTCGTCTCGACCTCGCGCTGCGTCCGCTCGGCGAATGGAGCGATCAGAACATGGACGTCATCACCGCCGCGAGACAAGGCGTGCGTTAGTGCCCCTTAGGCGAAGTGGGCTTTGGCTGAGGAGATTACTGTTCTGCCTTCTACGGCTGCCTCGAAGTGGGTGGTATTCCAGGTGGTCATCTGGAGGACGTCGCCTGGGAAGACCGGGGCGGCGAAGCGGCCTTCCAGTTCGGTCAGGTCGGCCGGGTGTGCGCCTAGGGATCTGGCCAGGGGAAGGGTCGTGGCGGCCAATGTGCAAAGGCCGTGCATGATGGGGCGGGGCATTCCGGCCGCCTTTGCCGCGTCCGGGTCTATGTGCAGGTGGTGGCGGTCGCCTAGGAGTCGGTAGAGCGCGGCCTGATTCGGGTCGGTCGTGACGGTGAGCGGCGTCGCGTCGGGCTCTGTTTCCGGACGGCGGCGCGCCGATGGGCCTCGTTCGCCGCCGAATCCGCCGCAGCCCGGGGCGAACAGCGACCAGGTCGCCTCGAAGTATCGGCTTTCTACGGTGACGTCGAAAACCGCGGCGGAACCCTTGTCCCAGACCTCGGAGACGTAGGCGGTCATTTCCACGGATCCCGAACGTGGCAGCGGCTCCAGAACGCGGAGGCGCTGCGAGCCGTGGACGGCGGTCCGCGCGTCGAACGCGCCTGCCGAACCCAGCGCGTCCGGGGCCCATTGGGCGAGGGTCAGCGCGAAGGTCGGCAGGACGCGGAGGCGATCCTCGAAGACCAGGTCGAGGTCGGACGCGTCCGCCCCGATCGCGAGCGCGTAGAGGATGGGCCGCGTCTCGTCGCATGACACGGTTCTGCTGCCGAGTGCGCGGCCGCGCCATTCGTTCATAGCCGTCCATCATGGGCGCGGCACGATCGTCGGGGGCACGTCCGTCCCGCTCACCGATACCTCGTCGCGGGTGCCGAGCGGCGGCCCGGGACGGCTGACGCCCGTGCCCCGGCCCGCCGTCCGGAGGTCGGATGGCGGGCCGGGTGATGGTCAGCAGGTGCCGAGCATCGAGTTCAGGGCGCCCTTCTCGGCGCTGTCGACGGTGAGGCCGTAGTACCACTTCACCTGGATCCAGGCGCGGGCGTAGGTGCAGCGGAAGGCGGCGCGCGGCGGCTGCCACTGGGCCGGGTCCTGGTCGCCCTTGGACTGGTTGACGTTGTCGGTGACGGCCCACAGCTCCGGGCCGCCGAGGTCGTTGGCGTAGGTCTGGCGGCGGGACGTCGTCCAGGCCCAGGCGCCGGAGGCCCACGCCTCGGCGAGCGGCACCATGTGGTCGATGTCCAGGTCGGAGGCGAGGGTCCAGGTGGCGCCGTCGTAGGGCGAGTACCAGGAGCCGGACGTCGGGTAGCACGCGGAGTCGGTGACGACGTTGGTCCCGTCCCGCTTCAGGACGGTCTCCCGGGTGTTGCACGCTCCGGAGATGGTGATCCAGTGCGGGAACAGATCACGGTCGTAGGTGTCGCCATGGGACTCGGCGGCGACGGTGAGCTCGGCCAGCCGGGCCGCGGCCGTGGCGGCGGACGGGATGTTCGGCGGTGTCGCGGACGCCGGCGTCCCGAGGACGCCGATCAGCGCCGCGCCGAGCACGGCGGGCAGCAGGAACAGGGACAGTCGTCGTCGCATGGGGGTCGCCCTCCTGCGGCCGTTCCCGGCCGGGCCGGTGGCTCCTGAGGGGCGGGAACGGCGGCACAGCGACCGTGGCATTTCACGGTAAGTGCCTTAAATGTCACGCTTTGCCCAAGGCGCAAGAGCGGTTGGGCGGATGGTGCCGTAGGCGCCCCGGCCGCACGCGGCATGACCTGCGAAGATGCCGCCGGCAGGCGGCGGTACGCGGGCGCGACGAGCCGATGAAACCCTTGCTAACGCGCCCTGTACGGACCGGTTTGGGCACAGAAGGTCCAGTCGTGGCGTCCGTTCAGGTGTCGGCGCCCAGGACCAGGCCGCTCGTCGGGACGCCCGTCCCCGCGGTGACGAGCACGTTGTGCACGTCCCCCGGCTGGTTCACCGAAGTGCCACGGACGAGCCGGACGCCCTCCGCGATTCCGTTCATGCCGTGGATGTACGCCTCGCCGAGCTGCCCGCCGTGCGTGTTGAAGGGGAGCCGTCCGTCCAGTTCCAGGTTGCCGTCCGCGACGAAGTCCTTGCCCTCGCCTTTCGCACAGAAGCCCAATTCCTCCAGCTGCGGCAGGACGAGAGGCGTGAAGTGGTCATAGAGAATGGCGGCCTGGACGTCGGCGGGCGTCAGGCGTGACTGCGCGTAGAGTTGCCGTCCGACCAGGCCCATTTCCGGGATTCCGGTGATTTCGGAGCGGTAGTAGCTGGTCATCATCTGCTGCTCGTTGCCGGACCCCTGCGCGGCGCCCCAGATGAGAGCGGGACGGTGCGGCAGATCGCGGGCGCGTTCGGCCGACACGACGACGAGGGCCTGGCCGCCGTCGCTTTCCTGGCAGCAGTCGAGCAGCCGGAGCGGTTCGGCGATCCAGCGGGACGCCTGGTGGTCTTCGAGGGTGATGGGACGGCCGTAGAACCAGGCGGCCGGGTTCCGCGCGGCGTGCCTGCGGTCGACGACGGCGATCCGGCCGAAGTCCTCGCTGGTCGCGCCGTACTCGTGCATGTAGCGGCGGGCGAACATGGCGACCCACTGCGCGGGCGTCGCGAGCCCGAACGGCGTCATCCACGAGTAGGCGGCGCGGTCGGCGCTGACGTCCATCGGACGGTCGGCCTGCCCGAGGCCGTAGCGGGTGCCGGAGCGTTCGTTGAAGGCGCGGTAGCAGACGACGACGTCGGCGACTCCGGTGGCGACGGCCATCGCGGCCTGCTGCACGGTCGCGCAGGCCGCGCCGCCGCCGTGCCCGATGCGGGAGAAGAACGTCAGCTCGCCGATGCCGAGATTGCGGGCGATGTGGATCTCGGAGCTGGTGTCGGCGGTGAACGTCACCATGCCGTCCACGTCGGACGGTTCGAGCCCGGCGTCGGTGACGGCGGCGAGCACGGCCTCGCAGGCGAGCCGCAGTTCACTGCGTCCGGACTCCTTGGAGAACTCGGTGGCGCCGATCCCGGCGATCGCGGCGGCGCCCGGCAGCACGCTCATGCGCCGCTCCCCTTCAACTGGACGACGACGGTGCCGGTCACGTGCGGGCCGATCGCGTTGGCGCCGCGCACCGCGATCTCGACCCGGCGGTCCTCGGGATGCTTGGCGGTGATCGTGCCGGTGAGGACCATCGTGTCGCCGGGGTAGTTCGGCGCGCCGAGGCGGATCCTGATGGCCTTCACTACGGCGGCGGGGCCCGCCCAGGTGGTGACGTACCGGTCGACCAGGCCGTTCGTCGTCAGGATGTTCATGAAGACGTCCTTGGAGCCGCGCTCGACCGCGAGGGACGGATCGTGGTGGACGTCCTGGTAGTCGCGGCTCGCCAGCGCGGTCGCGACGATCATCGTCCGGGTCAGCGGGATGCTCAGCTCGGGCAGTTCCTCGCCGACCGCCACGTCCTCGAACCGGCGGTTCACAGGGCGGCTCCCAGCAGGTCGAGGTCGTGCGACGCGCCGCCGAGCGTGCCGGAGATCTGCTTGCCCCACAGGAAGTGGCGGTGGACCGGGTAGTCGACGTCCACGCCGATGCCGCCGTGCAGGTGCTGGACGCGGTGGACGACGTTGAGCCCGCCCTCGCCCGACCACCATTTGGCGACCAGAACCGCGGAGTCGGCGTCTTCGCCTGCGGCGATCAGGGAGATGGCGTGCCAGAGGCAGACGCGGAGCGCGTCGATCTCGATGTAGCAGTCGGCGAGCTGGTGCTGCACCGCCTGGAAGGTGGCGAGCGGACGGCCGAACTGCTCGCGTCCGGCCAGGTAGTCGGCGGCCAGGCGGAGCGCGCCCTCCGCCACGCCGACCTGGACGGCGGCTAGCGCGACGCGGGCAAGGCGCAGCGCGGTGGCGAGGGCACCGCTGCCGAGGGGCTGTGCTGGGGACGCGTCCAGGGTGAGGTGCGCGGCGCTGTCGTGCGTCGTGGTCTGGGCTTGTTCCCAGGAGACACCGGACGCGGAGGCGTCGAGCAGGTAGAGGCCGGGGCCGTCATCCGCGCTGGCTGCTACAAGGACGCGGTTCGCGCCGAGCGGGGTGGGGACGACCGCCTTGGTGCCGGTCAAGAGCCAGCCGTCGCCGTGGCGGACGGCAGTGCAGCGGGGTTCTGCGGGGTCTGCGGGCGCGAACTCCTCCAAGGCGATGGTCAGCCGTTCGGTTCCGTCCGCGAGAGCGGGCAGGAGTTCCTGCTGCTCAGGTGTGCCGTGCTCGGCGACGGTGAGCGCGGCGACGAGTGCCGTCCAGATCGGGGCGGGCGCGACGGTGCGGCCCTGCTCCTCCAGCAGGACGGCGAGCCCGCCGACGCCCAGACCCGCGCCGCCCGCGTCCTCGGGCAGTGCGATGCCGAGCAGGCCCGCGTCCGCGAGAGCCGCCCACAGGCGTGCGTCGAGGAGACCGGTGCCGGACTGCTCCGCCGCCTTGATCCGATCCTGATCGGCGTGGCCGTTGAAGATCTGCCGGGCCAGGCCCTGGACGGCCTCCAGCTCTTCGCCAAGGGTGAAGTCCATCAGCGCTCCTTAGCGTCGGCCGGGCGGAACACCGGCAGGGACAGGTCGGGGTCCGGGTCGATCCAGTCGAGGACGACCGGCATGCCTATCTCCACGTCCGCTGGGGCGACGTCCGCCATATTGGCGATGAGGCGGGTTCCCTCGGCGAGCTCGATCACGGCGACGACCAGGGGATAGTCGAAGGCCGGATGGCGCGGGTGATGATTGACGACGTAGGTGTAGACGTGGCCGTTGCCCGTCGACTCGATGGTGTCCCAGCCGAACGAGCCGCACTGCGGGCAGGCCGGGCCGGGCGGGTGCCGCAGCGATTTGCAGTCGGCGCAGCGCTGGATGACCAGGCGGTGCTCGCGGGCGGCCTCGAACCAGAAGGCGTTGTCCGGGTTGATCGCGGGGCGCGGACGCGATGCCTTCGGCTCCGGCTCAGCTGGAGCCGCAGCCTCGGCTGGAGCCTCGGCCGGACGGAAGCGGAGGGTGCGCCAGCGTTGGGTGGCCACGACTTCGCCCGTCGCGTCGCGGTACGTCTTGATGGTGCTGATGAAGCGTCCCGCGCCCAGTGCCGTCTGCTTCTCCGGTGAGACCGACTCGACGGTCTCCTCGACGCTGACGTGGTCGCCGGGGGTCAGCTCGCGGTGGAATTCGAACTCCGAGTCGGTGGCGACGACCGACGTGTAGCCGCCCTCGGCGAGCAGCGCGTTCAGCTCGTCCGCGGCAGAGGGCTCGGAGTCCGGACGGACGGACGCGGCGTATCCGCGCATCGTCCACGCCTGCATCATCGACGCGGGCGCCACGATGCCGTCACGTCCGCTGGCGCGTGCGGCGTCGTCGTCCAGGTAGACGGGGTTGTCGTCGCCCATTGCCTCGACCCAGTGACGGATCATGGGGACGTTCACCGGGTCCTGCCCCTGGCGGCGGGCGACCACCTCGCGTCCGGCCCATGCCTGGAGCCTGTCCTCATAAGCGTCGGTCATGAGCGCCTCGACCGGGGGAGTCCGAGGCCCTGGACGGCGACCATGTCGCGGAGCACCTCGTTGACGCCGCCGCCGAATGTGTTCACGATGCCCTGCCGCGAGAGCTGCTCGATCTGCCCGTAGAGCACGGCTCCCGGCGATTCGGGACGGATCCGTCCGGCCGCGCCGAGGATCCCGGTGAGGGTGCGCTGGACGTCGATGTGCGTCTCCGTCCCGTAGGACTTGGCGGCGCCCGCCTGGGCACCGGTCAGCGTGCCCGCCTCCACGGCCATGGTCATCTTCCAGTTCATCAGCCGCATCGCCTCCAGCCTGGCGTGCGTGCGGGCGAGATCGGCCCGGACCCACGGCAGGTCGATCGCGCCGTTGTCGCGGGCCCAGTCGCGGACGTCCTCCCACAGGCGGATCATCCGCCCGCCGAGCGCGGCGAGCCCGACCCGCTCGTGGTTGAGCTGGGTGGTGATGAGCGTCCAGCCGCCGTCGACGTCCCCGACGACCGAGGACGCGGGCACCCGGACGCCGTTGTAGTAGGTCGCCGTGACGATCATTCCGCCGACGGTCTGGATCGGGCTCCAGGAGAACCCGTCGGCGTCGGTCGGCACGATCAGGATGGAGATGCCCTTGTGCTTCGGCGCGTCCGGGTTCGTGCGGACGGCGAGCCAGATGTGGTCGGCGGTGTTGGCGCCGCTGGTGAACACCTTGCTGCCGTCCACGACGAACCGGTCGCCGTCGAGGACGGCCTTCGTGCGCAGCGACGCGAGGTCGGTACCGGCGTCGGGCTCGGTGTATCCGATCGCGAACACGATGTCGCCGGACAGGACGCCCGGCAGGAACCGGCGCTTCTGCTCGTCCGTCCCGTACCGCATGAGCGTCGGGCCGACCGTGTTGACGGTGACGAACGGGAACGGCAGCCCGGCCCGCTGCACCTCGTCGAAGAACACGTACTGCTCGGCGATCGACCTGCCCTGCCCGCCGTACTCCTCCGGCCAGCCGTAACCGAGCCAGCCGTCGTTGCCGAGCATCTTGACGATCTCGCGGAACCGCTCACCGCCGACGCCCTGCTCACCGGCGCGGCGCCGCACGTCCGGGGGCAGCAGGCCCGCGAAGTACGCCCTCAGTTCCGTGCGCAGCGCGCGGTGCGCCGCGGACTCACGCAGATCCATACCAACCCCTCACGGAAGGAAGCGCTCGCGGCCGGCGGCGGCGAACTCCTCGCGGAGCGCCGCCTTGTCGGCCTCGGTCATCAGGGCGTATCCGGGGGCGCCCCGCCCGGCCCACCGGTAGACGGGGTCGGCGGTGCGCCACCCTTCGAGCTGCATCTCCTTCTTCTTGAGCTTGCCGGAGCCGGTCGTCGGCAGCGCGTGCGAGACGCGCACGAACCGCGGCGCGCCCTTGGTGCCGAGATCGTCCTGGACGGCGAGGAACCCGGGAAGGTCGAGATCCTCGAACTCCACGCCCTCGGGGATCTCGATCGCCGCCATCACCTGGTCGCCCGAACGCGGGTCGGGGACGCCGAACGCGACCGCGTCCACGATCTTCGGATGGCGGCGGACGATGTTCTGCGTGAGCAGCGCGGAGATGTTCTCGGAGTCGACGCGGATCCAGTCGCCGGACCGTCCGCCGAAGTACAGGAACCCGTCGCCGTCGACGTAGCCGAGGTCTCCCGTCCAGTACCAGCCGTGCCTTACGCGCTCGGCGTCGGCCTCGGGGTTCTTGTAGTAGCCCTCGAATCTTCCGGCGCCGTCCACGTCGACGATCTCGCCGATGGCGGCCTCGGCGTTGGTGACGCGTCCGTGCTCGTCCAGGACGGCGGGCGCGCACGTCTCGCGCGTCTCCGGGTTCACGATCCGGACGCCGTCGCGGGCGGGCTTGCCGAACGCGGTCGCCGGGGTGCCCGGCACCCGCTTGATCATCCCGGCGCTCTCGCTGGACCCGTAGCCTTCGAGGAGCGTCGCGCCGAAGCGGCGGAGGAACTCGCGCTTGTCCTCGGGGGACGCCTCAGTGCCGAACCCGTGCGTGAGGGTGTTGTCGCCGTCGTCCGGCTGTTCCGGGGTGCCGAGGACGTAGCCGATGGCCTTGCCGACGTAGGTGAAGAACGTCGCGCCGTAGAACCGGATGTCCGGCATGAACCCGGACGCAGAGAACTTCTTCCCCAGGACGACGGTCGCGCCCACGGCCAGCGACGGGGCCCACAGCGCCATCAGCGCGTTGCCGTGGAACAGGGGCATCGAGCAGTAGCTGATGTCGTCCCGCTTGATGTCGTACTTGGCGCTGTTGTTGCGGCCCAGCTCGGCGAGCCTGCCCTGCGAGCAGCGCGCCGCCTTGGACGCACCGGTCGTCCCGGACGTGAACAGCAGCAGCATCTGCGTCTTCGGCGTGATCGACGGGTCGGCCCGGGGCTCGGAGGCGTGCGCCTCGACCATCGCCGCGTAGCCGTCATCGTCAACGAGCAGGAAGCGGTCGCGCGGGACGCCGATGTCGAGACCGTCGAGGAGTTCCAGCCCCTCCCGGTCGGTGACGACGAGCTGAAGGTCGGTGTGGCGGACCTCCTGCTCCAGGTAGGAGCCGGTCCGGGTGGAGTTGATCCCGACGATCGTCGCGCCGCTCAGCGCCGCCGCGCCGAGCCAGAGCACGTACTCGGGGACGTTCTCCAGCAGCACACCGATATGGAACGGTCCTTCTTGGCGAAGCCCGCGCGCCAGCGACGCCCGGGCTGCGCTCTCCCTGACGACCTCGTCCCACGTCCACGTCCGCTCGCGGCTGCGCAGGCCGGGACGGTCGTCACCCAGCCTGGCCAGCAGCATCCCGGCGATCGTCTCGTCTCGCACTCGCACACCCCTCCCGGCGGGCTCACATGGGCTGGACGAGAACGCAGCGCGTCCCGCCGTAGATCGCCGTCATGCACTTGTTGCAGTGGATGCACAGCGACTTCGTGTCCGGCTCGTCCTTGATGCGGTTGATCAGGTCGGGTTCGCGGAGCAGCGCCCGCGCCATCGCGACGAACTGGAAGCCTTCGGCCATGGCGATGTCCATGCCCGCCTTGTCCGTGACGCCGCCGAGCAGGATCAGCGGCATCTTCACGGCGGCGCGGATCTGGCGGGCGTCCTTGAGCAGGTAGAGGTCCTCGTACGGGTACTCGCGCAGGAACCGGCGTCCGACCAGCTTCACGCCGAGCTTGATCGGCTGCGGCATGACGGCGGCGAACTCGTGCAGCGGCGCGTCGCCCTTGAACAGGTACATCGGGTTGAGGAGCGAACTTCCGGCGGTGAGTTCGAGGGCGTCGAGCGAGCCGTCCGCCTCCAGCCAGCGGGCGACCTGGATGGCCTCGTCCAGCCAGAACCCGCCGGGCACGCCGTCGTCCATGTTGAGCTTGGCGGTGATGGCAATGCGATCCCCCACGGCGTCCCGCACAGCCCGCGCGATATCCCGCGACAGCCGGGCCCGGTTGGCCAGCGAGCCGCCGTACTCGTCCTTCCGATGGTTGATCTTCGGGCTCAGGAAGGAACTGGCCAGGTAGTTGTGGCCGAGATGGATCTCGACGGCGTCGAACCCGGCCTCGATCGCCATCCGCCCCGCATGCGCATGCCCCTGGACGACCCGCTCCAGGTCAGCGCGCGTCGCCGCCCTGGTGAAACTCGTGGTCGTCGCGTGGAAGTGCCGATTGGGCGCAATGGCAGGCAGCCCATTGCCCTTCGGATTCGCAACCGGTCCTGCATGCCCGATCTGCGCGGCGATGGCGGCACCCTCAGCATGCACGGCCTCGGTCAGTTTCCGCAGGCCGGGGAGTGCTTCGTCCGTCCACAGAATTTGTTTGCGATCCGTCCGCCCATCCGGCGCAACGGCGCAGTACGCGACGGTCGTCATCCCGACACCACCGGCCGCATGCCGCACATGAAACTCGATCAGCTCGTCAGTGACGAGACTCTTCTTGCTAAGCCCCTCATACGTGGCTGCCTTGACGATGCGGTTCCGCAGCGTGACCGGACCGAGCTTGGCGGGAGCGAGCACGTCGGGTATCGGGTCGTTCATCCAGGTCCTTCCATCCGGACCCGACGTTAATCAGCGCGCCGCCCGCCCACGCCGACCATCCCGCTGACCGGGAGCGACGACCTCGCACTCAGCCCCACTCCCTGCCCGGAAACATCCGCCCCTTCAAGATCAGATCCAGCGCATCCGCCGCCGCCTTGACGTCCCCGCACGGCGACACGAACCCACCGCGCCCGTCACCCGCCTCGAAGTACCCCCACGCCTGCCCTGGCATCGCCCGGACGGTAACGACGGCCCCGATGTCGTCCGCCGCCCCACTCGCGTAGACCCACAGCAACGGCACCGGAAACCGGAACTCCCGCTTGTCGTAAAGCCCCACGCACCGCCACCCCTTGGGCAGAAGAGCGACCCGCAGCAGCTCAAGCCTCCGCACCGCCGCGTCATGGCCGACCCACGTCCGCCATTCCAGGACGACCCGCCACCGCCCCACCGCCTGACACGCACCCCGCGCCACCTCACACACCCTTTCCGACCCGCGCCCACACCCACTTGCCGTGCGGCTTGGTCTGGTAGGCGCCGCACCCGAGGGCGAGCGCCTCCACGATCGGCAGCCCTCGGCCGCTGAGTCCGTCCTCATCGTGCTTGCGCACCGGCATGACGTCGGACGCGTCCCACACTTCGAACAGCAGCCCGCGCAGCTCGTGCGTGAGCCTGACGCGGATCTCCTGTTCGGGCGCGTGCCGGACGGCGTTCGTCACCAGCTCACTGGCGATCAACGTCGCGTCATCGCGCAGCGCGGTCAGCCCCCAGGACGCGAGCCGCAACTCCACCAGCATCCGAACCTGCGCCGGTGCCGTCCGCGCCGCCAGGAACCGCGCGTCCAGGACGTTCGCGGGTCCGCACTCCATCACGACCACCGCCCCAACTGCCGCACCACCAGGACGATCCGCTCCGCCGCCGCGGCCTCGCGCCCGACCTCGCCGAGCACATGCCCCCGCTCCCCACCCCACCGGAACCGCGCCCCATCACACGCGATCACCCGCTCGCCCCGCGTCCCCAGCGACGCGAGCACCATCCCCTCGGACACGCTCGCCCGGATACCCCGCTGCACAAGCTGCGCCGCCAACGCCTCCAGCGGCTTGCCCGTAACTTCACACACAGGTCCGTCTCCTTCCGGCCAGGCTGAGGCCCTGGCCCGCGGCGGTCTGTCGCCCGCTCTCGTGGTGGCGAGCGACGGCGCGCTCGGTGATGTCGCCGGGACGGCGCTCCAGCTCAGCGCTCCCGACGCCCTTCTTGTGGTGGGACGTGGCCACGACGACCCGGTCCATCAGCCCTCGGTAGGCGGCGATCGCTTGCTGCGGGTCTGTGCAGCCCTCCGCCAACGTCATGCCTCGACGCTCCAGGTCAGCTCCGCCCACATGGTTTGGCCTTCCGCGCCGACGTCGTGGCCGAGCCTGTCGGCGGTCTGCTCGATGATGATCAGCCCTCGCCCGTGCTCGGCGGCGAGGTCGTGCGCCTCCGGCCGGCCCCAGGCGCCGGTGCCGGAGTCGGTCACGGCGATACGCGCCCACCCGGGGCGGATCGTCACCGTGATGGACAGTTCTCCGCCGCCTGCGTCACTCAGGGTGTGTCGGATGCTGTTGGCCGCAAGTTCCGCAGCGATGAGTTCGGCATCGCCACGGCGCGGGCTGCCGTTGAGGAGTCCGCACACGAACGCACGAATTGCCGGAACCATGGACGGCAGACCCGGATAGGTCTGGGACCATTCCATGACAGAGGGCACCTCCAAGCGATCAAGTTCTTACACTGAGTGACCCGGCAAGCTGAGTACTCAGCTTGCGACCTGAGCACTCAGGTTGTCAAGCTTGGGGACAGGAATCGCACCCAGCGCACCGGAGACGCCCGTGACACAGCCCGCCTACCTGCGTATCGCCGACGATCTGCGGCAGCAGATCGTCGACGGCCGTCTCGGACCGGGCGACCGGGTCCCGTCCCGCCACCAACTCGCCCGCGACCACGGGGTCTCCGACCGCGTCGCCGTCGAGGCCGTCCGGCTCCTCGTGTCCGAGGGCTATGTCGAATCCCGCTCCGGGTCGGGCACCTACGTGAGGCAGCGTCCGACGGTGAGGCGCCTGACTCGAAGCTGGTACCGCGAGGCTCGTGGCCGTGCCGACTCGCCGTTCCGCGCGGACATGGAGACCCAGGGTCGCGCCGGAACATGGCGGTCGTCGTCGGAGACGTCCACCGCGACACCGGCCGTCGCAGAACGGCTTGGCGTGGCCGAGGGCGATCCCGTCATGCGGACGCAGTACACCTTTCTCGCCGACGAGCAACCCGTCATGCTGTCCACCTCGTGGGAGCCCCTCGCCCTGACGCGCGGGACGCCGGTGATGCTGCCCGAGTCGGGCCCGTACGCGGGCGCTGGCGTGGTGGCGAGGATGCGCGCGATCGAGCAGACGGTGACGCTGGCGTCAGAGGTCGTCACGGCTCGGGCGATCCTCGCCGACGAGGCCGACGTGCTCGGCGAGCCGATGGGCTCCATCGTCATGGTGATCCAGCGGACCTACTCCGGCGACCACCCCGTCGAAACCGCCGACATCATCGTCCCGGTCGACCGCTACGAGTTGGCCTACGTCATCCCAGTGGACTGACCGCGAGCAGTCCGGAACGGGCTCTCCCCGCCGGGCACTTGAGGAGTTCGGGATATGACCGCCGTGAACCTCGCGTCGGCGGGCCGGCGAACTTCTTGACGGGCCGGACGGCCCGGGTGAGGGTCGGAGGACGTGTCGCTCTCGGGCACACCACCGATCGTGGAGGGCACTATGGCGCTACTGTGCATCGGCATCGACCCTGAAACCAATGAGGACAAGTGCCCGGCGGTGTTCTTGGATACCGACACCGGCGACTTCGTTCTCGTCGGGTGGACGGTGACTGATCCCGACACGCTCGCCAAGGTGGCCGAGCGCACCCCGGTCGCGGACTACGAGACCGTGGTGCGGCTCCCGGCCCGGATGCGGGAGATCATCACGAAGGCCCTGGAGGTACCTGATGTCGGGGAACGCACCGACCTTCGCTGAACTACTCGCGTCCACGAAGCTCTCCGCGATCCACCTGGAGATGCGGGACACCTACACTCCGGACGACCCCAAATTCCTCGCGTGGCGGGAAACCGGCGCCCTCGAAGGATTCGGCGCGGGCACCCCCTGGTTCGACCTCATCCGCTCCGCGATCGCTCGTGGCGTGACCGTCCGCCGGGCCCGGCTGGTGTCAGAACCGGTCACCGAGTACATCCGCTTCGAGCACGCTGTGACCGGCCGGCACAACCTTCCGGCCGGGGAACGGGTCCGATGGCTGTCCCGGTGCCGCGCCTCTGACCTGGCGCTGCCCGGCAACGACTTCTGGGTATTCGACGACCGGCTGGTGCGGTTCCATCACTTCTCAGGGGACGGCCACCCCCTCGATGACGAATTCAGTGAGAACCCGGCGGTGATCAAGCTGTGCGTCGACGCGTTCGAGGCCGTGTGGGCACGGGCCGTCGATCATGCTGACTTTGAGCCGCGGTGAAGCTGTCAGTCACAACCGATGTCCATCTCACCGTCTTCTTCGGTCCAGGCCGCACGCGAAGAGCTGGCCGCACGCCTGCGCGAAATCCGGGTTGAAACCGAATTGACCGGAAAGGCACTGGCTGCCGAAGCCGGGTGGCACCGCACGAAGGTCTCCCAGATCGAGCACGCCGCACGCCCGCCCTCCCCTAACGACATTCGCACCTGGTGCCGCATCTGTCACGCCGCCGACGAGGCCGAGGACCTCATAGCCCGACTTCGCGACGTCCAGGGCGGCTACATCGAATGGAAACGGCTCCAGCGCACCGGCCTCAAACGTCTTCAGGAGACGGCACGGGCGGAGTTCGACGAGTGCCGACACCTGCGCGCCTATTGCTCCCAGGTCATGCCCGGCCTGCTCCAGACCGCCGACTACACCCGCGCGCTCCTCGGATCGGTCCAGCGGTTCCGCGAACTCCCGGATGACGTTGAGGCCGCGGTCGCAGTCCGCCTGGCCTGGCAACGGGTCCTCACCGAGGGAGACCACCGCTTGGCTTTCCTGATCGAAGAGAGCGTGCTGCGATACCGGCTCGGCAGCGCCGAGGTCATGGCCGATCAGCTCGGCCACCTAATGGCCGTCATGCAACTGCCGTCGGTTTCGCTCGGCATCATCCCTTTCGCCACGACGCGCACCATCACACCGCGCCCGAACTTCACCATGTTCGACGCCGAGAACGTCCAGGTGGAACTTCCCTCGGCGCTCATAACGGTGACCGCGCCAGGGGAGATCGCGATCTATGCGAAGGCGTTCGAGGAGCTTGCTGAGATGGCCGTGATCGGTGGAGCCGCGCGAGCCTTGATCGCCTCGACGATCAGCACGCTGGACTGATTCGCACGTAACACTCGGTCACACTCCTGGCCTGGAGCGTAACGCCAGGTGGACGCTCTGTTTCGACGGCACAGATGCGAAAGCCACCGGGAGGCAACGATGACCATCGCCTTGAATCGGGCGGCGCAGGCTGCCAAGGACCCACGTGAGCTCGTCCCGCCCGAGGTATGGGACCTACTGGTCGAGGACCTGCGGCGCTACCACCACGTCACCCGTGGCTACGCAGAGCGGATGATGGGACAGGCACTCGTGTTCCTCAAGGCGCAGGCGGAGGTCGTCCGGGCTCGCCTGGAGGGACGGCACTGGGAGCGGATCGTCCCGACCTCGCCTGTGGATCCGGCGTGGCACGCCTTCATCCTGCGGTCGCAGGCCTACGAGGCGTTCTGCCAGGAGCACGCGGGCGAGTACATCCACCACGTGCCCTACCAGAACGAGGCCATGCTGAATGGCGAGGCGCTTGAGGTCACGATTCCGCGGTTGGAGTCGACCGGGTATCGGGTGGACGTGGAGTTCTGGCACGGTGAGCGGTCGCCGTGCTGCCCGCCGGAGTGCAACAACATGGGCGGGAAGTAGCGCACGCCGTGGCGCACCGGATCGCCCCTGACGCGGCCAGACCTGCGGCCGTCCGGTCCACGCATTACCACTGCTACAAGTGGTCGGGCAGCGGGCAGGAGTGGGAGCGGCTTGGAAAGAGCGACACGCTTGATCTGAACAGCCCCGACCGGCCGCCGGTGCGGACGGTCGATTGGCTGATCAAGTCGCCACGGTTCATTGCGGCCGTCCACGCTGGCCCGCAGGCCGCGCGGGACTGGCTGATCGGCGAGTGGGACCGGGCGCGGGAGAAGGCGATGACCCCGGTCCCCGAATGGGTGAGCAGCGAGGACCGGGCGGCGCGGGCGTTGAAGGCGATCGAGACCGGTTGCTGGCCGTCCTACAGCCAGTGGCTCGCCGGTGGTGTGATCGTGTTCCTGGCCGTCGTCGGCAGCGACCAGACGTGCCATTGAGCGGCACCGTCCAGAAGCCGCTGCTCCCCGCTACTGCTCGTTCTTCAGGGCCTCGGCTATCTGGTCGGTTTGGGACTGGGATTCGATTAGTTGGCGAAGGAGCCATAGGCGTAGAACGCGGGTTACGGCGGCGGCCAGGTAAAGGGCCGCGCCTAGGACGGTTACTGCCAAAAAGCCGACGGCGAGGGTCTGGAGTGAGCCGACGTCGCGGAGGTCGTCCTTGGTCAGGGAAACGTTGTAGGCGATGAACGTGCCGACGACCCCGATGACCATCGCCAATGCCCCGGCGATCCGGAGGACGCCGTCGTATCTCGACTGGTCTGTCTTGAGTTTCTGGCGTGCGACGTCGTCCTTGAACTGCTGGCGCCGTTCTTCGGTGAGCATGGGTCAACCTCCCAGGTAGTCGCTGGACAACCGGTCTTCGATCTCGTCGGGGGTTCCGGCCGCGACGATGCGGCCGTTCAGCATCAGGGCGGCGGTGTCGGCGATCGGCAGGACGGCTCGGGCGAACTGCTCCGCGACGAGCACCGACAGGCCGCCTTCGACCAGTTCGGCGACCGTCTCGTACATCCGGGTGACGATCATGGGTGCGAGGCCCATGGACAGCTCGTCGAGCAGGAGCACCGCCGGGTCGGCGCCGAGGGCGCGGGACAGGGCGAGCATCTGCTGCTCGCCGCCCGAGAGTGAGCCGGCGAGCTGGCGGCGGCGTTCACCGAGGATGGGGAAGCGGGCGTACGCCTTCTCCTCCAGGTCCTCCAGGCGGGCGCCGGTGCCGGTCGCGGCCCACAGGTTCTCCCGGACGGTCAGGTTCGGGAAGATCCCGCGGCCCTCGGGGATGGAGCACACGCCTAGGCGGGCGGCGTCCTGGGCGGAGATGCCGTTCACCTTGCGTCCCGCGAAGCGCAGTTCTCCGCCGGACGGGGCATGCAGGCCCGCGCAGACTCGCATTGTGGTGGATTTGCCGCCGCCGTTCGGGCCTAGCAGTGCGAGGAGCGAGCCGGGCCGGAGGGTCAGGTCTACGCCGTGGAGTACCTCGATCGCGCCGTAGCCCGCACGGATGCCTGCCAGTTCGAGCATGGGTTCCGTCATCCGGCTGCCTCCGTGCCGATGTAGGCGGCTATGACCTCGGGTGACTCCTTGATCTCCGCCGGGGTGCCGGACGCGATCAGCGCGCCGTAGTCGAGGACGTGGATGGTCGCGCAGAGGCGCATGACGAGCGGCAGGTCGTGCTCGACCAGGCAGATCGCGAGGCCCTCGGCGGCCAGGCCGGTGAGCATCTCGGCGAACGCGTCCGTCTCGCGGTCGGTCTGGCCGGACGCGGGCTCGTCCAGGAGCAGGACGCGCGGTGAGGTCATCAGCGCGCGGGCCACCTCCACGACGCGGGCCCGTCCGATGGGGATGTCGGAGACGTCGCGGTCGGCGATGTCGGTGAGGCCCGTGCGTTCGAGGATCTTGTCCGTGTCCTGATCACGGGTGGAGCTGTGCTGGATGTCGCCTGCCACGCGGATGTTGTCGCGAACCGACAGTGACAGGAACAGTTCCAGGCGCTGGAACGTCCGGGCCATGCCGCGCCGGGCCCGGCGGGCCGGGGACAGCTTCGTGATGTCGTCGCCGTCCAGCAGGACCTGGCCGGACGCAGGTTTCTGCAGGCCGGTGATGGTGTTGAACAGCGTGGTCTTGCCCGCGCCGTTCGGGCCTATCAGCCCGGTGATCTGTCCTTTGCCGATGGTGAGGCCGACGTCGTCCACGGCGGTGTTGCCGCCGAACCGGACGGTGATGCCCCGTGTTTCAAGCAGGGACATGGGCACCTTCCTTCAGGCCGAGGTCACGGTCTAGCCGAGTGCGGAGCTCGTCGGTGTAGGGCTCGTCCACGCCGATCAGTTCCAGCGGTGTCGGGCGGGCCCGCCGCTCGCGGCCGAAGAGGGGCAGCAGCATGATCGTGCAGAGGGCGATCAGCGAGAACGTCCAGGCCCCGATCACGCCGGTGAGCGCCAGGACGTACAGGGCCGCGCCGAACGCGCCGGCCCCCAGCAGGACGGGCCTCGAACCGCGCAGCGTGCGGTAGCCCTCGACGATGTCGTGGACGAAGCCGCTCGGGTTCCGTCCGACGCCCATCCCGACCAGCGCCGTCCCGACGAGGACGAGATGGCCGAGCGCGCCGTAGATGTTCGACAGGCCCTCGCTCTCCAGCGCCAGGTCGCTGAACGTCGACACCAGGACGGCGGACCCGACGCCCGCCATCAGGCCGCCGAACAGCGCGCCGCTGATGTAGCCGATCCCGGCGACGACGACGAGCATGAGCAGGGCCAGGCTGCCGACGAAGGAGAAGTTCTCCTGCGCGACCGTCCCCGTCGCGGACGACATCAGCACCCCGCCGAGCCCGGCGATCGCCGCGGAGATCATGAAGACGCTCAGCTTCAGCCGGACGAGGTCCTGCCCGAGCATCGCGGCCGCCGCCGGGCTGTCCTTCATCGCGGCGAGCCGCCGACCGTATCCGCCGCCGCGGAGCGCGGCGAGCCCGACGGCGATCAGCGCGAACAGGACGGTGGCGGTCATGAGCGAGGTGGTCCCGTCCCGGAGGTCGAGCGGCCCGATCTTGAGAGGCGGGACGATGAGCGAGCCGTCCGGGAACAGCGTGAACTTCACCCCGAACCATTCGTGCTGGGTGGTGTCGCGCAGCACCATGTTCGACAGGAATTCGCCGAACGCCATCGTCGCGAGGGCCAGGTAGAGGCCGCGGAGCCGTAGTGCGGGCAGCGCGACCAGGCCGCCGACCAGCGCCGCCGCCGCGACAGCGAGCAGCAGGCCCTGGACGTTCAGGTGCGCGCCGAGCCCGCTCCCCCGCACGCCGAAGTGGAACGCGACGACCGTCGCGACCGCGCCGAACGCCAGCGGCGCGAGGTTCAGCTCGCCCGCGTAGCCGGTCAGGACGGTCAGCGACAGCGCGATGATCGCGAAGCTCATGCCGAGCGCGAACGTGGTGACGCCCGCGTCCGACAGCAGCAGGCTGTACAGGTACACGATCGCGACGAGCGTGACGCCCCACACGGTCGCGGCGCGGACGGTCGGCGGACGGTACCGCTCGCGGGTCCGGATCGCGGCGCCGCGGAGGCGGTCCTGGGGCAGCAGCACCAGCACCACGAACAGGATGATCATCGGCAGCGAGACGCGCAGGTTGCCGGTGAACGTGCCCGCGGACGGCAGGTAGGCGAGCACGTAGTTGGCGGCGAGGCCGAGCACCATCGCGCCGACGAACGTGCGGGGGATGCTGCGCAGGCGTCCGAACATCGCGGCGGCGAACGCGTCGATCACCAGGAGGGTGAGGGCGTTCGCGTCCAGGCCGCCGCCGCTGATCGGCACGATCAGGACCCCGGCGAGGACGGCGAGCGTCGAGCCGAGCGCCCACGACAGCATCGCCGCCCGCTCGGGGTCGTGGCCGTTCAGCCGCAGCAGGTCGGGGTCGTCGACGGATCCGCGCATGACGACGCCCGTCCGGCTGCGGGTGAACAGCACGCGCAGCCCGACCGCGATGACGACGGCGGCGACCAGGCAGACGATCTCGTGGTACCGGACCACCACCCCGCCGACCGTGATCTTCGAGCCGGAGCCGAAGAACATGTCGACGGTGTGCGCCTCGTCCGGGTTCCAGATCCACTGCGCCAGGTAGACGGTGCCGAGCAGCACCGCCACCGTCACGATGATCTTCGTGACGTCGGCGGTGCCGCGCAGCCCCTTCATGATCACGGCGTGCAGCGCGGCGCCCATCGCGGGGCCGGCGAGCCCGACCACGACGATCAGCGCGAGCCACACCGGCCAGCCCCACCGCTCGGTGACGTGCCAGTACAGGAACGTGCCGAACATCGCCTGGGCGCCGTGCGCGAAGTTGAATATCCCGGACGTGTTGTACGTCAGCACGAGCCCCGAGGCCGCGATGGAGTACACCGACCCCAGGACGAGCCCGAGGATCGTGTAGGTCAGGAACGTCGTCATGCGATCTCCGGATCAGCCGGCCTGCGGCTTGATGACGTCGCCGGTCAGGAACTTGGTGGACGTGCGGTCCGCGTTGAGCGTCGTCCCCCAGGTCTTCGGGTCGGTCTTGACGACGAAGTCGCCGCCGCACTCGAACTCCCCGACGTTCTTGGGGAATGCCTGCTCGTACTTGGTGCCGTTGAGCTTCACCATCAGCGAGCAGGACGCGGGCTTGTTGTTGCCCGGGTCGGTGGGCGCGTGCAGGCCGCCGCCCGTCCACTCGTGCACCTTGGACAGCTCGTTGATCACGCACTGCCGGGTCAGGTCGGAGCCGCACTTCTGCGCGGACTGCGCCCACAGGAGGAAGGACGACGTGGCCTGCATGCCCAGCAGCGCGACCTTGCCCTTCTTGGCGCCGACGATGTCGGTGTACTGCTTGACGGCCGGAACCTTCGCGGCGTTCTCCAGCGGCTGGAAGATCATCCCGACGTGCAGGTTGTTCCCGGCGCCGGAGGCGTTCCACTTGGAGACGAACGTGCTGTACCAGGTCGCCTCGAACACGTAGGTCGGCTTGGCGCCAGCGCGGTCGATCGACTCCAGGAAGCTGAACTGGCCCGGGTCGGGCGAGTCGGACGTCCACAGGTACTTGACGCCGCAGTCCTTGATCTTCTCGGCGAACGGCATGTAGCTGCTCTCGCCCTTGTCGTTCAGCCGGACGCCGCATTCCATCGGCGTGATCCCGATGCCCTTCATCGCCCCGGCGATCTTGTTCGTGCCGTGGGTGACGGCCGGCGACGTGGACAGCAGGATGTCCGTCTTGCCCTTGAAATCGGGGAACTGCTTCTCGGCGATGCGGAGCGCGCCGATGTTCATCAGGTCCACCGGGTACGGGACGGCCTCGTACTTCATCGGGCCCATCGCGGCGTTCGGCCCGACGGTGAATCCGGCGACGGTCGGCAGCTTGCACCCGACCCGATACTGCTCGGCGGCGTCGTCCAGCGCGAAGCCCTGCCCGACGAGCATGAAGTCCTGCTTGCAGGACTCCTGCACGACCTTCACCGACTGAGTCATCGCGGCGTCGTACTGGTTGCCCTTGAGCTTGCGGCCGTTGATGCCGCCCTGCTCGTTGCACCAGTCGATCATCGCGCCGATCGCGTCGCCCATCTCCTTGGACAGGCCGGGCGCGGACGCGAAGCCGCGATCGTCGCCGAAGCCGATCGCGATCTGGTCGTCGGTGACGCCCTGGTCGGTCTTGCCCTTGGCGTCGCCGGGGCCGCAGGGGGACGGCATCGTCCCGAACGTCTTGCTCGCCGTGGTCTTGCCGCCGCCGTCCGAGCCGTTCCCGCCGTTCCCGTCCGAGATGCCGTCGGTGCCCGAGCGATCGCTGGCACAGGACGCGGTCACCAGCGCGACCGCCAGGGCGCCTGCGGCGAGACGCCCGATCTTGTCGACCTTCATCCGGTCGTACTCCTTCGTGAGTCGGGGTGGTGCGGCGGGGGGGCGATGGTCTGCGGCACGGCGGTACGCGGGTGCGCACGGCCGGGGAACCCCTGCGCCGGGGAAGGCGGATGGGCCGGGTCGGTCAGCCGAAATTGGCCTGGCCGCCGTCGAGAGGCACCGTCGCCCCGGTGAGATAGCGCATGGCGGGCTGGACGATCGCCACGACGGCCCGGCCGATGTCCTCCTCGCAGTCGCCGACATAGCCGAGCGGAATCGTCTTCCGGAACTCCTCGGCCGCCTCGGGGTTCTGCTCCGCCCACCACTTCAGCCCTGGTGAGAGGGCGTGCGGGGCGATGTTGTTGGCGCGGATCCCGTCCGGTCCCCATTCGGCGGCGGCCGTCCGGGTCAGCGACCGCAGCGCCTGCTTCGCCGCCGCGTAGGCGCCGTAGGTGGCCGGGTCCCAGCGGACCATCGCGGACGTGACCAGGTTGACGATGCTGCCGCCGCCGCGCGCCTTCATGTGCGGGTGGCACGCCTTCATGAACGCGAACGCGGCGAACGGGCCGGTGATGAAGCCCTTTTGGAATTTGGCGTCGCTCATCGACAGCAGCGGGCCGTAGGCGCCCGAATAGGCGTTGTTGACGAGGATGTCGATGGCGCCGAACGATTCCGCGACCGCGTCGACGACACCGGGAATGGCGTCGGTGTCGGCGACATCGCAGACGAACGCGTCCGCTTTCGCGGACCTCGCGCGGGCTTGCTCGCATGTCGCGTCGAGCGTGGCCCTCGTCCGGCCGAGTGCCGCGATCGCCGCGCCCTCCGACGCCAGCGCGAGCGCGATGCCCTGCCCGACGCCCTGG
Organism: Actinomadura sp. KC06; assembly: GCF_004348735.1. Taxonomy (GTDB): domain Bacteria; phylum Actinomycetota; class Actinomycetes; order Streptosporangiales; family Streptosporangiaceae; genus Spirillospora. Next base: position 36,084 of record NZ_SMKT01000053.1, read on the forward strand.
CCGGCACCGGTCACGATCGCGACCTTGCCGCTGAGGCTTCCCATGGCTTCTCCTACTCAGTCCTGCTTGCGCGCCCAGCCCTCGGTCCGACGGTTCGCGCCTGTCGGTCCGGGTCTGCTCAGTCCTGGTGGGGTCATCGTGATGTGACCCGGCCCACGCCATAGCCCCAGTCCCGCTCACCGGGAACGGGTTCGGGAAAAGCCGCCGACGGCCGTCCCGCTGAGCGGAAAGCCCTGGTGAAGCCCGGACGCGGAGGCCGACAATGAGCCGTCGGCGAGGAGGAGGATGCGGGTGTCCAGTCCTATGGAGATCGTCCGGGAGCTGACCGGGCCCGGCGGCGAGTTCGAGCTTCGGGACGAGGACGTGCTCGGCGCGCGGCTGCCGGTCTTCGCGAACCGGGCCCGCGGTCTCGGCGAGGTCCTCGCCCGCTCGTCCGCCTACGGCGACCGCGACTACATCGTCACCGCGTCACGGCGGCTGACGTTCGCCGAGCACGCGGCGGCCGTCGCGTCGATGGCGAAGGCGCTGCGGGACGACCTGGGCGTCCGCCCCGGCGACCGCATCGCGATCAACGCGGCCAACAGCCCCGAGTGGATCATCTCGTTCTGGGCGGCGATCGCGGCGGGCGGCGTCGCGGTCGGCTACAACGCCTGGTGGGCGCCGCGGGAGGTGGAGCACGCCCTCGGCCACACCGAGCCGAAGCTGGTCATCGCGGACGCGAAGCGCGCGGCGCTGACGCCTCCCGGGAACTCGGTCGCCGCCGTCCTGACGGTCGAGGAGGACGTGCCGTCCCTGACCTCCCGCTATCCCGGCGCGGACCTGGACGTCCCGCCCGTCGCGGAGGACGACCCGGCGGTCATCCTGTACACGAGCGGCACGTCGGGACGTCCGAAGGGAGCCGTCCACTCGCACCGCAACCTGACCTCGGTGATCGAGTACCACCGGTTCAACGACGCGATGATGCGGGCGTTCGGCGACCCGGTCGACCCGTCGTCCCGCCGCTACCTGCTGGCGCTGCCGCTGTTCCACATCGCGTGCCTGCACAACCTGGCCGTCCCGCGCCTCGCCACCGGCACCGCCGTGATCATGCACGAGGGCGGTTTCGACGTGGACAAGGTGCTGAGCCTGATCGAGCGGGAGCGGGTGACGAACTGGGGCGCCGTCCCGACGATGGCGCACCGCCTGGTCGAGCACGGCGACCTGTCCCGGTACGACGTGTCGTCCCTGACGGCGTTCGCCCTGGCCACGGCGCCGTCCTCGCCCGCGTTCAAGGAGCGGCTGCGCGCGGTGTTCCCCCCGGCGAAGAACGCGCTGGTCGACAGCTACGGGCTCACCGAGTCGTGCACCGGCATTTCCGTCGCGACGCCCGCCGATCTCGCCGAGTCGCCCGGGACGCTGGGCCGCCCGACCCTCGGCGTCCAGCTGGAGATCCGCGACCCGGACGACAAGCCGGTCCCGGTGGGCGTCGAGGGCGAGGTGTGCACGCGCAGCGCCTACAACATGGTCGGGTACTGGCGCGACCCGGACGCGACCGCGCGGGCCATCGACGCTGACCGCTGGCTGCACACGGGCGACATCGGGATGCTCGACGAGCAGGGCAGGCTCCGGCTCACCACCCGCCGCTCCGACCTGATCATCCGCGGCGGCGAGAACGTCTACCCGGCCGAGATCGAGAACGTCCTGGCCGAGCATCCGGGGGTGCGGGAGTGCATCGTCGTCGGCGTCGCGCACCCGGACCTCGGGCAGGAGGTCGCGGCGGTCGTCGTGGTCGCGGACGCTCCGCCGGCACCGGAGGAACTGGCGGCCTACGCCCGCGAGCGGCTCGCGTACTTCAAGGTCCCGTCCCGCTGGCACATCACGACCGATCCGCTTCCCCGGAACGCGACGGGGAAGGTCCTGCGCAGGCAGATCGAATCCAGCCTTCCCTGAGCGGACGCCTACTCAATCGGCAATTGAGTAGGCGCGCGGATGCCGCGAGCCTCTGATCGAGCGACCGTGGTGGTCTCCAGCACGTTCCGCGACGTTCGCCATTTCAGGAGCCTGGACGTGTCCAAGAACCTTCTGTCGCTCGCCATTCTGGTCGCCGTCGTCTCGGCGGTCGTCCTGCTCTTCGTCAAGGACATCTCGCTGTCGGTGGCGCTTTCCGTGGGGGCGGGTGCGCTGTGCCTGGCGTGGCTCGTCCTGCTGCTGACCGTCCCGTGGAACGTGTATTTCCAGGCTGTCGGCCTTCTTGAGGAGATCCGCGTCAGCAAAGAACGGGGATTGGACGTTCCCGCCGGCAGCGGCGACGAGGCCCGCCGGATCGCCGCGCGGATGAAGGCGGCGGCGGTCGGGGCGCACGTCCTTTCCGCCGCTCTCGTCGCCGCCGTCACCTATTTCTCCGGCGCCGACATCGGCTACTACTTCGCCGCGTTCTACCTGGTCAGCACGTCGTTCCGGCCTGCCGGCGCATGGTTCGCCCATCTGCGCCGGCGGCTCAGCACGATGCTGAAGGAAGTGCGCTACCCGCGCGACGACGTCCTCGGCCTCACCGAACGGGTCGAGTTCCTGGAAGCCCAGGCGGAGAATCTGCGGGCCACGACCGAGCAGCTCCATTCGGCGGACCTCGCGGCGGAACGGAGCATCGCGGACCTTTCCGTCACCACCGCGCAGCGCGCCGGTGAACTGGACCGGCGGCTGGACGCGATAGGCCGCCAATTCGAGGACACCGTGACGCGGCTCACCGACAACCAGGAGGTCATCGCCGGGATCAAGGCGTTCCTGCGGATGCTCCGCACGGAGACCGCCTGAGCCTTTCTTGACCGCCGAGGGGTTCAGCGCGGAGTCGTCCGGTCCGGGCGGCAGATCAGCTGCCCGGACGCCGAGGCGAGCAGTTCCCGCTCGTCCGACCAGATCCGGTTGCGGAAGCCGATGAGCCCGTTCTCCGCCACCTCCGCGGTGCCCTCCCCGAACAGCCATTCCGACTCCGGCGCGGGACGGTGGAACTGCACGTTCAGGTCGAGGTTCGGGGCGATGAATCCGCTGTCCGGCGGGTGCGCGTGCCACACCGCGCTCCAGGCGATCGTGTCCAGGATGACGAGCTGGCGCGCCATGTCATCGGTGGTGTGCCCGGGAAATCGGTACCACGCTCCGTAATACGGCTCCCCGAGCGGACGGCTTCCCACATCGTCATGCCAGACAAGGGGCTTGCCCTCGATGCTGTTCCACATCGGCGGCATCGGAGGATCCGGATCGGGGATCAGCTCGGCGAACGAGCGGAGTTCTTCCGGCGCGGGCACGTCCGGCATCGCCGCGGCGTCGTGGCGCAATCCGTCCAGGTGGTCGGAGGCGAGCCAGATCAGGGCGTCCGCGACGGCCGTCCCGTCCTGCCGCATGGAGCACCGCACCGACTCGGCTCGTTTCGACCGGCGCAGAGTCGTCACTTCCACGTCGACGGGCGCGAACCGTCCCACCGACAGGAAATGGCAGGACAGCGACGCCACCCGCGGAAGCGATCCGTGCGCCAGCGCCGCCCGCGCGAGAATGGCGGCCACGTAACCGCCGACCGGGCCCCACGCAGACCAATCGGGCACCAGCTCGGCCTCGTAGCGCCCGTTCCCGCCCGTCACCGCCGCGTCGACCGCAAGATCCCTCACACGGGCACTGTAAAACGCGTCAACGACAGTCCTCGACCGGATTTCCGGGCACCACTTCAGGCGGAGCCAGGCGCAACACGACCATTCGCCTTCTGCTCCCCCGCCTGCCCGACCCGCTCGGCCAGGAACGCCTCCCAGGTCCGGGAGCCCAGGGTGGCGCCTTCGAGAGTCAAGTTGTCGCCGTCGCGGTAGGCGCGGCCCGACTTTCCCGGGATCCGGAACGGCAGCATGGGACGGCGCTTCCCGCGCGCCCGCAGGTATCCGCGGGTCAGCTCGCTCAGCTCGTACACCTCGGGCCCGGCCAGGTCGGGGACCAGCCCGGCGGGCTCGCCGAGCGCCAGCTCCGCGACGTCGCGGGGGTCGACCGGCTGGAGCCGCAGCCCGCGCGGGGCCGGGACCACCGGCGACTTCGCCATCATCCGCACCAGCTTCAGGACCAGGTCGTGGAACTGGGCGGCGCGCAGCGTCGTCCACGGCACGCCCGAGTCGATGACGGCTCGCTCCGCGTCAAGCTGCATCTTGAGGAACCGCTGCGGCATGCGGTCCGCCCCGATGACGGAGATCAGCACCAGATGCCGCACACCGGCCCGCGCCGCCGCCTGCGCCAGGTTGCGCGTCGCCACGTCGTCGCCCTTGTAGCCGCCCGCGAGATGCAGGACGGTCTCGATGCCGTCCAGCGCGGCCTCGACGCCTTCGTCCTTGAGCACGTCGCCGACCACGTACTCGACGCCGTCCTGCGGCTCGCGGGCGCGGCGGCTGAGCACCCGCACCTCACGCCCCGCGTCCCGCAGCAGCGGCACGACCTGCCGCCCAAGCGTGCCCGTCCCACCAGTAACCAGAATCGGTGTTCCCATGTCTCCTCCACTCCCTCGAACCAACACCAACAAAGACGGTCGGGCTGCCAAAGGATGTGACATCAACGCGATCTTGAAGGGCCCGCGACCCGCGGTAGGCGGATGCGGGGCTATCCGGCGTGGGTGCGGAGCCAGGTCAGGGTTGATGGGGCGGAGTTGAGGATGGAGATGTGTCCGTCGTCAGCGGAGAGGCGCAGGTCGGCGCTGGAGCAGTGCCGGGCGAGCCATCGGGCATGGGAGGCGGGCACGATCCGGTCCTGCTCGCCATGGAGGACGAGGAGCGGCGCGGTGATCCTGGACGGGGCGAATCCCCACGGCGCGACATATGCGAGGTCGTCGTCGACCAGCCCTCCGGTGCCGTTCTCTACTGCCGGGCCGACCACGTCCTCGAACCATGACCATTCATCCGCGAGCGCGGCGTGATCGGCCGGGGTGAACATGTCCGGGTCGTGTTCGGCGCTGGCCTCGTAGTCCTCTTTCGCTGCGCGTCCTGTGACGGCAGCGCGCAGCGACGCCTCGCTGGACGCGCCCATTCCGGCGAACCAGTCGAGCCCTTCGGCGTCGAACGGAGCCAGGGCGGCGACGCTGACCACCGCGAGGACGCGGTCGGACAGCAGCGCACCGCAGGCCAGGGCGTGCGGCCCGCCTCCGGAGTGCCCCATCACCGCGAACCGGTCGATGCCGAGCGCGTCGGCGACGGCGGAGACGTCGGTGGCGGACGACGCCACGTCCCGTCCCGGAAGCGGGCTGGAACCGCCATATCCGGGACGGTCATGAGACACCCAGCGGATCGCCTGTCGCGCGGCGGCCGGGAAGAGAGGGCGGGGCGGCGCACCGATGTTCGGCGTCCCGTGGTGCCAGAAGACGGGCAGCCGGCCTGCGCCGCCTGTGTCGTAGACGTGCAGGGTGCGACCGCCGTCCACCTTCAGATCGAACTCGGCGACCTCCATGCCGAGACCGTACCGATAGGCCGCGGGCCTGGTGACGGGGGCGCTCCGCCTGACAGCATCGGTCGCGACCGCCCCGGGGATCAGGGAGAGCCGCCGTGAGCACACATCCCGAGATCGACACGACCGTTCCGCATTCGGCGCGGGTCTGGAACTACCTGCTGGGAGGCAAGGACAACTATCCCGTCGACCAGATGGCCGGCGACAGGGTCTGCGAGATCTTCCCCGGCATGGTCGACCTCACGCGCCATTCCCGGTACATGCTGGCGCGGGTCGTCCGGTACCTGGCCGATGAGGCGGGCATCCGGCAATTCCTGGACATCGGCACCGGGCTGCCCACCGTGGACAACACCCATGAGGTGGCGCAGCGGATCGCGCCTGAATCCCGGGTCGTGTACGTCGACAACGACCCGCTGGTTCTGGTGCATGCCCAGGCGCTGCTCAGGAGCACGCGTGAAGGGGCGACGGATTACATTCAGGCGGACGTCCGCGAGCCGGAGGCCATCCTGGCGCAGGCGTCCAAGACCCTCGATTTCAGCCGGCCCGTGGGGCTGATGCTCATGGGCATTCTCGGCCTGGTCGGCGACTACGACGAGGCGCGGTCGATCGTCGACCGGCTGATGGCGGCGCTGCCTTCGGGCAGTCATCTCGCCGTCTACGACGGCACGGACACCGACCCGGCGTATCTGGAGGCCATCGGCCGGTACAACGCGAGCAGCGGCGCGGTGCCTTACGCGCCGCGCAGCGTCGAGCAGATCGCCCGCTATCTCGACGGCCTGGAGGTGCTGGAGCCGGGCGTCGTCCTGGTGTCGCGGTGGCGGCCCGAGCCGAGCCCTTGGGAGGAACCACCGGCTGTGCCCGGCGCGGGCGGCGTCGCCCGCAAGCCCTGACCCCCGGTCCCGGGCCTTCGCGCACCGAACTGTAGAATTTGGTTCGATTTTCGGCGAGGGGACGGCTGGGATGCGCGAGATCGCGGCGGCGGTGGCGGAGCCGATCGGGCGGCTGGGCGGGGCGTTCATGCGCTCGCGGGAGGCGAAGGCCTTCTCGGCGGAGACCGGACTCACCGGCTGGACGCCGTATTTCCGGGGTCGTTGCGGTGTCCTGGGGGACGTTGACGCTGACGTCGTCGCGGCTGCGGCCGGTTTCTTCCCGGTCGAGACCGTGCGGAAAGCGTGGGGAGCGGGCGCCGGTCTTCCTACGGCGACGGCCGCCACCCGGTACGCGGCCGTGGCGCAGGATTTCGGCCGCCGCAAGCTGGCCGACTTCGCGGAATCGGCGCGGCTCGCCGACCTGCTCCAGCGCGTCGTGGACGGCGGGCCCGTGGTCGCCGCGCCGCTCTTCGCCGGCTGGCGGGCGATGCCGCTGCCCGAGGACGACCGGGCCAGGGTGATCCAGCTCGCGCACGTCGTCCGGGAACTGCGCGGCGGGCTGCATATCGTCGCGGTCCTGGTGAGCGGGTTGAGCCCGCTGGAGGCGGTGCTGAGCGGTCACTCGGCGATCCTTGTCGACGGCGAGCCGAACGCCGAGTACTTCGGCTGGCCGCGTCCGTATCCCGAGGTGACGGACGAAATACAGCGCCTCCGCGACGACGCCGAACGGCTCACCGACGACCTGATGGCCCCCGCTTTCGCGGCTCTCGGCACGGCGGAGGCCGACGAGTTCGTCGCTCTTCTCCAGAAGGCGGAACGAGCCGTCTTCGGCTGACATGCGGGCTCGGGTCAGTCGCGGGCGCGTTTCTCGATTCCCAGGGTCAGTTCCGTGTTCTGTTCCTCAAGGTTCCATTTCCCGGCGCGGTAGGCGTGGTTGGTGATCCAGAACACCATCACGCGGTGGTCGGTGAAGCGGGCGAATTCCCCGAACGACCAGTCGTTGCCGCCGTCGTGTTCGAGCACACGCCGGCCGTCGCCGGTGCGGACGACACCCCAGCCGTATCCGTAGTAGAACTTGTCGCCGTTTCGCACTCCGACGAGGACGTGCGGTTTGAACATCTTGCGTTTGGCGCGTCCGGAAAGGATCCGGTCGCCTTCCAGCGCGCGATGCCAGCGGAACATGTCGCGGGGCGTGGACAGCAGGCCGCCGTTGCCGCGCAGATACCAGTAGGGTCCGTCGGCGGCCCACGGGTGCTCGTACGGCCGCCCCTGCGGCGTGCCGCGCTCGTCGTACTCCACCGCGACCTGGTCGCGTTCCCATCGGGGCAGGACGTAGCCGGTCCGCGCCATTCCCGACGGCGCGAACAGATGCTCGCGCAGGTAGCGTTCGTAGCCGACGCCCGAGACCTTCTCGACGATCGCCGCCAGGACGCTGTATCCCACGTTGGAGTAGTGGAACTCGGCGCCTGGAGCCGACTGCAGTTTGGATTTCAGCGCGGCTCTGAGCATGCCGTCGCGCGAGACCGGTTCGTAGTCGTCCCCGCCGATTTCTTCGTCGTCCAATCCTGCGGTGTGCGTGAGGAGGTGGTGCAGGGTGATCTCGCGCTTGTCCGCGGGTATCGGGCCTAGGAATTTGCTGAGGCGGTCGGTTACCTGCAGCTTGCCCGCCATTTCCAGCTTCATGATGGCGGCGGCGGTGAACTGCTTGGTGATGGACATGACGTCGTAGACGGTGTCGCAGCGCGCCGGGATCTTCCTCTCCCGGTCGGCGAAGCCGAAGCCGCCGCAGTGCACCAGCCGTCCGTTATGAGCGGCGACGACCGTCCCGCCCGGCCCCTTCGGCAGAGCCCCTGCCAGAAAACTCTGGATGGACGGATCCATGCGCTCACGCACATCCTGATCCGCCCCTTGCAGGCCGATACCGGCGGCGCCTCCGCCGCCGCACGCGCTAACGACGCCCATCGCGGCCAGCGTGATCGCGACCATTCCCAACCCCGGAGAGCAGCGGGTCATTTTCATGCCTCCGCACGCTACGGAGATGACCGCGCGGCGTCGTCCCTCGGCCGGATGAGAAAGCGCGTCCCTCTTGCCGGGGACGGCACACTGTGAATCATGATGGTGCTGGAGACGGAACGGCTCGTCCTGCGGCCTCTGACAGGCGAGGACTTCGACGACTACGCGGAAATGCTGGCCGACCCGGACGTGGCCTCGGGCCTCGCGGAGAGCGTGGGCACCGGCCGGGCGGACGCCTGGCGCAGCCTCGCCACGTTCATCGGCCATCGGGAGATCCGCGGCTACTCCCACTGGGCCGTGGTCGAAAAGGCGACGGGAAGCTTCGTCGGACGTGCCGGGCCCTGGCAACCGCACGGCTTCCCCGGCCTCGGGGTGGGCTGGTGCCTCTCCCGCCTCCATTGGGGGAAGGGGTACGCGTCCGAGGCCGGTCGCGCGGCCCTGGCGTTCTGCTTCAACGAGCTGGCGGCCGAGAAGGTCATCTCGCTGATCCTGCCCGGCAACGCCCGCTCCATCGCCGTGGCCGAACGCATCGGCCACCGCTACCTGTACGACACCGAATACCGGGGCCAGACCGTCCACGTCTACGGCCAGCAGCGCCCCACGTAGCCCCGCGACCGTCCCACCGCGGTTCAGGGGACTCGGTGGTGGATCCGTGGTGGGCACGGATGTGGGTCAGTGGTCCCGGACGCGACGCTTCTCAGCAGTTGGACACCTGCTGAGGAGGACCCGATGACCACCACCACGACGGCGCGGAGCACGACGGACGGGGCGGCGCGGCCGCGGTTGATGAGCCGGGCGTTCGCGCTGGTGCTCGTGGCCGCTGTGGGCTCGTCCACTAGCTTCTACCTGCTGTTCTCCGCGCTCCCCCGGTACGCGGACGCGACCGGGGCTGGCGGGGTGGGCGCCGGGCTGACCACGGGCGCGATGATGCTCGCGACCGTGGCCGCCGAGCTGGCCGTCCCGCGGCTGACGGCCCGGTTCGGGTACCGGAAGGTGTTCGGCGCCGGGCTGGCGCTCCTCGGGATCCCGGCGCTGGCGCTGGCGGCCTCGGGCGGCATGGCGATGATCCTGACGGCCTGCCTGGTGCGGGGCGCCGGGTTCGCGGTGGCGGTGGTACTGGGCGGGGCGCTGGTGGCCTCGACCGTCCCGGCGGAGCGGCGCGGCGAGGGGCTGGGCGTGTACGGGATCGCCTGCGGCGTCCCGGCCATGCTCGCGCTTCCGGCGGGCCTGTGGCTGGGTGACCTGGTCGGCTACGAGGCGGTGTTCGTGCTGGCCGGCGTGTCCGCGCTGGCCGGGCTCGCGGCGGTGAGGGATCTGCCGGGACGGCGCCCCGAGCCCGAGGAGCCGCTCGGCCTCGTCGCCGCCGCGCGGAGGCGTGAGCTGCTCGTCCCGTCGCTGTTCTTCGCCGCCACGACCGTGGCGACGGGGATCACCGCCACCTTCCTGCCGCTGGCCGGCGGCGCGGTGTCCGCCTGGGCGCTGCTGGCGCACAACCTCGCGGCCACCTGCACCCGCTGGTGGGCGGGACGCAACGGCGACCGCTACGGGGCGTCGCGGCAGCTCGTCCCGGGGCTGGTGATCTCGGCGAGCGGCATCGCGCTGCTGATGCTGGTGTCCAGCCCGGCCGCGGTACTGGCCGGGATGGTGCTGTTCGGCGTCGGGTTCGGTCTCACCGGCAACGCCAGCATGGCCGTGATGCTCGACCGCGTCCCGTCCTCCTCCTACGGGACGGTCAGCGCCCTGTGGAACGTCGCCTACGACGTGGGCATCGGCGTCGGCGCCACCGGATTCGGGTTCGCCGCCGTCCACACCGGATACCCGGCGGCCTTCGGCCTGACGGCCGCCCTGATGCTGCTGCCCCTTCTCGTCGGCACGGGCGGCGCACGCCGGCGGGCGCGCGCCGAGAGCGACCAGCTCTGCACCGCCTGACCTCCTCCCTCCCCCCGAAAGATCAACTGAGAAAGGGAACGACCATGAGGAAGATCATCGTCTCCGAGTTCATCACCCTGGACGGCGTCATCGAGAAGCCCGGCGAGCTGGGCTGGGCCTTCCGGTTCGACCGCGGCGACGAGGGCGACGCCGTCAAGGCCGAGGAGGTCCGCACCGCGGGCGCCCTGCTCCTGGGACGGACGACCTACGACGGCTTCGCACAGGCCTGGCCCCAGCAGACCGGCGAGTTCGCCGACAAGATGAACGAAATGCCCAAGTACGTCGTGTCCAGCACGCTGGAGAACCCCGAATGGGACAACACGACCGTCATCACACTGGACGACGTCGCCGAGCTGAAGCGGCAGCCGGGCGAGGACATCCTGGTCAACGGGAGCGGCCGGCTCGTCCAGGCGCTGGCCGCGCGCGACCTCGTGGACGAGTACCGGCTGATGGTCTACCCGATCGTCCTGGGCGGCGGGCAGCGGCTGTTCGCGGAGAGCGCGGAGGAGGCGGCGCTGCGGCTGGCCGAGGCGAGGCCGGTCGGCGATGACGGGATCGTCCTGCTCACCTACCGGCCGCGGCACCGCACGGCGACCTCGGCGGACGGGACGTCCATCGCCTATGACCGCGTCGGCGCAGGGCCCGCGGTCATCCTCGTTCAGGGCGCGTTCTCCAGCCGCAACGACCCGATCATGACCGGGATCGCGGAGGCGCTGGCCTCGGAGTACACGGTCTACAACTACGACCGGCGGGGGCGCGGCGACAGCGGCGACACCGCGCCCTACGCCGTCCAGCGGGAGATCGAGGACCTGACCGCGCTGATCGACGCGGCGGGCGGGACGGCGATGGTGTTCGGGGGTTCGTCGGGCGGCGCGCTGGCGCTGGAGGCCGCGGCGGCCGGTGCCCCGATCACGAAGCTGGCCGTCTTCGAGCCCCCGTACGTGACCGCGCCTGACCGCTCGCTGCCGTCCGCCGAGGAACTCGCCGCGCTCGCCGAGCAGGGACGGCGCGGGGACGCGGTCGAGCTGTTCCTCACCAAGGGCGCCGAGATGCCGCCGGAGGCGGTGGAGGGAATGAAGGCCCAGCCATTCTGGGCTCACATCGAAAGCGTCGCGCACACCCTCGCGTATGAGGCGGCCGTTGTGGGCGCGGGGCCCGTCCCGGAGCGGCTGTCGGCGGTCTCCGTCCCGACACTGGTGCTGGCGGGTTCGGCCAGCTCCGACCGGATGCGGGACGCGGCGCAGGCGGTGACAGAACAGCTCTCCGGCGCACAGCTCGAATGGCTGGAAGGTCAAGCGCACGGCCAGGTCGACTCCGCCTCCATCGGGACGGCGGTCGGCGAATTCTTCTCCGCCTGACGACTCCCCTGCGAATAGCGCACCTCTCAATTCGAGGTGCGCTATTCGCATTTCGTCAGCGCCGCCAGCTCAGCGCGGCCCTCGTCCGCCCGCTCGGGAAGGAGCAGCAGCGTGGACGCTCGCTCGAAACGGGCGCCGATGCGCTCCCACCCCTCGACGGCGGCGGCCAGTTCGCCCGGATCGTCGTGCAGGCGTCCTCTGGCGCGGGTCAGGCAGGCGGCACCCCACGCGTTCTCGGCGGCGGCGTCCTCGGCGGCGGCGATCCGTGCCGCCGCGTCCGGAAGGCCCGCCACGACGGCGAGCTCAGCGCCGGCCGCGTGGGAGTACCCGGCGTACATCGGGTTCGTCGCGTCCGAGAAGAGCCCGGCGACCAGCTCCGCCGCCGAGTCGGACCGCCCGGTGTGGACGGCGATCAGCGCGTCGACGAATCCGGCCAGCGTCGGAAGGTCGAACACCTGCCCGGTCGGCGTGCCGGGCGTGCGGGCCCGCCACTCCAGGTACCGTCCGCGATCACCGCGCAGGCCGTGGACGAGCGCGGGACCGACCGCGACCGGGAGCATGAACCCGCTCTCCAGCCGTCCCGTCCGCACCCAGCTCTCCCACGCCTCGTCGGCGTGCCGCAGCGCCTCGTCGAACTCGCCGCTCAGCGCCAGCGGCAGGATGATCGTGTTGGACGACAGGTAGTACTGGTCTTCGAGCAGGTCGTCCGCCAGCGCCCGCCGCGCGACGGCGAGCGCCGCGGGCAGGTCCCCGGCGGCGGTCGCGCAGTTCACCGCCACGTGCACGATGTCGACGATCTCGACCGCGCTGGCCGGGTCGTCGCGGGGCAGGGCGTCCAGCAGGTCCAGCCGGGACATGCCGATCCGGTGCGCGTCCCGCAGGCGGCCCTCGCGCAGCGCGGCGCAGACCGTCGCGTCGAGGCCCGCGCTGAGCAGCACCGGGTCACCGGCCGCACGCGCCGCCGCCACGGCCTCCTCCGCCCGGACGGGATCGGTGCTGTACGGCTCTGCCGAGGCCGTCCAGGCGCGGGCGGCGGCGAGCCACCCCGCGACGACCGGATCATCGGGATCACCGGCGTCCTCCGCGCGCTCCAGCAGCCGCCGCAGCTCCTCGTGCGGGATCAGGCCCCAGCCGGGATTGCGCGCCGTCGTGACGACCGCCGTCGCGAGGAGGACGGCCTCCGCGTCGCCGTCCGCGGCGTCCCGTGCCTGGTCGGCCGCCGAGCGCAGCAGTTCGAGATGCCGGTGCCCGCCGGTCGGGAGGACGTGCGTGCAGTCGGCCGCGCTCTTGAGGTCCCTGGACGCCTCCCCGGGCGACCCCGCCCGCTCGGACGCCTCCAGGAAATGGCCGTACGCCTCGCGCGCGAACCGTCGCGTGTAGGCGAGGCGTCCCAGCGACCGGGCGAGCCCGTGCGCCACGTCACCGGCGTCCGCGGGGGCAGCGGCGAGCGCCGCGCGCAGATCGTCCGCGACGACGTCGAACTCCCGGTCGTCGGCGACCAGCCCGGCCGCGACCTTGGCGGCCCACGCCAGATGCAGATCCCGCAAGGCGGCCTCCTCACCGCCCAGCGCGAGCTGCTCACCGGCGAACGCCCGGACGGTCTCCAGCAGCCGCCAGCGCCCCTGCCCCGCCCTGACGACCAGGCTCTTGTCGACAAGACGGCCCAGCACATCGGCCGCCGCGCCCGCCGTCGTCCCCGGGGTCACGGCGAGGACCGCGTCCAGGTCGAACCCGCCCGCGAACACCGCCAGCCGCCGGAACAGGCGGCGCTCCTCCTCGTCCAGAAGATCGTGGCTCCACGCCAGGACGGCGCGGAGCGAGCGATGCCGTTCGTCCGCCCCGCGCCCACCCGCGAGGAGGCGAAGCCGATCGTCCAGCGCCGCCAGCACACCGGACGCGCCCAACGCCGCGCTGCGAGCGGCCGCCAGCTCGATCGCCAACGGCATGCCGTCCAGCCGCGCGCAGATCTCCGCCACCGCGCCGGGCTCCGCCGCGAACTCGGGGTCGGCGGCCAGGGCCCGGTCGGCGAACAGCGCCTCCGCGTGCGACGACAGCGGCAGCGGCCCCACCCGCACGACCCGCTCCCCCGGGACGCCGAGCCGCTCCCGGCTGGTGGCCAGGATCCGGGCGCCGGGACATGCCGCCAGGGTCCGGTCGGCGAACCCGGCGACCGCGTCCAGCAGGTGCTCGCAGTTGTCGAGGACGATCAGCGTCCGGCTCCGCCCCAGCCGCTCGGCGATCACCGCGTGCAGCTCGGTCTGCGGCCGCTCGGTCACGCCCAGCGCGGCCGCCACGGCATGCTCGACGAACCCGTCCCGCACCGGAACCAGGTCGACGAACACGCCACCCAGCCGGGACGCGGCCGCCGCCACCCCGACCAGCCGCGACTTGCCCACCC